>NZ_CP097843.1:1031576-1375434 GCF_023611505.1 Streptococcus oralis | reverse complement strand
TCAGCAAACCTCTCTCATCTCTGAACATTGATACTCTAGGGGAGGTGAGGTAGTATGATCAAAGTAGCAACCAAGACACCAGTTATCAGCCTCTTCTTTCTAATTTTATCCTTGGAAACATCTTTCATTCCTTCGATTGCTCTGAATCTTTCGGTAGTCGCATTTTGCATCCTCTTTATGCTCTATTATCGTCGATTTAAAATGTTGGCTTGGATGATTGTGCTCGCCATTTTGCCCTCCTTTGCTAATTACTGGGCAATTCAGTTACATGGGGATGCTTCGCAGGCAGTGATACTTGGAACGAGAGCTTTTGTGACAGTTTGTATCGGCCTTGTCTTTGTTTCCAGTATTTCCTTAAAAGAGCTTTTCTTGTACTTGGCTCAAAAGGGGCTATCACGGTCATGGGCTTATGCCTTGATTGTGGTATTTAATTCCTTCCCCCTTATTCATCAAGAAGTCAAGTCCCTCAAGGAAGCTTGCTTACTGCGTGGCCAAAAACTGCATGTTTGGTCGCCCTTGATTTACAGTAAGGTTCTGATGACAGTTTTTAGATGGCGCCATCTCTATTTGAGAGCCCTGTCTGCACATGGATATGACGAACATGTTCATTTGGAGAATGGCTATCGGACCTTTTATATTCCTAAAAAAACAAAATTAATCTACCTGCTTTTCTTTTTATTGCTTCAAACCAGTCTATTTCTATAAAGGAGTTATTATGAAATTTACAGATATTGCGATGGAATTATCCAGGGAAGCTTGGCAGGCTTCCTTTCAGCATCCCTTTGTTTTACAGTTACAAGAGGGAACGTTAGAACCTTCTATTTTCCGCTATTACCTGATTCAGGATGCCTACTATCTGAAGTCTTTTTCAGAAGCCTATCACCTCTTGGCTGATAAGACTTCAAACGAAAAGATGAAAAGACTCTTGAAACAAAATGCCCAGAGTCTAGTGGATGGTGAGTTGTTTATCCGCCAACAATTTTTCAAGGAATTAGGAATCAGTGACCAGGAAATGGAGCAACATCCAATCGCTCCAACCTGTTATCATTACATTTCTCATATTTATCGACAGTTTGCAGAACCAAACTTGGGCATTGCTTTTGCGAGCTTGCTGCCTTGTCCTTGGTTATACCATGATTTGGGCAAGGCACTTAATCGCAAACCATCCCCGAATCCTCTTTATCAGCAGTGGATTGAAACCTATATCACCGATGAATTAGAACAGCAGATTAAAGAGGAAGAAGCGCTAGTCAATCAACTCTATCGAGAAAGCAACGAGACAGACAAACAAAAAATGCTAGAGGCCTTCCACCGAAGTGTCCACATGGAAGCCAAGTTTTGGGAGATGGCTTACCAACACCAAACCTGGACGAGTGATTTGCAGTCCTTAGAAAAAGAGAAGAAATAGAAAATGAGAAACCACCAACTTCAAGTTCACAAATTAACCATTTTATCCATGATGATTGCTCTTGACGTAGTTCTTACACCCATCTTTCGAATTGAAGGGATGGCACCGATGTCCAGTGTAGTCAACATTCTTGCAGGAATTTTGATGGGACCTGTTTATTCCTTGGTCATGGCTACTGTTACAGCCTTTATCCGTATGTCTACTCAAGGCATCCCCCCTTTGGCCCTAACAGGAGCTACTTTTGGAGCCCTCCTTGCAGGTCTCTTTTATAAGTACGGTCGAAAATTTCACTATTCTGCCCTTGGAGAGATTCTGGGAACAGGGATTATCGGATCCATTGTTTCCTATCCTGTCATGGTTCTCTTTACGGGATCTGCGGCAAAGCTCAGCTGGTTTATCTATACTCCGCGATTTTTTGGAGCGACCTTGATCGGTACAGCCATAGCTTTCCTCGCCTTTCGATTTTTAATCAAGCAGGAATTCTTTAAAAAAGTACAAGGATATTTCTTTGGAGAGAGGATAGACTGATGCAGAAATTGACAAATCCTTTCCCTCTGAGCTCTAGCTCCTTAATTCACTGCATCACCAATGAGATTTCCTGCGAGATGCTGGCCAATGGCATTTTGGCTCTGGGATGCAAACCTGTTATGGCAGATGATTCCCGTGAGGTCCTTGATTTTACTAAGCAAAGTCAGGCTCTCTTCATCAATTTGGGGCATTTGTCAGCTGAGAAGGAAAAAGCAATCCGTCTGGCAGCTACTTATGCAGCTCAAGCTTGTCTCCCAATGGTAGTAGATGCGGTTGGCGTAGCAGCATCACCCATTCGTAAGGGACTAGTCAGAGATCTTTTAGAATACAAGCCCACGGTCCTTAAAGGAAATATGTCAGAAATCCGAAGTCTTGTTGGCTTAAAGCACCATGGAGTTGGAGTTGATGCTAGCCATAAAGACCAAGAAACGGAGGATTTGCTTCAAGTCTTGAAAGACTGGTGTCAGCCCCATCCTGGTATGTCATTCTTAGTCACTGGCCCCAAGGACCTCATCGTTTCGGAGAATCAGGTTGCAATATTGGGAAATGGCTGTGACGAATTGGACTGGATTACAGGGACAGGAGACCTGGTTGGAGCCTTGACAGCCGTTTTTCTCAGCCAAGGAAAGACTGCCTTTGAAGCTTCTTGCCTAGCGGTCTCTTATCTCAATATCTCTGCTGAGAGAATTCTTGTTCAAGGAATGGGATTGGAAGATTTTCGTTACCAAGTTCTCAATCAACTCTCTCTCCTAAAAAGAGACGAAAACTGGCTAGAAGCTATCAAAGGAGACTTTTATGAACAGTAAAGTACTTAAACTGTATCTAGTTACCAATCGCTACCAAGATTCCTTGGAAAGCTTTCTTGAAAAAGTTGAGACGGCCTGCCGTTCAGGTGTTACCATCATCCAATTACGAGAAAAAAATCTCACTACCAATCAATATTATCAACTGGCAAAACAAGTCAAGGAAATAACAGATGCCTATCAGGTACCCTTGATTATCGATGATCGATTGGATATCTGTCTAGCAGTCGATGCTGCAGGTTTGCATATTGGCGACGATGAACTACCAGTTTCGATTGCCCGCAAAGTCTTGGGTCCTGAAAAAATCCTCGGTGTCACTGCTAAAACGGTTAAAAGAGCTCTCGAAGCAGAAACATCGGGTGCGGATTACTTGGGAACAGGAGCCATTTTCCCGACTACGACCAAAGAAAATGCACCTATCACCCTGATTTCAACCTTGAAAACCATTTGCCAAACGGTCGCCATTCCAGTAGTTGCTATCGGAGGCCTGACGTCAGAGAATATTGACCAACTTATCGGCACGGGTATAGCTGGAGTAGCTGTCGTACGTGATTTGATGCAGGCAGAAGATATTGAGGCAAAAACACAAGCCTTTTTAACAAAGCTAGATGACATTGTTTCCTAATCAAAAACTCTCTAATTCCCTTAAAGTAGGAGCTAGAGAGTTTTTTTCTTAATCTTTAAAAGTTGTATGATTGACTGGTCCAGAACCATGTCCGAGTTGAGGAGCATCTTGGATGGCTTTTGTGATAAAGGCCTTGGCCTTATCAACTGCCTGGTAAAGACTTCTGCCCTTGGCTAGTTCAGCTGTAATCACTGCAGCAAAGGTACATCCAGTACCATGGGTGTGACAAGTTTGAATTCTTTGACTTTCCCAGACAAATTGTTCATCTTTGGTAAAAAGGAAATCCTTGGCACCACCTTCAAGATGGCCACCTTTGATAACAACGGACTGAGGACCAAATTCTTTTATAATCAGGCGACCAGCACGCTGCATGTCTTCTGGATCATGAATCGAAAAACCAACAATCTCTTCTGCCTCAGGAAGATTCGGAGTGATAATGGTTGCAAGGGGAAGCAGATTTGTTTTTAGGTAGTCTCTGGCACTAGAATCAATCAGGGTATCCCCACTCGTAGCGACCATAACAGGGTCCAGCACATAGGGACAGTCCAGCTTTTTAAGATAGGGTTGGATGATCTCCATGATCTCAGTAGTTGCCAACATCCCTGTTTTTACAGCCTGAGGCTTGATATCCGAAAAGACACTTTCCAATTGAGCTTCCAGCATTTGGTTGGAGACGTGCTCGATTAATTGAACGCCTCTGGTATTTTGAGCGACAAGACTGGTCACAACGGCCATTCCATAGACATCTCTAGCTTGGAATGACTTTAAATCAGCCATAATGCCAGCACCGCCACTAGGGTCAGTCCCTGCAATGGTTAGAGCAACGGGTAAATAAGTCATCTAAAACCTCCCAACCAACTGAAGTTTGCATTCTTAAGAACAAGCTAGTCTGTTTCAGGAAAGTAATAGAAGACCAGGTAGTCCTCATCATCATTTCCACTTCCATCAGCTAGCATTACCTAGATTGAGTCAAAGGGATCTAACAGTTGTTAATCTCAGCTTTACGCATCCCTAGTGGTTGTTTTCTTTTTTCTACAGTATAGCATATTTTTATAGTTTATATAGTAAAATTTGACTGTAAATCTCTCGTTACATGATTAAAGTTCTTTTTTTAGAAATATGTAATTTCATAATTGACAAATGTAAATTTTTGAGATATACTGACTATTGTAATCGACAAATGTAGATTTTGGAGGTATGCTGATGCAGATTTCAGATGCAGAATGGCAGGTTATGAAGATTGTTTGGATGCAGGGCGAGCAGACCAGTAGCGATTTGATCAGGGTTCTGGCAGAGCGGTTTAACTGGTCCAAGTCCACTGTTCAAACTCTTTTGGCTCGCTTAGTGGAGAAAGAGTGCCTGACTAGGAAAAAAGAGGGCAAGTCCTTTGTATATTCAGCTCTTTTAACTTTGGATCAAAGTCGAGACTTGCTTGTTCAAGATATCAAAGACAAGGTTTGTTCCCGTAGAATTAAGAACTTGCTGGCTGATTTGATTATGGAATGTGATTTTACTCAGGCTGACTTGGAAGACTTGGAAGCTGTGATTTCTGAGAAGAAATCAAGAGCTGTAACAGAAGTAAAATGTAATTGTATGTAAAGGAGACGTCATGTTAAATAGCATTGTAACCATTATTTGTATTGCCCTTATCGCGTTTATCTTGTTTTGGTTTTTCAAAAAGCCTGAAAAATCTGAACAAAAGGCCCAGCAAAAAAAGGGCTACCAAGAGATTCGAGTGGAGGTCAAAGGGGGCTATACGCCTGAGTTGATTATTCTCAAGAAATCAGTGCCAGCACGCATTATCTTTGACCGTAAGGACCCTTCACCCTGTCTGGATCAGATTGTTTTTCCAGACTTTGGTGTACATGCGGACCTGCCTATGGGGGAACAGTATGTAGTGGAAATCACACCTGAACAGGCTGGGGAGTTTGACTTTGCATGTGGCATGAACATGATGCACGGTAAGATGATTGTAGAGTAGGAGGAAATGATGACTGAAATTATGAAAGCAAACTTAGAAAATGGCATTCAAAAAATCCGTATTCGAGCTGAAAAAGGCTATCATCCTGCCCATATTCAGCTTCAAAAAGGGATTCCCGCTGAAATTACCTTTCATCGTACAACTCCTTCAAACTGTTACAAGGAAATCCTTTTTGAAGAAGAAGGCATCTTGGAACCAATCGGCGTAGATGAAGAGAAGACAATTCGTTTTACACCTCAAGAGTTGGGTGAGCATGAATTCTCATGTGGTATGAAGATGCAAAAGGGAAGCTATACCGTAGTTGAGAAGACTCGAAAATCTCTATCCCTCTTGCAACGTTTTTGGATTACTAGTATCTTTACTGTGCCTCTTGTGATCCTCATGATTGGGATGTTGACAGGGACGATTAGTCATCCAGTTATGCATTGGGGGACCTTTTTAGCCACAACCCCTATCATGCTAGTGGCAGGTGGTCCTTATATCCAGAGCGCTTGGGCCAGCTTTAAAAAGCACAATGCCAACATGGATACCTTGGTTGCTCTAGGAACCCTAGTGGCCTATCTCTATAGCTTGGTTGCCCTCTTTGCTGGGCTACCAGTTTACTTTGAAAGTGCTGGATTTATCCTCTTCTTCGTTCTTTTGGGAGCCGTTTTTGAGGAGAAAATGCGAAAAAATACTTCCCAAGCTGTAGAGAAATTACTGGATTTGCAAGCTAAAACAGCAGAAGTTTTGCGTGATGATAGCTATGTTCAAGTTCCCTTGGAGCAAGTCAAGGTAGGTGACCTGATTCGAGTGCGTCCCGGTGAAAAGATTGCAGTTGATGGTGTTGTAGTGGAAGGCGTCTCCAGTATTGATGAATCCATGGTGACAGGTGAGAGCCTGCCGGTGGACAAAACTGTGGGAGATACCGTCATTGGCTCCACCATCAATAATAGTGGAACGCTTGTTTTTAGGGCAGAAAAAGTTGGTTCAGAGACTGTTTTGGCACAGATTGTGGACTTTGTGAAGAAAGCCCAAACCAGCCGCGCACCGATTCAAGATTTGACAGATAAGATTTCAGGGATTTTTGTCCCAGCAGTTGTCATTTTAGCGATTCTGACCTTTTGGGTTTGGCTTGTCTTGCTTGAGGCTAGCTTTGTGGCCTCTCTTCTTTATGGGGTGGCAGTTTTGATTATCGCCTGCCCTTGTGCCTTGGGACTTGCAACACCAACAGCCCTCATGGTGGGGACTGGTCGTAGTGCCAAAATGGGCGTTCTCCTCAAGAATGGAACCGTCTTACAGGAAATCCAGAAAGTCAAAACTCTCGTCTTTGATAAGACAGGAACTTTGACGGAAGGAAAACCAGTAGTCACTGATATCATTGGCGACGAGGCAGAAGTGCTTGGATTGGCAGCATCCTTGGAAGAAGCTTCCCAACACCCATTGGCTCAAGCTATTGTCAAAAGAGCGAGTGAAGCTGGACTTGAGATTCAAACTGTTGAAAATTTCCAAGCCTTGCACGGAAAAGGTGTCTCAGGGCAAATCAATGGAAAACAAGTTCTGCTTGGAAATGCTAAAATGCTGGATGGTATGAACATTTCTAGCACTTATCAAGAAAAACTAGAAGAACTAGAAAAAGAAGCTAAAACAGTTGTGTTCTTGGCTGTTGACAATGAAATCAAAGGCTTGCTTGCACTACAAGATATTCCTAAGGAAAATGCTAAGCTTGCCATCAGTCAGTTGAAAAAACGTGGTCTTAAAACAGTCATGCTGACAGGAGATAATGCTGGCGTGGCGCGTGCTATTGCAGACCAGATCGGCATTGAGGAGGTTATTGCGGGTGTCTTGCCAGAAGAAAAAGCCCATGAAATTCATCAACTACAAGAGGCTGGTAAAGTAGCCTTTATCGGAGATGGTATCAATGATGCGCCAGCCCTCAGTGTAGCGGATGTCGGGATTGCCATGGGAGCTGGAACAGATATTGCCATTGAGTCAGCAGGGATTGTTCTTACTCACAATGATTTGACAGGAGTTGTTCGTGCCTTTGATATGAGTAAGAAAACCTTTAATCGAATTCTGCTCAATCTTTTCTGGGCCTTTATCTACAATGTTATCGGAATTCCGATTGCAGCAGGAGTCTTTTCAGGAATTGGTCTCGTTCTCAATCCAGAACTGGCTGGTCTAGCCATGGCCTTTAGTTCTGTATCTGTATTAACCAGTTCACTCATGCTAAACTTTAGTAAAATAGACTAAAAGCGAGCTTGCTCGCTTTTTATACTCTTCGAAAATCTCTTCAAACCACGTCAGCTTCACCTTGCCGTAGCTATATGACATTGACTCCGTCAGTTCTATCCACAACCTAAAAACAGTGTTTTGAGCAACCTGCGGCTAGCTTCCTAGTTTGGTCTTTGATTTTGATTGAGTATTATTATAAAACAGTTATCTGAAACGTTTTCAAACTGTACTGTAATAGAGAATAAAAACTTCTGAGCACATTCTTAGGAGACCCAAAACAAATGTGGTAAAGTAGTAGAGTAAAAATTTGCTGAAACGTTTCCAATTAGTATATGAAAACGGGTTTATCAAGTTTTAAAAATATTTGAAGGAGAGTTATCATTATGACTCAAGGGAAAATTACTGCATCTGCAGCAATGCTCAACGTATTGAAAACATGGGGCGTAGACACAATCTACGGTATCCCATCAGGAACACTCAGCTCACTCATGGACGCTTTGGCTGAAGACAAAGATATCCGCTTCTTGCAAGTTCGCCACGAAGAAACAGGTGCTCTTGCAGCGGTCATGCAAGCTAAATTCGGTGGCTCAATCGGGGTTGCAGTAGGTTCAGGTGGTCCAGGTGCGACTCACTTGATTAACGGTGTTTACGATGCAGCTATGGATAACACTCCATTCCTTGCTATCCTTGGATCACGTCCAGTTAACGAACTCAACATGGATGCCTTCCAAGAATTGAACCAAAACCCAATGTACAACGGTATCGCTGTCTACAACAAACGTGTAGCTTACGCTGAGCAATTGCCAAAAGTAATCGACGAAGCTTGCCGCGCTGCAGTTTCTAAAAAAGGTCCAGCTGTTGTTGAAATCCCAGTAAACTTCGGTTTCCAAGAAATCGACGAAAACTCTTACTACGGTTCAGGTTCATACGAACGTTCATTCATCGCTCCTGCTTTGAACGAAGTTGAAATCGACAAAGCTGTTGAAATCTTGAATAATGCTGAACGTCCAGTTATCTACGCTGGTTACGGTGGTGTCAAAGCTGGTGAAGTGATCACTGAATTGTCACGCAAAATCAAAGCACCAATCATCACAACTGGTAAAAACTTTGAAGCTTTCGAATGGAACTATGAAGGTTTGACAGGTTCTGCTTACCGTGTTGGTTGGAAACCAGCCAACGAAGTGGTCTTCGAAGCAGACACAGTTCTTTTCCTTGGTTCAAACTTCCCATTTGCTGAAGTTTACGAAGCATTCAAGAACACTGAAAAATTCATCCAAGTCGATATCGACCCATACAAACTTGGTAAACGTCATGCCCTTGACGCTTCTATCCTTGGTGATGCAGGTCAAGCATCGAAAGCCATCCTTGACAAAGTGAACCCAGTTGAATCTACTCCATGGTGGCGTGCAAACGTTAAGAACAACCAAAACTGGCGTGATTACATGAACAAACTCGAAGGTAAAACTGAGGGTGAGTTGCAATTGTACCAAGTTTACAATGCTATTAATAAACATGCTGATCAAGACGCTATCTATTCAATCGACGTAGGTGACACTACTCAAACATCTACTCGTCACCTTCACATGACACCTAAGAACATGTGGCGTACATCTCCACTCTTTGCGACAATGGGTATTGCCCTTCCTGGTGGTATCGCTGCTAAGAAAGACAATCCAGATCGCCAAGTATGGAACATCATGGGTGACGGTGCATTCAACATGTGCTACCCAGACGTGATTACAAACGTTCAATACGACCTTCCAGTTATCAACGTTGTCTTCTCAAATGGTAAATATGCCTTCATCAAGGACAAATACGAAGACACAAACAAACACTTGTTTGGTTGTGACTTCCCTAATGCTGACTATGCGAAAATCGCTGAAGCACAAGGTGCTGTTGGATTTACAGTAGACCGTATCGAAGACATCGATGCAGTTGTTGCAGAAGCTGTTAAATTGAACAAAGAAGGTAAGACAGTTGTGATCGATGCCCACATCACACAACACCGTCCACTTCCAGTAGAAGTGCTTGAACTCGATCCAAAACTTCACTCAGAAGAAGCTATCAAAGCCTTCAAGGAAAAATACGAAGCAGAAGAACTCGTACCATTCCGCCTCTTCTTGGAAGAAGAAGGATTGCAATCACGCGCAATTAAATAATTTCTCTAAGAAAAATTGTTATTTAAAAGAGTCTGGGACAAAAAGATTTTAATTTTAGAAATTCCTTATTATAAATTTTAAAAATCGATAGATTAGACAAAAAAGCGAACAAGACCGAATTCTGAGTATCAGATGACTCGTTTTGTTCGCTTTTTATATTTAAGGTTAGACTTTTGTCTCAGACTCTTTTAAATTTGCGTATTAAGGTCTTGAGATAACATATATTCATATATTTTTTACAAATAGTGATATAATAGACCTATGGCATATTAAAAATTTGCTTGGAAAATTTTATTTATGGTAAAATAAGATTAATAGTGAAATTAAAAAGGAGATTAACATGGATATTGACGGGAAAGCTATAGTAACTAGTGTAGCAACTGATATAGTAAAGAGTGGAATTAATCTAGGTTGGGAAAAAATTAAAAGTTATTTTAAAGATCTTGATGCTAGTGCAGCTATTGAATACAGAACAGCATATGAAGATTATCTAAAAAATACAAAGGACAGATATGGGAAAATAAAAACTATTATTTATAGGAGAGAAAGAAAAGATCTATACTCTTTTTATGAATCTACAGGTATATCTTATGCAGGTCAAACACTCTCTTCTTCTGATATTAATAATTTATTAGAAATTGATAGTAAAATTTTAGTTACAGGAACTGGTGGAATTGGTAAGTCAATATTGTTTAAACATCTTTTTTTAAATTCGATGGAAGTTACAAATTTTATTCCAGTATTTATCGAATTAAGAAGTTTGAATACTTTAGAGAATAAAGAATTAAATATTTCAAATTTAATATTTAAAACTTTGGTATCAAATGGATTTAGGTTGGAAAGAAAGTATTTTGACGATAGCTTAGAACAAGGTGCTTACATAATTTTTTTAGATGGATTTGATGAAATTCACCATGATAAGAAATCTTCTATTACTAAAGAAATTAAGGAGTTCTGTGAAATGTATGCCTCAAACCAAGTTTTTGTTTCCTCTAGACCATCAACAGAATTTATAGGATGGTCAGATTTTAGTGAGTTTGAGTCATTACCATTAACTAAAGAACAAGCGTTGAGTCTAATTAATAAGATTGATTTTGATGAAACGGCAAAATCAATATTTTCTAAGGAATTAGAGAAGAAATTATATGAAAAATATAAATCATTTGCTTCTAATCCTTTATTATTGACGATTATGTTATTAACATTCCAAAAACATGCGTCAATTCCTGAGCGTTTAAATGATTTTTACGAGGAAGCATTTGTAACTCTATTTAATGTACATGATGCTACGAAAGATTCATTTGTAAGAGATATACGAAGTGGTTTAAGTTGTGAGGATTTTAAACTTGTATTCTCCTACATTTGCTTTAAATCGTACTTTAAAGGAGAATATGAATTTTCCGAAACAAGATTACATGAACTAATAAATAGTGCGAAAGAAAAATTCAAAGATAAATTTAGTTTTAATGTTGATGACTTTCAGGAAGATTTAGTCCATTCTGTCTGTATGCTTGTAAAAGAAGGACTAGAATATAGATTCTCTCATCGCTCTTTTCAAGAATATTTTTCAGCATGGTATACTTGTAAATTACCTGATACTACCCAAGAAAAACTTTTAGATGGATGGCTTAGAGAATCATCAACAATTCAAACAGACTCATATTTTTATATGTTGTTTGATTTACAAAGTGAGAAAGTGAACTCCATTATTCTAAAACCTGTTATGCAAAATATTATTAGCCTCTATGAAAAAGAAGGTATGCTCTCTTTTTTAAAAACATTATTTAATACATTTTCTATTGAGAATCAGGAAGAAAATGAACAATATCATGGCTCTTTGTATATTAAGGATATGTATTTATGTAATGGTCTGAGACTGTTAATTCTATTGAATAAATATCAGAACGATAGAAAGGATTTTGTTTCAAAAGAAGATTATGAGACTTTTAGTTCTAAAATAGGAAATGGTATTCCTTATATGACGATAGATGCAGGGATAGAGCTATTTGGTGAAGAAAAATTTGTAAATATGTTCTCTTGGTTATCTAATCAAGTTGAATTTATATATAAAATATATGAATCTACACATAATATGAAAACGAAAAAACGAAAGGTAGCTAGTATCATAGAGGAACTATAAATAATTTATTCAGGTGTATACAGATGAATTTAAATCAATTGGATATTATTGTTTCAAATATTTCCCAAGTCTGTGCTGAATTGGAGCGTATTTTGGATAAAAAAGCAGACTATGTTGATGACAGTTTTGCTCAGTTCACGATTGGCAGTCATTGTCTTATGTTGTCCCAAAATCATTTGATTCCTTTGGAAGATTTTCAGTCAGGAATCATTCTTCATATTGAGGTTGAGGATGTAGACCAGAACTATCAACGATTGAAAGAAATTGGTGTCGAGATTTTACACGGTCCTTGTGAAACGGATTGGGGAACGGAGTCTCTACTAGTTAAAGGCCCTGCTGGTCTTGTGATTGATTTTTATCGTCTGAAATAGGTCGCTTAATCATTTGAAGCTAACCTTAATTATTCTTAATACAGAATGTGAGAATATGAACTATTGAAAAGATCGGAGCAATCCGGTCTTTTTCTGTTTCCTCTTTCTTATCACAAGATTGTGATAGTTTACATCTTCATAACAAATGCTTCAAAGTCTTGATTGTTTTGAAAAAAGATTATAAAATATGATTCATAAAAATGAAAGAAGTTTTGAAAATGTCTGAAAAACAAATGAAAGTTTTGGGTTGGGTAGCGACCTTCATGTCTGTTATGATGTACGTGTCTTACTTCCCACAAATTATGAACAACCTGGCTGGTCAAAAAGGAAACTTTATCCAGCCCTTGGTTGCAGCCATCAACTGTAGTCTATGGGTTTACTACGGTCTTTTCAAGAAAGAAAGAGATATCCCCCTTGCGGCTGCTAATGCACCTGGTATCGTTTTTGGTCTGGTGACGGCTATCACAGCATTGATTTAAAAAGAAGACTGGTTTCAGTCTTTTTTTGTACATGTAAGCAAGATTAGTACCATCATTATCCATATATTTTCAAACTTTTTGCCCCCTTTTTAGTATAATAGAACTATCAAACCAAGTGAGGTAAAGTGATGACAGAAATACTACAATTCCCAGAGGGATTTCTCTGGGGTGGTGCTACGGCAGCTAATCAATGCGAGGGTGCTTATAATCAGGATGGTCGAGGTCTTGCTAATGTCGATGTGGTACCCATTGGACCTGACCGTGAAGCCATTATCACAGGTCAGAAAAAGATGTTTTCTTTTGAGGAGGGCTATTTTTACCCAGCAAAAGAAGCCATTGATATGTACCATCATTATAAGGAAGATATTGCTCTTTTTGCGGAAATGGGCTTTAAGACTTATCGACTTTCCATTGCTTGGACTCGGATTTTTCCTAAGGGAGATGAAGCAGAGCCAAATGAAGCTGGTCTAGCCTTTTATGAGGATTTATTAAAGGAGTGTCACAAGTATGGGATCCAACCTCTGGTGACTATTACGCATTTCGACTGTCCTATGCACTTGATTGAAGAATACGGTGGTTGGCGCAATCGTCGGATGTTAGACTTCTATGAAAAACTTTGTCGTACACTCTTTACCCGTTATAAGGGTTTGGTCAAATACTGGCTTACCTTCAATGAAATCAACATGATTCTTCATGCACCTTTTATGGGAGCTGGGCTTTGTTTTGAAGAAGGAGAAAATCAAGAACAGGTTAAATACCAAGCCGCCCACCATGAGTTGGTAGCCTCGGCCATGGCGACTAAGCTTGCCCACGAAATTGACCCAGAGAACAGGGTGGGATGTATGTTGGCAGCAGGGCAATACTATCCTAACACAGCCCATCCGAGAGACTACTGGGCTGCTATGGAGGAAGATCGCAAGAGTTACTTCTTCATTGATGTTCAAGCGCGTGGGGAATACCCAAACTACGCCAAGAAGCAGTGGGAACGCGAGGGAATCAAGATAGAAATGACGGCAGAGGATCTAGACTTATTGAAGAATTATACTGTTGACTTTGTTTCCTTCTCTTACTATGCAAGTCGAGTGGCCTCAGGGGATCCAGAAGTTAAAGAATTAGCTGCTGGAAATGTCTTTGCCTCTCTCAAAAATCCTTATCTGGAATCCTCAGAATGGGGTTGGCAGATTGACCCACTTGGCCTTCGTATCACCCTCAATGCCATCTGGGATCGTTACCAAAAGCCTATGTTCATCGTAGAAAATGGACTCGGCGCCATGGACACGCCAGATAAAAATGGCTATGTAGCAGATGACTATCGGATTGCCTACTTAGAGGCCCACATCAAGGCTATGCGAGATGCCATATACCAAGATGGAGTTAACTTGCTTGGTTATACGACTTGGGGCTGTATTGATCTGGTTTCAGCTGGAACAGGCGAAATGAACAAGCGCTATGGTTTTATCTATGTGGATCGTGATAATACAGGTCATGGAAGTCTCAAACGGAGCAAGAAGAAATCCTTTTACTGGTACAAGGATGTCATTGCCAGCAATGGTGCAAGTATTGAGTAGAGCACATTTGTTCACTATTTTTACAAAATCTTCTCCCTACTTTATAAGATAGGAAAAAGAGTTCAATAAGACCTAGCTTTTTGCTATAATGAGGGGAGAAAAATCAGACAGGAGATCGACATGTCAGAACCATTATTTTTACAATCAGTTATGCAAGAAAAAATCTGGGGAGGAACCAAGCTACGTGATGAGTTTGGCTACGACATTCCAAGTGAAAAAATTGGCGAATACTGGGCTATCTCAGCTCACCCCAATGGGGTTTCAAAGGTCGCTAATGGGCGCTTTGAGGGAACAGATCTAGCTACATTGTATGCGGAGCACCGTGAATTGTTTGGCAACCGTCCAGAACCTGTATTTCCACTTTTGACCAAGATTCTCGATGCCAATGACTGGCTCAGCGTTCAAGTTCATCCAGACGATGCCTATGGACTCGAGCATGAAGGCGAACTTGGAAAAACAGAGTGCTGGTACATTATCGCTGCGGATGAAGGTTCAGAGATTATATATGGGCATAATGCCAAGTCAAAAGAAGAACTCCGCCAGCAAATCGAGGACAAGAACTGGGATGCCTTGCTGACGAAAGTCCCTGTTAAGGCTGGAGATTTCTTCTATGTACCAAGTGGCACCATGCACGCTATTGGCGCAGGTATCTTGATTCTTGAAACCCAGCAGTCTAGCGATACCACCTACCGTGTCTATGACTTTGATCGTAAGGACGACAAGGGCAATTTGCGTGAACTTCACCTTGAAAAATCTATCGATGTTTTAAACATTGGTGAGCCTGCTAATAGCCGTCCTGTAACTATCAAAGCTGATGATTTGCGTTCCACTCTCCTTGTTTCTAATGATTTCTTCGCAGTTTACAAGTGGGAAATTACTGGAAAAGTTGTTTTTGAAAAGACAGCTGACTACAGCTTGTATAGCGTCTTGGCTGGTCAAGGTCAGCTTACTGTTGACGGAAAAAACTATCCAATCCAAAAAGGCAGCCACTTTATCCTACCAAGTGATGTTGAATCTTGGACTCTGGAAGGACAGGCTTTAGAATTGATTGTCAGTCATCCATAAAAAAAGAAAGGGCCTGAGTTCATTACTCAAGTCCTTTTTGATTACATAAATTGGGCAATAAAAACCACAATGATGATGATAGGAATGATGAAACGAAGGAGGAAGAGCCAGACTTGGAAAAGTACTTGTTTCCAGGCTCTTTCATCGAGATGGAGTTCCTCTATAGCAAGAGCCTTTTTAAAGATATAGCCTGTAAAAAGTGAAAGGCAGAGAGCTCCAAATGGCATGAGAAGATTGGAAACCAAGAAGTCCATAGCATCAAAGAAGGTCTTTCCAAAGATGTGAACATCTGCCATAACACCGTAAGATAGGGCTGAAGGTATCCCAAAGACAAAGGTCAAGATTCCTAAAATGGCACTCCATTTAGCCCGCTTGCTGTTGTCCTGATTGGTGATATTTCCCACATTGATTTCCAGCATCACGACAGATGAAGTGACTGTCGCAAAAAGGAAGAGCAAGAGGAAGAGGATGTAGAAAATGGTTCCAAAAGGCATCTTGTCAAAGAGTTGAGGCAAGACGATAAAGAGGAGACTTGGTCCTCCTTCAGACTGGATATTGAAGGCTGACATGGCTGGGAAAATGGCTAGACCTGCCATGATGGATACCGAGATGTTCATGGCTACAATGGAAATCCCTGATTGGACCAGATTGGTTTTCTTGTCTAAGTAGGACGCATAGGTCAGCATGGCTGTGACCCCTAGTGAAAGGGCAAAGAAAGATTGTCCTAGAGCATAAAGGAAACCGGCACTGGTCAGTTTTGAGAAGTCTGGTTTGAGGAAGTAGAGAACGCCTTCCATGGCATTTGGCAAACTGAGAGAGCGTCCAATGATAATGACAAAAATGATAAAGAGCAGGGGCATCATAACTTTTGAGGCTCTTTCAATCCCTTTTTGAACCCCACGTGATACAATAAAGATATTCAACAAGATAAAGGAAGCTTGAGCCCCTAGAGCAATGGCTGGATTTGAAATGATTGAAGTGAATAACTGAGCATAATCACCTGTTCCACCAAGATGGAACAATTTCCCAAACTCAATACCCAGATAGACTAGAATCCATCCTCCGATAACACTGTAAAAGGAGAGAAGGATAAAGAGGGCAAAGGCACCAATCCAACCGATAAAGTTGTACTTGTTATTGTTGCCCAGTTTTCCAAAGGTTTTGATAGCGGAAACGCTAGCACTACGACCAAGGGCAAATTCAGCAAGCAGGAGCGGGAAACCGATTAAAATGGTAGAAATAAGAAAGACTAGTAAAAAGCCTCCACCGCCATTAGCAGCAGTCATGTAGGGAAATTTCCAAACGGCTCCAAGTCCGATGGCTGAACCAGCAGATGTTAGAATAAAGCCTAGTTTCGATCCCCATTGCGATTTTTCTGACATAGTTGAAACTCCAATCTCGTTTTTTAAAATAAGAAAAGGCTACTTGAGTTGTCAAATAGCCTTCTCTCAATGGCTCTCTATGAGCCTTCTGTTTGATTGATAGACTTGACTATCCTATCATGTTTTCTAAGGCCTGTCAAGAAAACCATTTTCAAGTTTTCACACCTTTCTCAAAAAAGTTAAAAAATTTTCTCAAAAACACTTGACTCCGACCTAAGGGAAGGGTTTATACTATCCATGTAAGGAGGAAATCATGTATCATATCAAAGAAGCTGCGCAGCTTTCAGGAGTCTCTGTCAAGACCCTGCACCACTACGATAAAATCGGACTTTTAGTCCCTTTAAAGTCGGAAAACGGCTATCGATCCTATAGTCAGGAAGATTTGGAGCGCCTACAAGTTATTCTCTACTATAAGTATCTTGGTTTTTCTTTGGAGAAAATAGCAGAGCTACTAAAAGAAGAAAAGTCAGACTTGTTACCTCATTTGACTAGACAATTGGACTATCTGACTCGAGAAAGAGAACGATTGGATACCTTGATTTCCACCTTGCAAAAAACCATTCAAGATCAAAAAGGAGAAATAAATATGACCCTTCAGGAAAAATTCACTGGATTTAGCTATCAAGACAATCAAAAATACCACCAAGAAGCGGTAGAGGAGTATGGACAAGAAGTCATGGATCAAGCCCTCGAACGCCAAAAGGGTCGCGAAGATGAGTCTACGGCCGCCTTTAACCAAGTCTTTCAAGCCTTGGCTCAAAATCTTCAAGCTGGTCTACCTGTAACAGCAGCTGAAAACCAAGAGCAAGCAGCTAAGCTCTTGCAAGCCCTTCGTACTTATGGATTTGACTGCTCTATTGAGGTATTCGGCCATATCGGAAAAGGCTACGTCTATAACCCAGAGTTTAAGGAAAACATTGATAAATTTGGACCTGGAACAGCCCAGTACACATCAGATGCCATTGCAGCTTACGTTCAGACAAATGCAGAATAAATAGGCTAGGAATTTCCTAGCCTATTTTTTACTTCAAATCATAAAGCCAGTCGTCACCGTCTTTATAGTAGAAGAATTCACTGAGATCCTCCTCTACAAATACACGAAGCATATCAGACATATCATTGGTTGCAAGTTTTAGTTGTGAGAGATTTTCAAAATTTTCCCACCAAACCTTTCCTTCGTCTGAAGATTGGAGCTCACCAGTAAAGTGTTCGGTCTTGTAAAATAGGACGACATAACGGTAATCCTCGTCGTCGTACCAGTCCTTGATACCACAGAGTTGGGGCTTGGAAATGGTCAGACCAGTTTCTTCTTTCACTTCACGAATGACAGCATCGACAAAGGATTCGCCACGTTCAACATGACCTCCAGGAAAGGTAATGCCAGGCCAGTCAGGACTAACTCGATCTTGAACCAGCACCTTGTCCCCATTTTTGATCATGCACATGTTGACAAATTCGACTGACTCTCTTCTGTTCATTTTTCCCATCCTTTAATATTTAATCATAATGCAGATTTCCTGCCACCCAGCCGGTACAGAGGGCAGAAGTAATGTTAAAGCCGCCTGTATGGGCATTGATATCCAGTACCTCACCAGCAAAGTGGAGGCCAGGGACTAGCTTACTTTCAAGGGTTTTAGGGTTGATTTCCTTAAGACTGACGCCTCCTTTGGTGACAAAGGACTTAGCCAATGACATTTTACCAGTGACAGGAATTTTGAGAGCCTTGATAGATTGGACAAGCTGGTCACGTTCTTTTTCAGTTAGCTGTTTAACTTTGTCAGGATATTCTTGAACAAAAAATTCTGCCAAGCGTTCTGGCAACAAGGTTTTTAAAGTATTTTTCAAGGATTTTTCCCGATTTTTTTCTAGAAATGCAGCCAAGTCTTTCTCAGAAAGTTGAGGCAAAACATCCAGTGAGAGAACTTCCCCACCCTTGACAAAACTAGACATGCGTAGGGCAGCAGGTCCTGACAAACCAAAGTGGGTAAAGAGCAGATCGTGGGTGATGACATGCTTACCATAACTTAAGGTCACATCGTCAAGCGAAATCCCCTGAAGCGCTTTGTGTGGAAAATCAGTCAACAAAGGACTCTCAGCAGCTTCAAGCTCGGTAATGGTATGTTTGAAATGACGGGCGATTTCATGTCCAAAACCAGTCGAACCAGTAGAAGGATAGGATTTACCACCTGTTGTGACAATCAGTTTATCACAAGTGAAGCTTTGGTCTGCGGACTTGAGGATAAACTGGTCGTCTATCTTTTTAACCGAAACAATTTCCGTTTGAGTAGCAACTTGACCACCGAGCTCAGTGATTTTCTTTTCTAGCGTCTCGATAATGGTCCGAGACTTGTCACTAGCAGGAAACACGCGTCCGTGGTCCTCGACCTTAAGTTTAACACCATTTTCTGCAAAAAAATTGATGATATCGTGGTTATCAAACTGGGAAAATACACTGTATAAAAAGCGCCCGTTACCAGGAATTCCAGACATTAGGTCATCTAAAGTTCCATTGTTGGTCACATTACAACGACCGCCGCCTGTACCAGCCAATTTTTTACCCAGTTTCCGATTTTTTTCGATGAGAAGAGTTTTCTGACCATAAAAGCTACTGGAAATCGTAGCCATCATGCCAGCAGGACCTCCACCGATTACAATAGTATCAAAATGTTTCATAGCTCTATTGTACCACAAAAAACAAGAGATGCTTGGCATCTCTTGTTGCTCATGATCTTAGTTGATTTCATATCCCATCAACAAACCGCCATCTTCTGCATAGAAACTGCAGAGACCAGATGTTGGAATGATTTTGATATTGGCTTGAGGGAAGGTTTCCAGCAAGCGTTCCGACAATTGCTGACAGAATTTTTCATTGCTGCGATGAGCCATGACAATTCGACCACCAGCATAGCCAGCCTTGATGAGCTCTTCATAGGCTGCTTGAAGGGATTTTTTTGGTCCACGCGCTTTCTGGAGCAGTTCTAAGGTTCCAGTTTCACTTGCTTCCCCGACCATACGAATGTTGAGAAGGCCAACGACTGTACCGATCAGCTTACTCAAACGGCCATTTTTTACCAAGTTATCGACCTTAGCAAGGACAAAGAGCAACTTGGTTTTTTCTTGGTAAGCTGTAATAGCTTCAACAATTTCCTCAAAAGAAAGTCCTTGATCAATCAAGTCATTGATTTTTTCTACAATTAGGTCAACTTCCCCACCAGCAGATAAACTATCAATCACATGAATCTGAGTGTCAGGGTGTTCTTCAAGGTAGATATTCTTAGCGAGCTGTGCACTATTATGGCTACCTGAAAGAGTACCAGTGATAGTAACGACAAAGATATGCTTAGCACCTTCAAATGCACGCAAGTAGTCATCAGGGCTAGGACAAGCTGATTTTGAAGCCTCAGAAGTTGCATACATGGTTTGCATCATGTGGTCAATGTCAAGATTGGCATCATCGATAAAGACCTGATCAGCTACTTGAATGGTTAAAGGAACACTAACAAATTCAGTATCAATAGCAGGAGTTGCCAGTTGACGATAATCACAACCCGAGTCAGCTACAATCTTCCAAGTCATAGAAATTCTCCATCTTTGTCACTTATACATTGACAAAGGTTCTGTCTTTTTTTACAATTATATCATGAAAGCCCTTGAAACAAAAGTACCACCTCTCTGTTGTCACAAGTAGAAAGAAATTGTTATGTCTGAACGTAGAATGTCTGAAAAATCTCTTGAAAATCTCAGAAAATCAAATCAAGAATCCAATTTTTTAACCAGAGAAGCAATCGAGACGGCTCTTTTGCAACTTCTAGAAAAAAAAGATTTGGCCAAGATCAGCATTTCGGAGCTGGTCAAGCGAGCGGGTGTCTCTCGTGCCGCCTTCTATCGTAACTATGACTCCAAAGAAGAGATTTTGGAAAGCGTCTTTAAACGCAGTGTCCACAATATCATGGAACAGCTGAGCCACTACGATGTCAAAACGGACCTCTATCTAGTCTGGGTTCATCTTTTCCGGGCAGCCAAGAAAGAAGCCAAGGTTATCCAACTTGCTCTGGACTACCACTTGGAAAAGATTTTTGTCCAAGCCATGCAGGAATTTCTAGAAAAATACCACGGAAAGTCAAAAGGCGTTAGCAGCTACCTTCATTCATTTTGGAGTTCTGCCATCGTATCGGTTTTGCTCAAATGGATCAAGGATGGCATGAAGGTTCCAGCTGAAAAGATTGCCGATTTACGCTTGCCATTTTTCAAAAATAGAGGATAAGGAGAAGACTTATGACAGAAAAAAGACTGGCTTGGGATGAGTACTTTGCAGCCCAGGCTTTACTGATTGCCAATCGTTCGACCTGTAAACGTGCCAAGGTGGGAGCTGTCCTAGTCAAGGATAATAAGGTCATTTCAACTGGCTACAATGGTTCCGTATCAGGAACTGAGCACTGTATTGACCACGAATGTCTGGTCATTGAAGGTCACTGTGTCCGAACCCTTCACGCCGAGGTCAATGCCATTTTACAAGGAGCCGAACGAGGGGTTCCAAGGGGATTTACAGCTTATGTGACCCACTTCCCTTGTCTCAACTGTACAAAACAACTCTTACAAGTCGGTTGCAAGCGCGTGGTTTATATCAACCAGTACCGAATGGATGACTATGCCCAGTACCTTTATCATGAAAAAGGCACCGAGTTAACCCATTTGCCATTAGAGACTGTTCAGACAGCTCTCCAAGAGGCAGATTTGATTTAAAAATTAATAAAAATAAATGGTTTAGAAAGCTTTTTAAACCGTTTTTTGATATAATAAGAAGAATAAATTGAAAGAAGGAATTCAGAAAATGGGAAAAATTGAAGTCATTAATCATCCACTGATTCAACACAAATTGTCAATCTTGCGTCGTACAGATACTTCCACAAAGGCTTTTCGTGAACTAGTAGACGAGATTGCAATGTTGATGGGATATGAAGTACTTCGTGATCTTCCACTTGAAGACGTGGAAATCGAAACACCTATCACAAAGACCGTTCAAAAACAATTGGCTGGTAAAAAATTGGCGATTGTCCCAATTTTGCGTGCAGGTATCGGGATGGTAGATGGTCTCTTGAATCTGGTTCCAGCAGCAAAAGTTGGACACATCGGTATGTACCGTGATGAAGAAACCCTTCAACCAGTTGAATACTTAGTGAAATTGCCTGAAGATATTGACCAACGTCAAATCTTTGTCGTTGACCCAATGCTTGCAACAGGTGGCTCAGCAATCTTGGCTGTAGATTCGCTTAAAAAACGTGGCGCTTCAAATATCAAGTTTGTCTGCCTAGTATCTGCTCCAGAAGGAGTGAAAGCCCTCCAAGAAGCTCACCCTGATGTAGAAATTTTTACTGCAGCTTTGGATGAACGCTTGAACGAACACGGTTATATCGTTCCAGGTCTTGGAGATGCTGGAGACCGCTTGTTTGGTACTAAATAAAATTCCAAAGTAAATATTGAAACTAGAAGTTCGTTTTTGACTTGAAAGGAGGTTGAGTTTTTGTTTCTGTTTAGAGAATAGAGCAAAAATTTGACCTTTTTTGACCAAAAAGATATAATAGTTCTGTATCGAGTCGTATGACTAAGAAAATTTAACCTTAAAAGGAGAAATGAATGATTCCTGTAGTTATTGAACAAACAAGTCGTGGAGAACGTTCATATGATATTTACTCACGTCTACTAAAAGATCGTATCATCATGTTGACTGGACCAGTTGAAGACAACATGGCCAACTCCGTTATTGCTCAATTGCTCTTCTTGGATGCTCAAGATAGTACAAAAGATATTTACCTTTATGTAAATACTCCGGGTGGTTCTGTATCAGCTGGTTTGGCAATCGTTGATACCATGAACTTTATCAAGGCAGATGTCCAAACAATCGTTATGGGGATGGCTGCATCCATGGGAACTGTCATTGCATCAAGTGGCGCAAAAGGCAAACGTTTCATGCTTCCAAATGCAGAGTACATGATTCACCAACCAATGGGTGGTACAGGTGGTGGTACCCAACAGACAGATATGGCAATCGCTGCAGAGCACTTACTTAAAACTCGTAAGACTTTGGAGCAGATTCTTGCAGATAACTCTGGTAAAACAGTTGAGCAAATTCATGTAGACGCAGAACGTGATTACTGGATGAGTGCCCAAGAAACACTTGAGTATGGTTTTATTGATGAAATCATGGCCAACAACTCTTTGAGCTAACCAACCTAAAAAGCAAACTCGACGGGGTTTGCTTTTTTTGATATAATAGGAGCAGATTTCTTAGAAAGAGGGTTCATCATGTTTGAAAAGGTCAATCGATCGGGATTAATCATCTATCTTTACTATAATCGGGATGCAAAAAAACTTCAGGAATACGGTGATATCTGTTACCATTCCAAAAAACATCGTTACTTGCAGCTCTATGTTCCAACTGAGGAGCTAGATGACTTAGTTGAGAGATTAGGTAAGGAAAGATACATCAAGAAAATTAGACGGTGTCACATTCAAGAGTTAGAAACTCCTTTTGTTGGGAATCTCTATCGAAATGAAGAAAACGTTATCATTTAAAAAAGTGAATAAAAAGGTTGACAATTTTCTGATAATTCGGTATATTCTTAACATACTATTTTTGAAACAACTATAAGGAGATTAAAAATGAAGAAAAAATTTGCCCTATCTTTTGTGGCTCTTGCTAGCGTAGCTCTTCTCGCTGCCTGTGGAGAGGTCAAGTCAGGAGCGTCAAATACAACTGGTAACCCAGTAGACGAAAAGACTATCAAAATCGGTTTTAACTTTGAAGAAACAGGTGCTGTAGCTGCCTATGGTACTTCTGAACAAAAAGGTGCTCAACTTGCTGTTGATGAAATCAATGCTGCAGGTGGTATCGATGGAAAACAAATCGAAGTTGTGGATAAAGATAACAAATCTGAAACTGCTGAGGCTGCCTCTGTTACAACTAACCTAGTGACCCAATCAAAAGTTACAGCTATCGTAGGACCTGCGACATCTGGTGCAACTGCTGCAGCTGTAGCCAACGCTACTCAAGCAGGGGTTCCATTGATTTCACCAAGTGCGACTCAAGATGGATTGACCAAAGGTCAAGAATATCTATTTATCGGAACTTTCCAAGATAGCTTCCAAGGGAAGATTATTTCTAACTATGTAACAAACAAATTGAATGCTAAGAAGGTTGTTCTATATACTGACAATGCAAGTGACTATGCTAAAGGTATTGCTAAATCTTTCCGCGAAGCATACAAAGGTGAAATTGTTGCAGACGAAACTTTTGTGGCAGGTGATACAGACTTCCAAGCAGCCCTTACTAAAATGAAAGGGAAAGAGTTTGACGCTATCGTTGTCCCAGGCTACTACACAGAAGCAGGTAAAATCGTAAATCAAGCCCGTGGTATGGGAATTGATAAACCAATCGTTGGTGGTGATGGATTTAACGGTGAAGAATTTGTTCAACAAGCAACAGCTGAAAAAGCATCAAACATTTACTTCATCTCAGGATTCTCAACTACAGTTGATGTTTCTGAAAAAGCTAAAGCCTTCCTTGAAGCATACCGTGCTAAATACAATGAAGAGCCTTCAACCTTCTCAGCCTTGGCCTATGACTCAGTTTACCTAGTAGCAAATGCTGCAAAAGGTGCTAAAAACTCAGGTGAAATCAAGGACAACCTTGCTAAAACCAAAGATTTTGATGGTGTAACTGGTCAAACAAGCTTTGATGCTGACCACAATACAGTGAAAACTGCTTACATGATGACTATGAACAATGGTAAAGTAGAAGCAGCAGAAGTTGTAAAACCATAACATTAGAATAGTAGTTGAAATAGGGAATGAGCCTTTGACTCACTCCCTGTTTCGGTGTTTATGAACTTGTGAAAATGATGAAAATTTTCTAAAAAATAACGATAGAAAAGAGTGAATGCTATGCTCCAACAACTTGTGAATGGTTTAATTCTGGGTAGTGTTTATGCACTTTTGGCCTTGGGTTATACCATGGTTTATGGAATTATCAAACTCATCAACTTCGCCCACGGTGATATTTATATGATAGGTGCCTTTATTGGTTACTTTTTGATTAATTCCTTCCAAATGGATTTCTTTTTAGCTTTGATTATTTCAATGGCAGGAACCGCACTACTTGGTGTTGTGATTGAATTTCTTGCCTACCGTCCTTTGCGACACTCTACACGCATTGCTGTATTGATTACTGCCATCGGGGTGTCTTTCCTACTGGAATACGGAATGGTTTATCTCGTGGGCGCCAATACTCGTGCCTTCCCTCAAGCAATTGAAACCGTCCGTTTTGATTTCGGGCCAATTAGCTTGACAAATGTTCAATTGATGATTTTAGCAGTTTCTGTACTCTTGATGGTTTTATTGCAATTGATAGTCCAAAAAACAAAAATGGGGAAAGCCATGCGTGCGGTATCAGTTGATAGTGATGCTGCTCAATTGATGGGAATTAATGTAAATCGTACAATCAGCTTTACCTTTGCTTTGGGTTCAGCCCTTGCTGGTGCAGCAGGTGTCCTCATTGCCCTTTACTACAACTCTCTTGAACCTTTGATGGGTGTGACTCCAGGTCTGAAATCATTCGTTGCGGCCGTACTCGGTGGTATCGGGATTATTCCTGGTGCAGCTCTAGGGGGATTTGTGATTGGCTTGTTGGAAACTTTTGCAACTGCCTTTGGTATGTCTGATTTCCGTGATGCCATCGTTTATGGAATCTTGCTTCTGATTCTGATTGTTCGACCTGCGGGTATCCTTGGTAAGAATGTGAAAGAGAAGGTGTAAACAATGAAGACAAATCTTAAAGTAAATATTCTCTGGTTATTCCTTCTGTTAGCGGGTTATGGATTAATTAGCGTACTGGTTTCTGCTGGTATTCTCAATCTATTCCATGTCCAAATTTTAGAACAAATTGGGATTAATATCATCCTTGCAGTAGGCTTGAACTTAATCGTTGGTTTTTCAGGACAATTCTCACTTGGTCATGCAGGTTTTATGGCGATTGGGGCTTATGCAGCAGCGATTATTGGTTCAAAATCACCAACCTATGGTGCCTTCTTTGGAGCGATGGTCTTGGGCGCTTTGATTTCTGGTGCAGTCGCTTTGCTCGTTGGGATTCCAACGCTTCGTTTAAAGGGTGACTACCTGGCTGTTGCGACACTAGGTGTTTCAGAAATCATTCGTATCTTTATCATTAATGGTGGTAGTTTGACCAACGGTGCTGCTGGTATCTTGGGTATTCCAAACTTTACCAACTGGCAAATGGTTTATCTTTTTGTAGTGATTACAACTATTGCAACCCTCAACTTCTTACGTAGTCCAATTGGACGCTCTACTCTATCTGTTCGTGAGGATGAGATTGCTGCAGAGTCTGTTGGGGTAAACACTACAAAGATCAAGATTATCGCTTTTGTCTTTGGTGCCATTACAGCAAGTATTGCTGGTTCACTTCAGGCTGGTTTTATCGGATCTGTTGTGCCAAAAGATTACACCTTTATTAATTCCATCAACGTGTTGATTATCGTTGTATTTGGTGGACTTGGATCTATTACTGGTACCATCGTTTCAGCGATTGTTTTAGGAATTTTGAATATGCTCCTTCAAGATGTAGCTAGCGTACGTATGATCATCTACGCTTTGGCTCTTGTATTGGTCATGATTTTCAGACCAGGCGGACTCCTTGGAACATGGGAATTGAGTCTATCACGTTTCTTTAAAAAATCTAAGAAGGAGGGACAAAACTAATGGCATTACTTGAAGTTAAACAGTTAACCAAACATTTTGGCGGTCTAACAGCTGTTGGAGATGTCACTCTTGAATTGAACGAGGGAGAATTGGTTGGTTTGATCGGACCAAACGGCGCTGGTAAAACAACCCTTTTCAATCTCTTGACTGGTGTTTATGAACCAAGCGAAGGTACTGTGACATTAGATGGTCACCTCCTCAATGGGAAAACTCCCTATAAGATTGCTTCACTTGGACTCAGCCGTACTTTCCAAAATATTCGTTTGTTCAAGGACTTGACAGTTTTGGAAAATGTTTTGATTGCATTTAGTAATCATCATAAACAACATGTCCTTGCGAGCTTTCTACGTCTACCAGCTTTTTATAAGAATGAGGAAGAATTAAAAAGCAAAGCTTTGGACTTGCTGAAGATTTTTGATTTGGATAGTGACGCAGATACTCTTGCTAAGAATCTGGCCTATGGTCAACAACGCCGATTAGAAATCGTTCGTGCTCTGGCAACTGAACCTAAGATCCTCTTTTTGGATGAACCTGCAGCTGGGATGAATCCTCAAGAAACAGCTGAATTGACAGAATTGATCCGTCGTATCAAAGATGAATTTAAAATTACCATCATGCTCATCGAACACGACATGAATTTGGTTATGGAAGTCACTGAGCGTATCTATGTTCTTGAATATGGTCGTTTGATTGCTCAGGGAACCCCTGACGAAATTAAGACGAATAAACGTGTTATCGAAGCTTATCTAGGAGGTGAAGCCTAATGTCTATGTTAAAAGTTGAAAAACTCTCTGTGCATTACGGTATGATCCAAGCAGTTCGTGATGTAAGTTTCGAGGTTAATGAAGGTGAAGTTGTTTCCTTGATTGGTGCCAATGGTGCTGGTAAAACAACCATTCTTCGTACCCTTTCAGGTTTAGTTCGTCCAAGTGCTGGTAAAATTCAGTTTTTAGGAAAAGAAATTCAAAAGTTGCCAGCTCAAAAAATTGTTGCAGGTGGCCTTTCACAAGTTCCTGAGGGACGCCATGTTTTTCCAGGTTTGACTGTTATGGAAAACTTGGAAATGGGAGCCTTTTTAAAGAAAAATCGTGAAGAAAATCAAGCCAACTTGAAAAAAGTCTTTTCACGTTTCCCTCGTCTGGAAGAACGCAAAAACCAAGATGCGGCAACTCTTTCAGGCGGTGAACAGCAGATGCTGGCTATGGGACGCGCTCTCATGTCTACACCTAAGCTCCTCCTCTTGGATGAGCCGTCAATGGGACTTGCCCCTATCTTTATACAAGAAATTTTTGATATCATTCAAGATATTCAGAAGCAAGGAACAACAGTTCTTCTAATTGAACAGAACGCTAACAAGGCCCTCGCTATCTCTGACCGTGGTTATGTCCTTGAAACAGGAAAGATTGTCCTATCAGGAACAGGAAAAGAACTCGCCTCATCAGAAGAAGTCAGAAAAGCATATCTAGGTGGCTAAAAAGGTCTGGGGACCTTTTTAGTCGGCAGATAAGGATTGCGTAAGTAATCATCCAATCCAGTGGATTGTTTTAGTCGGCAGATAAGGATTGCAACCAAGCGAAACCTAATACGACTACTTATCAAAAATATAAAATATTTCAGGGCTCCAGAATAAGGAGCTCTTTTATGTATATGTTTTTCAGGAAAGGGAAGAAGGTCTTAATTTTTACTCATTGTTTCCCTATTTGAATTGACAGTCCTTTTTGTTCATATTATAATATGGGTAAGTGGAAATTGAACAGGAGGACTGAGAAATGGTAACAGAAAAACAATTTAAACTTTTGCGTTTTATGTTGACACATAAAGAAAATACATTTACTCAGAGACAGTTAGCTGAAGAGCTAGATTTATCTTTAGGAACAATTAACACATTGTTGAAAAAACTGAAAGAAGAGAAGTGGATTGATGAGGAGCTTCACTTAACAGAACTAGGCCAGAAAGTTTTAGAACCCTATCGAGTAGAAAATGCTATTATAATGGCTGCTGGCATGAGTAGCCGTTTTGCTCCTTTGTCTTATGAAATTCCTAAAGGATTGCTTCAAGTTAAGGGGGAACGCTTAATAGAGAGGGAAATCAGACAACTGCAAGAAGCAGGCATAGAAGACATAATCGTTATCGTAGGGTATCTTCAAGAAAAAATGTTCTATCTTGCAGAGAAGTTTGGTGTAAAAATTGTAGTGAATAATGACTACTACAAATACAATAACTGTTCATCTCTCATGTTGGTTAAAAATCAACTTTCCAACACTTATATTTGTTCATCGGATAATTATTTTGTGGAAAATCCGTTTGAGCAATATATTTATAGAGGTTATTACTCGACCATATTTGCAGAAGGTCAAACGGACGAATATTGTGCTATAGAGGATTCGAATCACACGATCATTGATATCCAGATTGGTGGAGAAAGTACTTGGGCCATGGTGGGGCACGTTTATTTCGACCGTGCATTTAGCGAGAAATTCAAGGAAGTTTTAGAAACCGAGTTTAAGCACGAACCTTATCGGGAACAGCTTTGGGAGGATTATTATAGTCGGCATGTCAAGGAACTCCTTTTAGAAGCTCGTCACTATTCAGCGGATATTGTTAAAGAATTTGATTCACTAGATGAACTTCGTCAATTTGATGAACGTTATTTGGTAAATGCAGATTCGGCCATTATTGATAATATCTGCAAGACATTAAAGTGTGTGGCTTCAGATATTGTCAATATTAAACCCCTAAAAGACGGTTTGACCAACACTTCGTTTTCATTTGACTGTCTAGGGAAAAAATATGTTTACCGACATCCGGGCAGGGGAACTGAAAATTATATCGATCGAGCTAGTGAAGCAGCTTCTATGGAAATTGCCGCAAAATTAAAGATTGACCGTACCTTTGTAGCTATGAACAAGGATGAGGGCTGGAAAATTTCAGAATTTATTCCCAATGCTAAGCAACTTGACTATGAAAATTGGGATGATGTGACAAAAGCAATGGACCTCTTGAGACGGTTGCACCAATCTGGAGAAAAAACGGGACATTCCTTTGACCAATTTGAGGGAATTGATGATTTTAGAGAAAAATTGAAGGCTAGAAATCGATTTGAGTTTGATGGTCTCGAGGAATTGGATGAAACTGTTTCAATTCTCAAAAACTATTTACAGAATGATCCGAAACAGGTTGTCCTTTGTCATGGCGATTCCTATAGTCCTAATTTTTTGTTGAATGAAGCAGGTGAAATGAGCTTGATTGATTGGGAATATTCTGGAATGGGAGAGCCAGC
This sequence comes from Streptococcus oralis, assembly GCF_023611505.1. Taxonomy (NCBI): domain Bacteria; kingdom Bacillati; phylum Bacillota; class Bacilli; order Lactobacillales; family Streptococcaceae; genus Streptococcus; species Streptococcus oralis. The sequence goes on along the minus strand of NZ_CP097843.1, from coordinate 1,345,660 downwards.
AGGAGATTTGGGAACCTTTATCGCGTGTTCCAATTATACCTTAGAGGACGCAGAAAAAGTACTTGAAATCTATCTACAAGAAGTAGCAGATAAGAAAACCAAACGTCACTACTTGGCTTATGTAGCAGTGACCTCATATTATTGGTTCTTATGGGCTTTGTTCCAGGAGAGTGTTGGAAAACCAGTTGGTGAGTTTCTCTACATCTGGTATCGCTATACCAAACAATATGGACAACTGGCCCTTGACTTGTATTTGGAGGAAAACTAAGATGAAAACGACATCCGAAATTGAAGAATTAGTAGCAGCTGAAACAAAGAGAAGATTGGAAGAAATGGAGTCACCAAACTACGAGTTTGTTCAACCCTTCCTAAAAAGTGATTTCATTTTAATCATCTCCATAGTCCTAATCAACCTTGTTTTGATTATCTTAGCAATGACGGGAGGAATTCAATAATATGTCTAAAATGAATGACTATATCCAACAAGAAACCATAACAGGAATTGTTCCCATGACCAATAAGGATCGTCAGTATTCTTTTTGGGATCTTTTTCTATCGACAAGTGGTTTTGCCATTGCTACTTGGTGTTATACCCAAGGGGCTTATGTAGCTCAATATTTGACCTTTAATCAAATGTTGATAAATATTTTTAGCTTTAACATTATCTGGGTCTTTATTGAATGTCTTCCTATTTTGTTTGCGGTTAAGTATGGAATTGATTTGTGGATTTGGTTAAGAGCTGTCCTAGGGAAAAAAGGAGTAGCCCTGTTATCAACCATTATTAGCTTGGCTAACTTTGGCTGGTATGCTGTTGCGGCCAATCTTTTTGCCAGTTCCATGATCCATTTGGCAAATAATTTTGGTCTTGGTTTGGACAAGGGAGTATGGGCGCCTATTCTTGGTACCCTCTGTGTTCTGCTTGGAACTCTCATTGCTCTTGGAGGTCCAGAAGTGATTAAATGGACCAATCGATTCTTGGTCATTGCCTTGTTGATTGTCGGTCTGATTATCGTTGGAATCTGCTTTGTTGCCGTTCCCATAACTGATATTATGAATATCCAACCAGCCACCCAAGGAGATTTGACGCCATTAGAACGTTTTATGCTCTCTGGGGAAGGAAATGTTGCCTTTGCTTTCTCTTGGTCTACACAGGCATTGGTTTTACCACGTTTAGCAAAATCAGAACGCAGTGGTTATTGGGCTACAGCCTTATCATACGGAGTTGTGGCTCCATTCTTCGTTGCGACTGGTGGAGTGATGGCTCTAGCCATGTTTGTCAAAACAGGTGTTTATGAAAGTGATCCAACAACCATGCTATCAACTCTAAGCACTCCAGCCTTTGCACTCCTAAGTCTACTACTAGTAGCCTTTGCCAATATTGGAACCCAAGGGACAGGATCATACGTGAACTGTATGATTGTCAAAAGTGGGATGCCTAAAGTAAGTTATAAGCTAATGGTTTGGATTGCCATGGTTTACGTAAGTCTACTCACTATCTGGGGAGGAGTAGAAGAGTATTTCGGATCCTTTATCTCCCTAGCTGCCTATATTCAGGGGCCAATTATTGGTATGATTGTTGTCGACTATTTTATCCTAAGAAAACGAAAACTCGACTTGCGTTCAGCCTATTTCCTTGAAGGGCATGACGCCTACGAGTTTACTAAAGGGTTTAACTTAGTTGGCTTGTCTTGCGTATTTATCTCCTTATTGGTAGCGGTACTATTTGTTTACAACCCTGTAACTGCACAAATTCAAAGTCCAATTTTTTTAATCACAACGGGTAGTGGTTTTACGGCGCTATTTGGTGGCCTACTATACTGGCTAGCTAGCCTTAGCCCGTTAAAACGTTATATGATAAAAGATCGAGACACTATTACGATTTAAGAAGAGAGGGGACTAAGGTTCCCTCTTAACTTACACTGGCATTTTATGCAAACTTCTCAGATTATTCAAAATCTTGAAAAAGAAATGAAAGCGTTTGATAGATTTTCTAAGAAAGTGTATAATAAAAGTAGTAATATAGAAGGAGAAGTCCCATGGCAGTTAAAGATTTCATGACCCGTAAGGTAGTTTATATCAGTCCAGATACGACTGTAGCACACGCAGCAGATTTGATGCGCGAGCAAGGTTTGCACCGTTTACCTGTTATTGAAAACGATCAATTAGTCGGATTGGTAACAGAAGGAACCATTGCGGAAGCCAGCCCATCTAAAGCAACCAGTCTCTCTATCTATGAGATGAATTATCTTCTGAATAAAACCAAAGTAAAAGATGTAATGATTCGAGATGTCGTGACTGTTTCTGGCTATGCTAGTCTAGAAGATGCGACCTATCTGATGCTGAAAAATAAGATTGGAATATTACCAGTCGTAGACAATCATCAAGTCTACGGTGTCATTACAGACCGCGATGTTTTTCAAGCTTTCTTGGAAATTGCCGGATACGGAGAAGAGGGGATTCGCGTTCGATTTATCACAGAAAATGAAGTCGGTGTGCTGGGGAAAATTGTAGCTCTAATCGTAGAAGAAAATCTAAATATCTCGCACACAGTTAATATTCCGCGTAAGGATGGGAAGGTCGTCATTGAAGTTCAAATTGATGGAAAAATCGATTTGACTTCATTAAAGGATAAGTTTGAAAAAGAAGGAATTCAAGTGGAGGAGATCACTCATACCTCTGCCAAAGTCCTTTAAACCAGAGGCTTTAGGGCCTCTTTTTTCTGCCACAAAAAGTGGTGAAAAGCAAAATATGGAAAGAAATGAGAGATTATGGTATAATAAAACGATATGAAAAGGAGTATCTATGGACATTTCAGAAATTCGTCAAAAAATTGACGCAAATCGTGAAAAATTAGCTTCTTTCAGGGGGTCTCTTTGACCTCGAAGGCTTAGAGGAAGAGATTGCCATCTTGGAAAACAAGATGACAGAACCTGATTTTTGGAACGATAATATCGCGGCCCAAAAAACGTCGCAAGAATTAAATGAATTAAAAAATACCTACAATACCTTCCGTAAAATGGAAGAGTTGCAGGATGAAGTTGAGATTTTATTGGACTTCTTAGCAGAAGACGAGTCAGTCCATGATGAACTGGTCGAGCAGCTAACCGAGTTGGATAAGATGATGGCCAACTACGAGATGACCCTTCTCTTGTCAGAACCTTATGACCATAATAATGCCATCTTGGAAATTCATCCAGGATCTGGTGGTACTGAGGCTCAGGACTGGGGTGATATGTTGCTTCGCATGTACACTCGTTATGGAAATGCCAAAGGCTTTAAAGTAGAAGTTTTGGATTATCAGGCAGGTGATGAAGCAGGTATCAAGTCTGTGACCTTGTTTTTTGAAGGACCGAATGCTTATGGCCTACTTAAATCAGAAATGGGTGTTCACCGTTTGGTTCGTATTTCACCATTTGACTCTGCCAAACGTCGCCATACTTCATTTACATCCGTAGAGGTTATGCCTGAACTGGATGATACTATCGAAGTGGAGATTCGTGAAGATGATATCAAAATGGATACCTTCCGTTCAGGTGGTGCTGGTGGACAAAACGTAAATAAAGTTTCAACAGGTGTGCGTTTGACACACATTCCTACAGGAACTGTCGTCCAATCAACGGTCGATCGTACCCAGTATGGAAATAGAGATCGTGCCATGAAGATGTTGCAGGCTAAACTCTATCAGATGGAGCAAGAAAAGAAAGCTGCGGAAGTTGATTCCCTCAAAGGTGAGAAAAAAGAAATTACATGGGGAAGTCAGATTCGTTCTTATGTCTTCACACCTTATACTATGGTAAAAGATCACCGTACAAGCTTTGAAGTTTCCCAAGTAGATAAGGTTATGGATGGAGACCTTGATGGTTTCATCGATGCCTACCTCAAGTGGCGAATTAGCTAAGAAAGAAAGGAACTCATATGTCAATCATTGAAATGAGAGATGTTGTCAAAAAGTATGACAATGGAACGACTGCCCTGCGTGGTGTCTCTGTTACCATTGAACCAGGAGAGTTTGCCTATATCGTAGGACCTTCTGGGGCAGGTAAGTCAACCTTTATTCGAGCTTTATACCGAGAAGTAAAGATCGAAAAAGGAAGCCTATCAGTTGCAGGCTTTAATCTAGTTAAAATCAAGAAGAAAGATATCCCGCTTCTACGTCGTAGTGTCGGGGTTGTCTTTCAAGATTACAAACTCTTGCCTAAGAAAACGGTTTATGAGAATATTGCCTACGCAATGGAAGTTATCGGAGAGAATCGCCGTAACATCAAAAAACGTGTTATGGAAGTATTGGATCTAGTAGGTTTAAAACACAAGGTTCGTTCTTTCCCGAATGAACTCTCAGGTGGAGAACAGCAACGGATTGCGATTGCCCGTGCGATTGTCAACAATCCTAAAGTATTGATTGCTGATGAACCAACAGGAAACTTGGACCCAGATAATTCGTGGGAAATTATGAATCTGTTGGAACGCATCAATCTTCAAGGTACAACTGTTTTGATGGCGACCCACAACAGCCAAATCGTAAATACCTTGCGCCACCGTGTCATTGCCATTGAAAATGGCCGTGTCGTTCGTGACGAAGCTAAAGGAGAATATGGATACGATGATTAGTAGATTTTTTCGCCATTTATTTGAATCATTAAAAAGTTTAAAACGAAATGGCTGGATGACAGTAGCAGCAGTGAGTTCGGTTATGATTACCTTAACACTCGTTGCCTTGTTTGCATCTGTAATTTTTAATACAGCAAAACTGGCTACCGATATTGAAAACAACGTTCGTGTTATGGTCTACATTCGTAAGGATGTAGCAGATAACAGTGAAACGATTGAAAAAGAAGGTCAGACAGTTACCAATAATGACTACCACAAGGTCTATGATGCTTTGAAGGCGATGCCTGCTGTAAAAAGTGTTACCTTCTCAAGTAAAGAAGAACAATACGAGAAACTGACGGAAACAATGGGTGACGATTGGAAGGTCTTTGAAGGGGATGCAAATCCTCTCTATGATGCCTATATCGTCGATACAAATTCTCCAAGTGATGTTAAAACAGTAGCTGAAGAAGCGAAGAAAATTGAGGGAGTATCAGAGGTTCAAGATGGTGGAGCCAACACTCAACGGCTTTTTGAACTAGCTTCCTTTATCCGTGTTTGGGGATTGGTTATTGCAGGGCTCTTGATTTTTATTGCAGTCTTCCTCATTTCCAATACCATCCGTATTACCATTATTTCACGTAGTCGTGAGATTCAGATCATGCGTCTTGTTGGAGCGAGAAATGGTTATATCCGTGGCCCATTCTTGCTAGAAGGTGCTTTTATCGGCTTGCTTGGCGCAGCGATTCCTTCAGTTCTTGTATTCTTTGTTTACAATATCGTTTATCAATCGGTCAATAAATCCTTGGTAGGTCAAAACTTATCAATGATTACGCCAGATGTGTTTGTCCCTTTGATGACAGTTCTACTATTTGTAATCGGAATTTTCATTGGTTCAATTGGTTCAGGAATTTCGATGCGTCGATTCTTGAAAATCTAATTGGATGTAAATGCAAATTGAGATAAAAACAGAAAAACAAAACATTTTTAAAAGAGAAGTTTTCGTAAACTTCTCTTTTTCCTTCTAAAAATTAAAAAAAGTAGACAATTTTTTTATAAAAGCCTTTACAAAAAAAAATAAAGTGGTATAATTGAATTATAAATAAGTGCAAACGTTTTCGTAAAACGTTTGCCTAAAAAATATAAAGGAGATTTGAATGATGAAAGATACATTCAAAAATGTCTTGTCTTTCGAATTTTGGCAAAAATTCGGTAAGGCATTGATGGTGGTTATCGCTGTTATGCCAGCGGCTGGATTGATGATTTCAATCGGTAAGTCGCTTGCATTGATTGACCCAAATCTTGCCCCACTTGTTATTACAGGTGGAATTCTTGAGCAAATCGGTTGGGGAGTTATCGGTAACCTTCATATTTTGTTTGCTCTTGCTATCGGTGGTAGCTGGGCTAAAGAACGTGCAGGCGGTGCTTTTGCAGCAGGACTTGCCTTTATCTTAATCAACCGTATCACTGGTACTATCTTTGGAGTTACAAGTGATATGCTGAAAAACCCTGAGGCTATGGTCACTACTCTCTTTGGAGGCTCAATCAAAGTTTCTGATTACTTCATCAGTGTTCTTGAAGCACCAGCATTGAACATGGGTGTTTTTGTAGGGATTATCTCTGGTTTTGTAGGGGCAACTGCCTTTAACAAATACTACAACTACCGTAAACTTCCTGATGCGCTTTCATTCTTCAATGGGAAACGCTTCGTACCATTCGTTGTCATCCTTCGTTCAGCTATTGCAGCAATTGTACTTGCAGCTTTCTGGCCAGTTGTTCAAACAGGTATCAACAACTTTGGTATCTGGATTGCCAATTCACAAGAAACAGCACCTGTTCTTGCACCATTCTTGTATGGTACTTTGGAACGTTTGCTCTTGCCATTTGGTCTTCACCACATGTTGACTATCCCAATGAACTATACAGCTCTTGGTGGTACTTATGACATTTTAACTGGTGCAGCTAAAGGTACTCAAGTATTCGGTCAAGACCCACTATGGCTTGCATGGGTAACAGACCTTGTAAACCTTAAAGGTACTGATGCTAGTCAATACCAACACTTGTTAGATACTGTTCACCCAGCTCGTTTCAAAGTTGGACAAATGATTGGTTCATTTGGTATCTTGATGGGTGTCATCGTTGCTATCTACCGTAATGTTGATGCTGATAAGAAACACCAATACAAGGGTATGATGATTGCGACAGCCCTTGCAACATTCTTGACAGGTGTTACTGAACCTATCGAGTATATGTTTATGTTCATCGCAACACCTCTTTACCTTGTTTATTCAGTAGTTCAAGGTGCTGCCTTTGCTATGGCGGATATTGTTCACCTTCGTGTGCACTCATTCGGTTCAATCGAATTCTTGACTCGTACTCCACTAGCTATCAATGCTGGTCTTGGTATGGATGTCATTAACTTTATCTGGGTAACTGTCCTCTTTGCAGTCATCATGTACTTCATTGCCAACTTCATGATTCAAAAATTCAACTATGCCACTCCAGGACGTAACGGAAACTATGAAACTGCTGAAGGAGCATCAGAAGATGCAGCTCCAGGAGAAACAAAAGTTGCAGCAGCTTCTCAAGCTGTAAATATCATTAACCTTCTTGGTGGTCGTGCAAACATCGTAGATGTAGATGCATGTATGACTCGTCTTCGTGTAACTGTTAAGGATGCAGATCGTGTTGGTACTGAGGAACAATGGAAAGCAGAAGGCGCTATGGGTCTTGTCATGAAAGGACAAGGTGTCCAAGCTATCTACGGACCAAAAGCTGACGTATTGAAATCTGATATCCAAGATATCCTTGACTCAGGTGAAGTAATTCCTGAAACTCTTCCAAGTCAAATGACAGAAACTCAAAAAAATACTGTACATTTTAAAGGTGTAACTGAGGAAGTTTACTCAGTAGCTGACGGTCAAGTTATTGCCTTGGAACAAGTGAAAGATCCAGTCTTTGCTCAAAAAATGATGGGTGATGGTTTTGCAGTAGAACCAGCAAATGGAAACATTGTATCTCCAGTTACAGGTACTGTATCAAGTATCTTCCCAACAAAACATGCACTTGGACTTGTTACTGAATCAGGTCTTGAAGTACTTGTTCATATTGGTTTGGATACTGTAAGCCTTGAAGGAAAACCATTTACTGTTCACGTTTCTGAAGGACAAAAGGTTGCAGCAGGTGATCTTCTTGTTACAGCTGACTTGGATGCTATCCGTGCAGCCGGTCGTGAAACATCAACAGTGGTTGTCTTTACAAATGGTGATGCTATCAAATCAGTTAAATTAGAACAAACAGGTTCTCTTGCAGCTAAAACAGCAGTTGCTAAAGTAGAATTGTAATATACTCGAGGTTGGAAGCTGTTTTCCAACCTCTTGTTTTAGGAGAAAAGCATGAAATTTTTAACACTCAATACTCATAGTTGGATGGAAAAAGAAGCAGAGGAAAAATTCCAGCTCTTGCTCCAAGATATTCTTGACAAAGATTATGATTTGATCTGTTTTCAAGAAATTAATCAAGAAATGACTTCGCCGGAGGTAGAGGTTAACAATCACTATCAAGCTTTGCCATCAGCAGAACCTATTCATCAGGATCACTATGTACGACTTCTGGTTGAAAAATTGGCTGAGAAAGGGAAAAACTACTACTGGACTTGGGCTTATAATCATATTGGCTATGACCGCTACCATGAAGGTGTAGCTATCTTATCCAAAACACCTATTAAGGCGCGTGAGATTTTAGTATCAGATGTAGATGATCCAACGGACTACCATACTCGCCGTGTTGCCTTAACTGAGACAGAGGTTGAAGGCAAGGAACTTGCTCTTGCAAGTGTCCATCTCTCTTGGTGGGATAAAGGTTTCCAAGAAGAATGGGCACGATTTGAGGCTGTATTAAAAGAGTTGAACAAACCTCTGATTTTAGCTGGAGATTTCAACAACCCAGCTGGTCAGGAAGGCTATCAAGCGATTTTAGCTAGCCCATTAGGATTACAAGACGCGTTTGAAGTTGCGAAAGAAAGAAGTGGTAGCTATACCGTTCCACCAGAAATTGATGGCTGGAAAGGAAATACCGAATCACTACGAATCGATTATGTCTTTACGACAAAAGACTTAGAAGTGGAAAGTTTGCATGTAGTTTTTGATGGCCAAAATGGTCCACAAGTCAGTGACCACTATGGTTTGAATGCTGTATTGACCTGGAAATAATGAAAGAGGTTGGAATCAGAGGTTCCAACCTTTTAAGCTACTTGAATCTTTAATACAGGACTGAGATTCAAATGAAGCTACTGAAATAGGACAAAATATGGTATAATTGAAAGGATAGAATCGAGGATAGTATGTCATTTAAGAAATTTCAATTTAAAAATTATATAGCAGAAGCCTTGGAGGAGTTGAAGTTTACGACTCCTACCGAAGTTCAGGAAAAGTTGATTCCTATTGTCTTGGCAGGTCGTGACTTGGTGGGCGAGTCAAAAACAGGTTCAGGAAAGACCCACACTTTCTTACTACCCATTTTTCAGCAATTAGATGAAACTAGCGATAGTGTGCAGGCGGTCATTACTGCACCAAGTCGTGAGTTGGCTACTCAAATTTACCAAGCAGCTCGTCAGATTGCAGCTCACTCAGATGTCGAAGTTCGTGTGGTTAATTATGTGGGTGGTACGGATAAGGCGCGTCAGATTGAAAAACTGGCCAGCAACCAACCACATATCGTTATCGGAACGCCAGGTCGCATCTATGACTTGGTCAAATCTGGTGATTTGGCTATTCACAAGGCTAAGACATTTGTAGTTGATGAAGCCGATATGACCTTGGATATGGGATTCTTGGAGACAGTCGATAAGATTGCAGGGAGCCTTCCAAAAGACTTGCAATTCATGGTCTTTTCAGCGACCATTCCACAAAAATTGCAACCGTTCTTGAAAAAATACTTGTCAAATCCTGTCATGGAAAAAATCAAGACCAAGACAGTCATCTCAGATACGATTGATAACTGGTTGATTTCGACCAAGGGTCGCGACAAGAATGCTCAAATTTATCAGTTGACTCAGTTGATGCAACCGTATTTGGCAATGATTTTTGTTAACACTAAAACGCGTGCTGATGAATTGCATGCATATTTGACTGCTCAAGGATTGAAGGTAGCAAAGATTCATGGAGATATTGCCCCTCGTGAACGCAAGCGGATTATGAATCAGGTGAAAAATCTAGATTTTGAGTATATTGTCGCAACGGACTTGGCAGCGCGTGGAATTGACATTGAAGGTGTCAGCCATGTTATCAATGACGCCATTCCGCAAGACTTGTCCTTCTTTGTTCACCGTGTTGGACGAACTGGGCGCAACGGACTGTCTGGTACGGCTATTACCCTTTACCAGCCTAGTGATGACTCGGATATCCGTGAGTTGGAAAAATTAGGTATCAAGTTTACTCCTAAGATGGTCAAAGACGGAGAGTTTCAAGATACCTATGACCGTGATCGTCGTGCCAATCGTGAAAAGAAGCAGGATAAGCTTGATATCGAAATGATTGGCTTGGTCAAGAAGAAAAAGAAAAAAGTCAAACCAGGCTACAAGAAGAAGATTCAATGGGCGGTGGATGAAAAACGTCGCAAAACCAAGCGTGCTGAAAATCGTGCTCGTGGCCGTGCCGAGCGTAAAGCCAAACGCCAAACATTTTAAGAACAAAATTGGAGCTGAATGGCTCCTTTTTGTACCTTCGTTTTATAAATTTTCGAAAAGAATGCAAAAATGAGTAAAAAGTGGTATAATGATAAGGTTATATAGTCCCGATAAGATGGTAGAAATTTCTATCAGTACTTTGTAACTCTATAACAATATTTTTTAAGGGGGGACATTTTTATGTCAGAACGTAAATTATTCACGTCTGAATCTGTATCTGAGGGGCATCCGGATAAGATTGCAGACCAAATTTCAGATGCGATTTTGGATGCTATTTTAGCAAAGGATCCAGAGGCGCACGTTGCTGCTGAGACAGCTGTATACACTGGTTCTGTCCATGTTTTTGGTGAAATTTCTACAAATGCTTATGTGGATATCAACCGTGTGGTTCGTGATACCATTGCAGAGATTGGTTATACGAATGCAGAATATGGTTTTTCTGCGGAAACAGTTGGAGTTCATCCATCGCTTGTTGAGCAGTCGCCGGACATCGCCCAAGGTGTTAACGAAGCCTTGGAAGTCCGTGGAAGTGCAGATCAAGATCCGCTTGACTTGATTGGTGCTGGTGACCAAGGTCTCATGTTTGGATTTGCAGTGGATGAGACAGAAGAACTCATGCCATTGCCAATCTCACTCAGCCACAAGTTGGTTCGTCGTTTGGCAGAACTTCGTAAGTCTGGTGAAATCAGTTATCTTCGTCCAGATGCCAAATCACAAGTTACAGTTGAGTACGATGAAAATGATCGTCCAGTACGTGTGGACACAGTCGTTATTTCAACTCAGCACGATCCAGAAGCTACTAATGAACAAATCCATCAAGATGTGATTAACAAGGTTATCAAAGAAGTTATTCCAGCTTCTTACTTGGATGAGCAAACAAAATTCTTCATCAATCCGACTGGCCGCTTTGTCATCGGTGGACCTCAAGGAGACTCAGGTTTGACTGGTCGTAAGATCATCGTGGATACCTATGGTGGCTATTCTCGTCATGGTGGCGGTGCCTTCTCTGGTAAGGATGCGACTAAGGTGGATCGTTCTGCGTCATATGCAGCTCGCTACATTGCCAAGAATATCGTGGCAGCAGGTCTTGCTAAGAAAGTAGAAGTGCAATTGGCCTATGCCATCGGTGTGGCACAGCCTGTTTCTGTTCGTATCGATACTTTCGGTACAGGAACAGTAGCTGAAAGCAAACTTGAAAAAGCAGCGCGTCAAACCTTTGATCTTCGCCCTGCAGGAATTATCCAAATGCTGGATCTTAAACGTCCAATTTACCGTCAAACAGCGGCTTATGGACACATGGGACGTACAGATATTGACCTTCCATGGGAACGTTTGGACAAGGTAGAGGCTTTGAAAGAAGCTGTGAAATAAAATAAAAAAGATTGGTAGTACACAACTACCAATCTTTTTTGCAAGTGAAAACCAGCTTTTAAGCTGGTCTTCTTATTTTATAGGGATTGAAATCTCAATCAATTTATCCGAATAGAGGGTTTTGATACTTGCTTCATCGATACTTTCTTTGTCGATTTTACGTTTCAAGAAGAAGTCTTGGATGGTTTCAATTTCGGGTTCACGAATAGCACGGTGTTTGTTGGAAATGAGGATTTCATAGTGAAGCGGGGCTTGTGTGAAAACCACATCTGTATTTCCGGCCGAATAGACCTCAACAAGAGTTGCGTCAGTACTTTCTAATTGGCTTTTAACAAGTTGCGAGTGTGAATTAGTCGTGTTGATAAGCTTCATAACAGTTCCTCCGATTTTCTAACTCTATTATAGCACTTTTTGGATAAAATCGTGCAATTTAGTCAATTCCATGCTGGATTTTCCAAGCTTCAATTCCCCATTTATGGCTACCACGTTTGAGTTTTTCAATTGCTTCATCAATAGGAAACCAAGCAATATGATTAAAATCTTCCAATGGTTTTTGTACTTCTTGGAAAGAAGTAGCTTCATAGAGATAAGCTGGGTTGTAGTAGTAGGTATCACGGTGGCGAGAGTAGAAATACTCATCAGCTTGCCCATAATAGGTTCCAATCTCAGCTGTAAAGCCAAGTTCTTCGATTAGTTCTCTCTTCAGTGCATCTTGATGATCTTCGCCTGCTTCAATTTCTCCACCTGGCAAGAACCAAGCACCATTGGGAGCTTGAACTAGGACAATTTGTTTTTTTTCTGCATCAGGAATAACTGCGTACACGCCATAGCGAGGCTGGTAGGTCACATTCTCTTTTTTATCACCAAAAGTTGGGTTTGCCATTGAACTTTCCTCATTCTCTAGTATCTTTATTATTATCATAATGGACGAGGGGCTAGCTGTCAAGAATTTACAGTTATTTTAGTAAAAAAAGGTGCAGAAATTGCTAGACTTCCTGCACCTGTTAGGTCGTTTTATTCTTCTCTTTCAGAAGTATTTTCTTTGATTTTTTCAGTTTTTTTGGCAGATTTGATTTGAATCTTACCATTGCTTGTCATAACTGCCTTGAGGTCTTTTTCACTTGGGTTTTCAAGGTAGTAGTCTGTGATAGCATCCTCAATATGGTCTTGAATGGTACGACGGAGTGGCCGTGCCCCCATTTTGGGATCATATCCCAAGTCAACCAACTTTTCCTTGACCTTGTCAGTCACATCGAGGTGGATGTTGTTGCTAGAGAGGCGTTTGTTGACATCCGCTAGCATGAGTTCGACGATTTGGAGAAGGTTGTCCTTGCTGAGAGGTTTAAATTCGATGATGCCGTCAAAACGGTTCATAAACTCAGGACTAAAGAAGTTGCCGAGTTCACCGAGAACAGAGTTGGTTCGACCTTCACGAGCAGCTCCAAAACCAACACTGGCTTCGGCCTTACCGGTACCGGCATTTGAGGTCATGATAATGATAGCATCCTTAAAGCTAACTGTTCGTCCTTGTCCGTCTGTCAAACGGCCATCGTCTAAGACTTGAAGGAACATGTGCATCACATCTGGATGGGCTTTTTCGACTTCATCGAGAAGGATGAGTGAGTAAGGATTACGACGAACTTTTTCCGTTAACTGACCCGCTTCATCGTAGCCAACATAACCTGGAGGGGCTCCGACCAATTTAGCCACACTGTGTTTTTCCATGTATTCACTCATATCAAAGCGAATCATGCTGTCAGCAGAACCAAAGAGTTCAATGGCTAGTTGTTTGGACAGTTCTGTCTTACCGACACCAGTTGGTCCGACAAAGAGGAAGCTTCCGATTGGGCGGTTAGGAGTTCCAAGACCAACACGATTACGACGGATGGCTTTGGCAATCTTATCGACAGCTTCATCTTGACCAATGACATGAGCTTTGAGGTCGTCTGCTAGATGGATAAGCTGAGACTGTTCTTTTTCTTTGAGTTCTCCGACAGGAATATTGGTTTTCTGCTCAATGATATGCTCAATGGTTTTCTCGCTAATGATAGGAGTATCCTGGTCAGTCACCTTGTTTTTCTGCATTTCCTTGTACTTGGCAATCTGATCGCGGAAATAGGCAGCCTTTTCAAAGTCTTCCTCTCGAGTAGCTTGAGCCTTGAGATTCTCAGCTTCAATTAAACGCTGATCAATCACTTTAGGATCAACAAAGTTCAGCGTCAGATTCATCTTAGAACCAGCTTCATCTAACAGGTCAATAGCCTTGTCTGGCAAGAAGCGGTCTTGGATATAGCGATTGGAAAGATTTGCAGCAGCTTCGATAGCAGCGTCTGTGTACATGACGTGATGGTAGTCTTCGTATTTCTTTTGAACCCCTTTGAGGATGATAATGGTTTCTTCGACAGTTGGTTCATCAACTTTGACAGGCTGCATACGACGTTCCAAAGCAGCATCTTTTTCAATGATACGGTATTCATTGAGAGTAGTAGCGCCAACCAATTGCAATTCACCACGGGCAAGGGCTGGTTTCAGGATATTGCCTGCATCCATATTGCCATCACCTGCTGACCCTGCACCAACAATTTCATGAATTTCGTCGATAAAGAGGATGATGTCCTCGCGTTTGCGAATTTCTTCCATGAGCTTTTGCATGCGTTCTTCAAATTGGCCTCGAATCCCTGTTCCTTGAACTAGACTAACCACATCCAGACGGATGACCTGCTTGCCTTGGAGTTTATGGGGAACATCACCATCAACAATCTTCTGAGCTAGACCTTCAACGACGGCTGTTTTACCAACACCTGGTTCTCCGATAAGGACAGGATTGTTTTTGGTTCGACGGTTGAGGATTTCGATAACGCGGATAATCTCCTCGTCTCGGCCGATAACAGGGTCAATATCTCCTCGACGAGCTATTTCAGTCACGTTGATACCATATTCCTCTAGGAGCCCTCTTTCTTGGCTAGGAGGAGGTGTTTGAACAGGTCCGCGGTTTTGAGGTCCGTATCCCCCATTGCCTCCGTATCCCCCACCGGATTGAGTTGGAGGGACGTTATTTGAAGAAGCCCTGAAATTGTTCAAATCATTGAAAAAGTCTCCGAAAGGATCAAAGTCACGATTGTTTAAGTCAGTCATTCCTTTAAAGAGGGTATTATTTGGATCTGTTTTGATAATTTTATAGCAATTTTGACAGAGATCAATTTGCTTTTGCTGCCCATTGATATTGGTATACAGATGAATTGTTGAGTCGTTAATTTTACAGTTTTGACAGAGCATAACATCTACCTCATTTCATTCTTATTCTTGGCCTAAGAAAAAGGTCAAGAATAGTCAAAGTTTTATACTCTCATTATAGCATGATTAAGGTGTAAAGCAAGTAAAAAGATTGGGAAGTGGTCGTTTTTAAAAGAAGGATTTATGGAGAATCCAGCGACATTGAAGGTAAGAAAAAATCCCATTTGTGGTGACAAAAAGGATTCTCATTCATCGGGCCTTACTGCCCGTTGTTTTTATATTAGTAAAGGAGTTCGTAGATTTCCATTGCAATCAAATCAATGCTATCAAAAGTATAAGTTTCACGAGCCTCTACATCGCGAAGGGTGAAGAGTGATCCGTTTTCTTCGTCGTGGCTGTATGCAACTTCTGCGACAACAACACCTTCACGTTCAAAATTACGTTTTAGATTTCCACCATCTTTTGTCATTGCTTCTAGGCGGTTAATGATTCTAACCAAATGTGATTCCATTTTGATTCTCCTCCATTTCTTATCGTTTCTATTTTACCATAAACAAGAGGTAGTTGACTAGAAAAAAACTGTGATTTCTCTCTATTTCTCTATTCTATCAAGTTAATTGTCAAAATCAGAGAAAAAGAATTGCATTTTAATTCAATTTGTGTTATAATCATACAATCTAATACATAGAAAGTTGATTGAATATGAATTTTTCTTTTTTACCAAAGTATTTACCGTATTTTAACTATGGTGCTCTGATTACCGTATTGATTTCCATCCTTGTTGTTTGCTTAGGGACCATTATAGGTGTGTTACTGGCCTTTGCCCAACGTTCACGCTTTAAACCGCTCGTTTGGTTTGCAAATGTGTATGTTTGGATCTTCCGTGGAACTCCAATGATGGTTCAGATTATGATTTCCTTTGCTCTTATGCATATCAATGCTCCGACTATTCAAGTGGGAATTTTAGGAGTTGATCTTTCTCGTCTGATTCCTGGTATTCTGATTATTTCTATGAACAGTGGAGCTTACGTTTCAGAAACTGTTCGTGCGGGGATCAATGCCGTTCCTAAAGGGCAGTTAGAGGCTGCATATTCTCTAGGTATTCGTCCCAAAAATGCCATGCGTTATGTCATTTTGCCACAAGCTATCAAGAATATTCTTCCAGCGCTGGGAAATGAATTTATCACCATTATCAAGGATAGTTCCCTCTTGTCGGCAATTGGGGTGATGGAGTTGTGGAATGGTGCAACGACAGTAGCAACAACAACGTATTTACCGTTGACTCCTCTTTTATTTGCAGCCTTTTACTATTTGATTATGACCTCTGTTTTGACAGTGGCGTTGAAAGCTTTTGAAAAACATATTGGACAAGGAGACAAAAAATAATGACAGAAACCTTGATTAAAATTGAAGAACTACATAAATCTTTTGGGAAAAATGAAGTTTTAAAAGGCATCAATCTTGAGATTAAACGTGGAGAAGTTGTGGTCATTATTGGTCCGTCAGGGAGCGGGAAATCAACCCTCCTTCGTTCGATGAATCTACTTGAAGAAGCAAGCAAAGGTAAGGTTATCTTTGAAGGAGTTGATATCACAGATAAGAAAAATGATCTTTTTGCTATGCGTGAAAAGATGGGGATGGTATTCCAACAATTCAACCTCTTTCCCAATATGACAGTGATGGAAAATATCACTTTGTCACCAATTAAAACCAAAGGTGAAAGCAAGGAAGTTGCGGAGAAAAGAGCACAGGAACTGTTAGAAAAAGTTGGCTTGCCAGATAAGGCGACGGCCTATCCTCAGAGTTTGTCAGGTGGTCAGCAGCAACGGATTGCCATTGCACGTGGACTTGCTATGGAACCAGATGTTTTGCTCTTTGATGAGCCGACTTCAGCCCTAGACCCTGAGATGGTTGGAGAAGTTCTAGCTGTTATGCAAGACCTTGCCAAGTCAGGGATGACCATGGTGATTGTGACTCATGAAATGGGCTTTGCGCGTGAGGTAGCAGACCGTGTTATCTTTATGGCAGATGGAGTTGTTGTCGAAGATGGAACGCCTGAGGAAATTTTCGATCAAACAAAAGAACAACGGACCAAGGAATTTTTGAGTAAAGTTTTGTAAGACCTCATTTTTAGAAGAAATGGAGTAGGCATCATGGCTTCCAGTAAAGAATATTTAGATTTTATTCTCGAACAGCTATCATAAGCTAGAGGAGATGAGTTATCGTCCAATGATGGGAGAGTACATCCTTTATTATCGTGGGAAGATTATTGGGGGAATCTATGATAATCGTTTGTTACTGAAGCCTGTGAAGGTGGTCATGGATCAACTGAGACAGACTAGGCTTGAACGTCCTTATGAAGGAGCTAAGGAGATGATTTTGATAGAAGACATTAAAGATAAGTCATTTCTAACGAGATTAATTAAGGATATGTATGAAGTCTTACCGGCTCCAAAAGTTAAAAAGAAAGCATGACAGATTTACCCAGTATAAATAGGCATAAAAGCTCGATAAGGGCTTTTTCTTATAGTTTTTGACTATAAGGTCCATTAGTCAAGAAATGTTAGAATGACAAGGTATTTTTTGTTATAATAGAAGATATCTGATAGAAAAGGGAAGAGATATGGCACAGATTATTGATGGGAAGGCTCTTGCGGCTAAGTTACAAGGGCAGTTGACTGAAAAGACGGCCAAACTAAAAGAAGAAACAGGTTTAGTTCCAGGCTTGGTGGTGATTTTGGTTGGAGATAATCCAGCCAGCCAAGTCTACGTTCGCAACAAGGAACGCTCAGCTCTCGCTGCTGGCTTCCGTAGTGAAGTAGTGCGAGTTCCAGAGACCATTACCCAAGCGGAATTGTTAGACTTGATTACCAAATACAATCAAGATCCAGCTTGGCATGGGATTTTGGTCCAGTTACCTTTACCAAAACATATTGATGAAGAGGCAGTTTTATTAGCCATTGACCCCGAAAAAGACGTGGATGGTTTCCATCCGCTAAACATGGGACGCTTATGGTCTGGGCATCCAGTTATGATTCCTTCGACACCTGCAGGAATTATGGAAATGTTTCATGAGTATGGGATTGATCTAGAAGGTAAAAATGCGGTTGTTATCGGTCGTTCCAATATTGTCGGAAAGCCAATGGCTCAGCTTCTTTTGGCTAAGAATGCGACTGTGACTTTGACTCACTCACGCACCCATCATCTTGCCAAGGTGGCTGCTAAGGCAGATATTCTGGTGGTTGCAATCGGTCGCGCTAAGTTTGTGACTGCTGAGTTTGTCAAACCGGGAGCGGTTGTCATTGACGTTGGGATGAACCGAGATGAAAACGGCAAGCTTTGTGGAGATGTTGATTATGATGCCGTTGCACCACTTGCCAGTCACATCACACCTGTACCGGGTGGAGTTGGTCCTATGACTATTACCATGCTAATGGAGCAAACCTATCAGGCAGCTCTTCGTACACTGAACAAGGACTAGGAAGATGAAATTCGTATTTGACCTGGATGGGACACTATCTTTTGACTACATGACCATAGATGAAGAGATTAAGCAGGTTCTTTTAAAGGCTGAAAATTATGGGCATGAGGTTGTGTTTGCCTCAGCTCGCTCTTATCGGGATTGCTTGGGTTTATTAGGCCCTGAACTCAGTCAGCGCTTGGTCATAAGTTTGAATGGTGGTGTAGCCTATCATTTGGGGAAGGCTATCTTCGAAAGAAATCTCGATGCTAGAGTTTATCAGGCGCTAGTGGATTATTGCCAGACTTATAATCTCCCTTTCTTTGTAGATGATTGCTTTGACTATAGTGGTCAGATTGTGGAGAAGATTCCATTTATTTCCAGTGTGGATCCCCTGAAGGTAGCTTGTCATCAGAAACTCGAGGACTTGGGGGCTCCGATTAAGGTAGTCGTTTATATGGGTGACCATGAGGATTTGCTTGATGATCTGCTTGGTCAGCTAGAAAGACTAGGACAGGCTCATCTCTCCTATCATGCGCATGAAAAGTGCCTTTATGTTAATCCCTTGGATACTCATAAGGCAACAACTGTTGAAAAATTATGTGGGGAGAACTTCATCGCCTTTGGAAATGACCAAAACGATATTGAACTGTTTAAAACCTCTCTCTATTCTATTCAGATAGGAGATTTTGCTGGTCTTATTCCATATGCAGATGAAACGTTAGATCTAAAAGGAGAACCTTCTCCAGCAGTAGCAGCTAAAATCTTCCAGACCTTTGCGGAATTTAAGGGAAAATAGTGTAGAAGGAGGTCCGAGCCTCCTTTTGTAGTATAATGGAGTGAGAGGGAAAAAACGATGAAAGTGATTGATCAAACTTTATTAGAAAAAGTCATTATTGAACGTTCTCGTCACAGCCATAAGGGAGATTACGGTCGTCTGCTCTTGCTAGGAGGGACCTATCCTTATGGGGGAGCTATCATCATGTCAGCCATTGCAGCTGTCAAAAGTGGGGCAGGGTTGGTGACTGTTGGCACGGATAAGGAGAATATTCCGGCTCTGCACAGCCATTTACCTGAGGCCATGGCTTTTTCTCTTCAAGACCAGCAATTGTTAAAAGAGCAGTTGGAAAAAGCAGAAGTAGTCTTGTTAGGTCCGGGCTTGCGAGAGGATGCATTTGGAGAAAAACTCGTAAAACGGGTTTTTGATAAGCTCAGAAATGACCAGATTTTGATTGCAGATGGTGGTGCTTTGGGCATCTTAGCAAAAGGCCAGTTACCATTTCCTTCCAGTCAGCTCATCCTAACTCCCCACCAAAAGGAATGGGAAAGACTGTCTGGTATAGTTCTTGACCATCAAAATACAGAGGCGACTGCCAGAGCTCTTTCTGCTTTTCCTCAAGGAACGATTCTTGTCGAGAAAGGTCCAGCGACTCGTATCTGGCAAGCTGGTCAGTCTGATTGTTACCAGTTACAGGTTGGAGGCCCCTATCAGGCAACTGGTGGAATGGGAGATACACTTGCTGGGATGATTGCAGGTTTTGCAGGTCAGTTTCACCAAGTCAGTCTCTATGATAGAGTGGTGGTAGCGGCTCACCTTCATTCAGCTATCGCGCAAGAACTAGCTCAAGAAAATTACCTTGTCTTGCCTACCGAAATTAGTAAAGCTCTTCCGAAAACAATGAAAAAAATATCTCAAAAAGGTAGTTAATACCTTGGTTGTCTTTTTATGTTGATGTAGGTTTGTTGATAAGGTTTTCAAATACCTCAGAACCAGCAATCAACTGCTGAACTTACGAGGAATTCTCACTTTTAAGGTCTTGATTTTTACTCAAACTCAAAAGAAAAGCGAGGTTGTTATCAAAGTTGAGGGGTGTCAAATCATGCTTTTTTTGATATAATTTTTAATGATGAATGCGAGAAATGATCGGTATGTGGTCGTTGATTTAGAGGCGACCAGCACCGGAAGCAAGGCAAAAATTATTCAAGTAGGCATTGTGGTGATTGAGAATGGTGAAATCATCGATCAGTATGCGACTGATGTCAATCCCCACGAACCCTTGGATTCTCATATCAAAGAATTAACAGGTCTGACCGATCAGCGTTTGGCTGCAGCGCCAGAGTTTTCTCAGGTGGCTGGAAAAATTTTTGAATTGGTTAAGGACGGTATTTTTGTTGCGCACAATGTACAGTTTGATGCTAACCTTCTTGCAGAATTCCTCTTTTTTGAAGGATATGAATTGCGCACACCGCGGGTGGATACTGTTGAGCTTGCTCAAGTTCTGTATCCTCAGTTTGAAAAGTATAACTTAGGTATCCTTTGTCAAGAGTTGGGCATTGAGCTGGAACATGCCCATACTGCCCTGTCAGATGCTCAGGCAACAGCTGAACTCTTGCTTTACATGCGTCAAAAACTATTTGAGTTACCAAAAGGGCTTTTAGAAAGCTTGTTAAACCTTGCAGACAACCTTCTCTATGAAAGTTATCTGGTGATTGAGGAGGTCTATCAGCAACAATCGCTCTTATCTTCGCCAGACCTGATGGAGCTTCATGGGCTTTTCCTCAAAAAGGAAAGCAAAGGCTTAGTCCCACGAAAGTTATCCAAAGATTTTGCTAAAAATATTTCTTTATTGGGGCTGGAGGAGCGTCCGCAACAGTTGGAATTTGCGGAGAAGGTTGAGCACTTATTGGAAGAACACCAGACTTCCTTCATTCAAGCTCAAACAGGACTAGGCAAGACTTATGGTTATCTCCTCCCAGCTTTGAACTTGGAGAGTCAAGCAGGTGTCCTAGTGAGTGTTCCGACCAAAATTCTTCAAAATCAAATCATACAAGAAGAAGGTCAGCGCTTAAAAGAGGTCTTCCATCTGGAAATTCATAGTCTCAAGGGGCCTCAAAATTATTTAAAACTGGATGCCTTTCACCGACTTCTCCATCGACCGGAGTCCAATCGCCTTTTCACACGCTTTAAAATGCAACTGCTCATCTGGCTAACAGAGACAGAGACTGGTGACTTGGACGAAATCGGGCAACTTTATCGCTATCAGCATTTTCTGCCAGAACTAGTCCACGATGGCAAGCTTTCAAGGAAAAGTCTATTTGCTACAGAGGATTTTTGGAAACGAGGGCAGGAAAAGGCCAAGACCAGTCGTGTTCTCTTGACTAATCATGCCTATCTGGTCACTCGTTTGGAAGACAATCCAGAGTTTGTTGACAACCGTTTGGTAATTTTGGATGAAGCTCAAAAAATGCTGCTAGCTCTCGAAAATCTAGCTCAGCAGGCTTATCGCCTAGAGGATCTCGTAACTCAAATTGAAAAGTCCTTAGAGTCAGAGGAAGATTTGGTTCAGAAACGCTTGCTTGAGAGTATCGGCTTTGAATGTCGTTACTTGATGGAGCACTATCAGTCAGGTCTGAAGAATGGAAAGTGGTTGGATTCTCTTGAACAGTTGCGCCAGCATTTTTCGGAGTTAGCTCTCCCAGAGTATAGAGAGATTGCAAACTTTTTCACGTCGGACCGTGAATTTTGGCTTGCTCCAGCAGAGAAATCTAGTAAGGATGTCCTGATTTGTTCAAGCAAAGAAGGTCGCTTTATACTAGCAGGCTTATTGCCAGAAGATTGTCGGCTCCTAGGAGTATCTGCCACTCTTGAAATCAGCAATCGGGTTTCCTTAGCTGATTTACTGGGATTCCCAGATGCTCCACTTGTTAGGCTTGATGTAGCAAAGCAGGAGCAACAAGAAGTCTTTCTAATCGATGACTTTCCTCTCGTGACAGAAGTTTCGCCTTTTGACTATGCTTGTGAAGTGGCTTCGGTCATTCGAAGTTTACAAGCCTTTCAAGAACCCTTATTGGTTTTGTTTACCTCAAAAGAGATGTTGCTGGCAGTTTCGGACCTGCTCGACCAACCGCATCTAGCTCAGTATAAAAATGGGGAACCAAGTCAACTGAAAAAACGTTTTGAAAAGGGTGAACGCCAGATCTTGCTTGGAACAGGCAGTTTCTGGGAAGGAGTTGATTTTTCAACCCATCCTTGCGTGATTCAAGTGATTCCGAGATTGCCTTTCCAAAATCCCCAAGAGCCGTTAACCAAAAAGTTAAACCAAGAACTGCGTCAAGAAGGGAAAAATCCTTTCTATGATTATCAGTTACCGATGGCGATCATTCGGCTAAAACAAGCCCTTGGTCGTACTGTTAGACGGCCCAACCAAGGTTCGGTTGCTGTAATCTTAGACAGTCGTGTTGTCAGCAAGCGTTACGGCAAACAAATCGCCCAGACCTTGTCAAAAGAAAGGGCTGTTCAGGTTCTTTCTAGAGAACAGCTAGAGCCTGCTGTAGCTGATTTTCTCCAATCCCGTCGCAATAGAATGAAAGAAAAATCCAAGAAAGAGAAAAGGTAAAAAATATGAAACGTTCCTTCGACTCTCGAGTCGATTATAGCCTCCTTCTACCAGTGTTTTGTTTACTGGTGATTGGAGTAGTGGCCATTTATATAGCAGTTAGTCATGACTATCCAAATAATGTGTTACCAATACTAGGCCAGCAAATTGCTTGGATTTCCTTGGGCCTTGTCATTGGTTTTGTGGTCATGTTCTTCAATACTGAGTTTTTATGGAAGGTGACTCCCTATCTTTATGGCTTAGGTTTGGCTTTGATGGTTCTCCCCCTTGTTTTCTACAATCCAAATCTTGTAGCGTCAACAGGTGCCAAGAACTGGGTATCGATTGGTGGAACGACACTCTTTCAGCCATCTGAGTTCATGAAGATTTCCTATATCTTGATGTTGGCTCGAGTCATCGTACAATTCACTCAAAAACACAAGGAATGGCAACGGACTATTCCCTTGGATTTCCTATTGATTGGTTGGATGATTGCCTTTACCATCCCAGTCTTGCTCCTCTTAGCCCTACAAAGTGACTTGGGGACTGCCTTGGTCTTCGTAGCTATTTTTGCAGGAATGGTGCTCCTTTCAGGTGTTTCGTGGAAGATTATCGTTCCAGTTTTTGCGACAGGAGTGACTGCAGTAGCAGGTTTCATGGCGATCTTTATAAGCAAGGATGGACGTGCCTTCTTGCATCAGATTGGGATGCCGACATACCAGATTAACCGCATCTTGGCCTGGCTCAATCCCTTTGACTTTGCGCAAACAACGACTTACCAACAGGCGCAGGGACAAATTGCGATTGGAAGTGGTGGCTTGTTTGGACAAGGTTTCAATGTGTCCAATCTCCTCATTCCAGTACGTGAGAGTGATATGATTTTTACCGTAATTGCTGAAGACTTTGGCTTCATTGGTTCGGTCTTTGTCGTTGCCTTGTACTTACTTCTCATCTATCGGATGTTGAAGATTACGATCAGGTCAAATAACCAGTTCTACACCTACATTTCGACTGGGTTTATCATGATGTTGCTCTTCCATATCTTTGAAAATATCGGTGCCGTGACAGGCTTACTTCCTTTGACAGGGATTCCTCTGCCTTTCATTTCTCAAGGGGGCTCCGCAATTATTAGTAACCTCATCGGTGTCGGTCTCCTCTTATCTATGAGTTACCAGACCAACCTAGCGGAGGAGAAAAGTGGAAAAGTTCCATTTAAACGAAAGAAAGTCGTCCTAAAACAAATCAAATAAGGAGGCCACTATGGCAAAAGTAGCAGTTATCTTAGCCCAGGGTTTTGAAGAAATTGAAGCCTTGACAGTAGTTGATGTCTTGCGTCGAGCAAATATTTCCTGTGATATGGTAGGATTTGAAGAGCAGGTGACAGGATCACATGGCATTCAGGTAAAAGCCGACCGTATCTTTGATGGCGATTTGTCCGACTATGACTTGGTAGTTCTTCCAGGTGGTATGCCAGGCTCAGCTCACCTACGGGATAATCAAGCCCTCATTTCACAGATTAAAGCCTTTGACCAAGCTGGAAAGAAAGTTGCAGCTATCTGTGCAGCTCCAATCGCCCTCCATCAAGCAGGTGTCCTGAAAGACAAGCACTTTACCTGTTATGACGGTGTTCAGGAAAACATCAGTGACGGAATTTACCGAAAGGAAACAGTAGTTGTGGATGGCAATCTAATAACTAGCCGAGGACCGTCAACTGCCCTTGCCTTTGCCTATGAGCTGGTAGAGCAGTTGGAAGGAGATGCAGAAAGTTTACGAGTCGGCATGCTCTATCAAGATGTTTTTGGAAATTAACAGTAAGACGAGAGTTCGGCTCTCGTTTTTGCTTGGAAAAATCTAGGAAATCATCGCTTTTTTCGTAAAAAAATGGTATAATAAAGGGTATGAAATATCGTGACTATATATGGGATTTAGGTGGTACCCTATTGGATAATTATGAGACTTCTACAGCGGCCTTTGTAGAGACCTTAGCCCAATACGGAATAGAGCAAGAACACGACCGTGTTTACGAAGCCTTGAAGGTTTCGACAGCTTTTGCCATTGAGAAGTTTGCCCCAGCCATCGAGAATTTTTTAGAAAACTACAAAGAGAATGAAGCGCGTGAGCTAGAGTACCCAGTTTTGTTTGAGGGAATTCCAGAGTTACTAAAAGACATCTCTGACAAGGGTGGCCGTCATTTCTTAGTCTCTCATCGAAATGACCAAGTGCTAGAACTTCTTGCAAAGACTCAGATAGCTGACTATTTCACAGAAGTCGTTACTGCCAGTTCTGGTTTCAAACGGAAACCAGATCCAGAGTCTATGATTTATTTACGTGATAAATATCATATCTCATCCGGTTTGGTCATTGGAGACAGAAATATTGATGTAGAAGCAGGTAAAGCTGCCGGCTTAGATGCCTATCTTTTTAAAAACGTTGCGACACTGAGACAAGCAATAGACATGTAAGAAAAGGGAAAAAATGACAGAAGAAATCAAAAATCAACAGGCACAGGATTATGATGCCAGTCAAATTCAAGTTTTGGAGGGGCTGGAAGCTGTTCGTATGCGTCCAGGTATGTATATTGGATCGACCTCAAAAGAAGGCCTTCACCATCTAGTATGGGAAATCGTTGATAATTCAATTGATGAAGCCTTAGCAGGATTTGCCAGTCATATCCAAGTCCTTATTGAGCCAGATAATTCCATCACCGTTGTGGATGATGGACGTGGTATCCCTGTTGACATTCAGGAAAAGACAGGACGTCCTGCTGTTGAGACCGTCTTTACTGTTCTTCACGCTGGAGGAAAGTTCGGCGGTGGCGGATACAAAGTCTCAGGTGGTTTGCACGGTGTGGGTTCATCAGTAGTAAATGCCCTCTCAACTCAACTAGATGTTCGGGTTCATAAAAACGGGAAAATTTATTATCAAGAATACCACCGTGGGAATGTTGTTGCTGATCTTGAGGTGATTGGAGATACGGATAAAACCGGAACAACAGTTCACTTCACACCGGATCCAGAGATTTTTACAGAAACAACGACCTTTGATTTTGACAAATTGAATAAACGTATTCAAGAACTAGCATTTTTGAACCGAGGTCTTCGAATCTCTATCACAGATAAGCGTGAAGGTCTCGAACAGACTAAACATTACCACTATGAGGGCGGGATTGCTAGCTATGTTGAATACATCAACGAGAACAAGGATGTTATCTTTGACACACCAATCTACACAGACGGTGAGATGGATGATATTACTGTTGAAGTAGCCATGCAGTACACAACCGGTTACCACGAAAATGTCATGAGTTTCGCCAATAACATTCACACCCATGAAGGTGGAACGCATGAGCAAGGTTTCCGTACAGCACTGACGCGTGTTATCAACGATTATGCTCGTAAAAATAAATTACTAAAAGACAATGAAGACAATCTAACAGGGGAAGATGTCCGTGAAGGTTTGACTGCTGTGATCTCTGTCAAGCATCCAAATCCGCAGTTTGAAGGGCAAACCAAGACAAAGCTGGGCAATAGTGAAGTAGTTAAGATTACCAATCGCCTCTTCAGCGATGCCTTCTCTGATTTTCTCATGGAAAATCCACAGATTGCCAAGCGTATCGTGGAAAAAGGAATTTTGGCTGCCAAGGCTCGTGTGGCTGCCAAGCGTGCGCGTGAAGTCACTCGCAAGAAATCTGGTTTGGAAATTTCCAATCTTCCAGGAAAACTAGCAGACTGTTCTTCAAATAATCCTGCTGAAACCGAACTCTTCATCGTCGAAGGAGACTCGGCTGGTGGATCAGCTAAATCTGGTCGTAACCGTGAGTTCCAAGCTATCTTACCAATTCGTGGTAAAATCTTGAACGTTGAAAAGGCTAGCATGGATAAAATTCTTGCTAACGAAGAAATTCGGAGTCTCTTCACAGCCATGGGGACAGGATTTGGCGCAGAATTTGATGTTACTAAGGCTCGTTACCAAAAACTCGTTTTGATGACCGATGCCGATGTCGATGGTGCCCACATTCGAACTCTCTTGCTAACCTTGATTTACCGCTACATGAAACCAATCCTAGAAGCTGGTTATGTTTATATTGCCCAACCACCGATTTATGGGGTTAAAGTTGGAAGTGAGATCAAAGAATACATCCAGCCAGGTACAGATCAAGAAATTAAACTCCAAGAAGCCTTAGCACGTCATAGTGAAGGGCGCTCAAAGCCAACCATCCAACGTTATAAGGGATTAGGAGAAATGGATGATCACCAATTGTGGGAAACAACCATGGATCCAGAACATCGCTTGATGGCAAGTGTTTCAGTAGATGATGCTGCTGAAGCAGATAGAATCTTTGATATGTTAATGGGCGATCGGGTAGAGCCTCGTCGCGAATTTATCGAAGAAAACGCTGTTTACAGTACACTTGACGTTTAAAAAATGTGGGAAATAGTTCCCTTGGTTTAAAAAATATGATATAATCATTACGATTGTTTCTAGTATAAAAGGAGTTTGATATGTCTAATGGACAACTAATTTATCTAATGGTTGCGATTGCAGTCATTTTGATTCTAGCATATGGAGTAGCTGTTTTTCTCCGAAAACGAAATGAGGGTAGATTAGCAGCCCTCGAAGAAAAAAAAGAAGAACTCTACAATCTTCCTGTAAATGATGAGGTTGAAGCCGTTAAAAATATGCACTTGATTGGTCAAAGTCAGGTAACCTTTCGTGAATGGAATCAAAAATGGGTTGATTTATCTCTGAACTCATTTGCAGACATCGAAAATCACCTCTTTGAAGCTGAAAACTACAATAATTCTTTCCGTTTCTTTAAAGCAGCTCACAAGATTGATCAAATTGAAAGCCAGATTAGTTTGATTGAGGAGGATATTGCAGCTATTCGCAATGCCCTTTCTGAACTCGAAAAGCAAGAGTCTAAGAACAGTGGTCGCGTCCTACATGCTTTGGACTTGTTTGAAACCCTTCAACATACGGTTGCAGAGGACTCAGAGAAATATGGGAAAGCTCTTCCTGAGATTGAGAAACAATTGGAAAATATCCAATCGGAATTCTCTCAATTCGTTACCCTTAACTCATCAGGTGACCCAGTTGAAGCTGCAGCAATCTTAGATGATACTGAAAATCATATTCTTGCTCTAACGCATATTGTTGATCGTATTCCAGCTCTTGTTGAAACCTTGACAAAGGAATTACCAGACCAATTAGCAGATTTGGAAGAGGGCTATCGTAAGCTGTTGGATGCCAAATACCACTTTATTGAAACAGATATTGAGTCACGTTTCCAACTCTTGCATGAATCTTTGAAGAATAATCAAGAAAACATTCGTCAGTTGGAGTTGGACAATGCAGAGTATGAAAATAATCGCATTCAAGAAGAAATCAATGCACTTTATGATATTTTCACTCATGAAATTGAGGCTCAAAAAGTCGTTGAGAATCTCCTCTCAACACTTCCAACCTATCTCAACCACTTGAAGGAAAATAACCAGGTGCTTGTTCAGGATCTTGAACGCCTAAATAAAACTTATCTTCTTCCAGAAAGTGATGGGAATCATGTCCGCCGTCTTCAAAAAGAATTAGCTGCACTTGATACCGCTATTTTAGAAGTAACAGAGGACCAAAGAGAATCTGCTCAAGCCTATTCTGTTCTTGAAGAACAGTTGGAAATGCTTCAAAGCAATCTCAAAGATATTGAAGATGAGCAAATTTCTGTGAGCGAACGACTTGCGCAAATTGAAAAAGATGACCTCAATGCTCGCCAAAAAGCAAATGTCTATGTGAATCGTTTGCACACTATCAAACGTTACATGGAGAAGCGAAACTTACCAGGAATCCCTCAAAGTTTCTTGAAACTCTTCTTTACTGCAAGTCATAACACTGAAGATTTGATGGCGGAGCTAGAACAACCGCAGGTTAATATTGAATCTGTTAAGCGAATTCTTGAAATTGCTACGAATGATATGGCAGTACTTGAGACAGAAACATATGACATTGTTCAGTATGCGACTTTGACAGAGCAACTTCTCCAATACTCAAATCGCTACCGTTCATTTGATGAACGCATCCAAGAGGCTTTCAACGAAGCACTTGAAATTTTTGAGAAAGAGTTTGACTATCGGGCATCATTTGATAAGATTTCTCAAGCCTTGGAAGTTGCAGAACCAGGAGTTACAAATCGTTTTGTGACTTCATATGAAAAAACACGTGAAGCAATTCGCTTTTAAAATAGAAGCTTAGAGAATTCTAAGCTTTTTCTTTATTTTTTGAAATGGAGCTAGATTATCTGTTTATCATTGAAATAATAGCTTTGATTTGATATGATGGAAATATGAAGAAAAATATGAACCGTGTTTCTCACGATAAAAAGAGAAGTATATTGCTTTCCTTTGTTGGAATCTTAGGAATCGCTATGATTCTTTTGGGAAGTGCCATTGGCTACAAGGTTCTACAAAAGCAATCTTATGAACAAAAAATTGAAGCGTTAAAAAGCGAAAAGGACCAGCAATTCAACTCAGGTAGTCAGAAGGACCATTTCCGAAAAGGGCAAGCTGAGGTGATTGCCTACTACCCTCTGCAAGGAGAGGAAGTCATTGCATCTGTTAGAGAAAAAATCAACCAAGATATCAAAGAAAATCTAGAAGATAAAGAGGATCTGGTCTTTTATTATACTGAGCAGCTGGATCCTGTCCTTAAGGGAGTTGTTGCTCGTAATATCAGTAGGCAAGTCTACGATTTGTCTGCAGCAAAGGTTGAAGAAAAAGAAAAGACTTCCTTAGGGAAAATTTTCTTGACTGAAGATGGGAAAGCTTTTGACCTCAGTAAACTCTTCAAAGATGCAAG
The DNA here is from genome assembly GCF_023611505.1 of Streptococcus oralis. Classification (NCBI taxonomy): domain Bacteria; kingdom Bacillati; phylum Bacillota; class Bacilli; order Lactobacillales; family Streptococcaceae; genus Streptococcus; species Streptococcus oralis. The sequence continues at coordinate 1,316,100 of NZ_CP097843.1, read as the reverse complement.
CAAGGCTAAGGAACTCTTACTGAGTCAAATCAAATCAACTCTAGAAGATAAGAAACTTGACCAGGCAAAAATTGATCAAGTTATAAAGAGCTTCACAGATCAGGATTTGGCATCTTGGAGTTTTGATTATAAAGATAGTCAAATCATCCTTTATCCTGCTAATCCTGGAGAGACTGTTGAAGAAATTGCTTTACCAGTATCCAGTTTCTTTGATGTCATGGAGTCCTCTTATCTATTAGAAAAGGATGCGGAACTCTACCAATCTTACTTTGCTAAGAAAAATAAAAAGGTTGTTGCCTTGACCTTTGATGATGGTCCAAATCCGACTACAACTCCACAAGCTTTGGATACCTTGGCTAAGTACGGTGTAAAGGCAACCTTCTTTGTACTTGGAAAAAACATAGCAGGAAATGAAGATCTTCTGAAACGAATGAAATCGGAAGGTCATGTTGTGGGAAATCATAGCTGGGATCATCCTGTCCTTTCTAAATTATCTCTCGAAGATGCTAAAAAGCAAATCACTGATACAGAAGATTTGTTAACTCAAGTTTTAGGATCAAGCTCTAAACTGATGCGCCCACCTTATGGTGCCATCACTGATGATATTCGAAATAGTCTTGACTTGAGTTTTATCATGTGGGATGTGGATAGTTTAGACTGGAAGAGCAAGAATGAAGCTGCTATTTTGACAGAAATTCAACACCAAGTTCGTAATGGTTCTATCATTCTCATGCATGATATCCATGGTCCTTCTGTCAATTCTCTACCAAGTGTCATTGAGTATCTAAAGGGTGAAGGGTATACATTTGTGACCGTTCCTGAATTGCTCAATTCTCGCTTGAAGTCTCACGAGATCTATTACGATCGTGATCAATAATTGTTAAAATCTAAAGGAGCAAGTGTACTGCTAATCAGGACTTTGTTTCTTTAGATTTTCTTCACATAGAAAGGAAAAACGATGAAATCATATACCCTTAATAATGGAGTTTCAATTCCTGTTCTAGGATTTGGAACATGGAAGGCTGAAAATGGAGAAGTAGCCTACCAAGCTGTTTTAGAAGCCTTAAAGGCTGGTTATCGTCATATCGATACTGCAGCTATCTATAAAAATGAGGAAAGTGTTGGTCGTGCTATTCGAGATAGCGGTATTCCACGACAAGAAATCTTTGTAACGACTAAACTTTGGAATACCAATCACAGCTATGATGAAACTCGCCAAGCATTTGAAGAATCAATGGAAAAACTGGGATTGGATTATCTAGATTTGTACCTTATCCATTGGCCAAATCCAAAACCTTTAAGAGAAAATGACGAATGGAAAACTCGCAATGCTGAAGTCTGGAGAGCGATGGAGGACCTTTACCAAGAAGGTAAGATCCGTGCTATCGGCGTTAGTAATTTCCTTCCCCATCATTTGGATGCTTTGCTTGAGACAGTAAGAGTCATTCCGGCGGTCAATCAGGTACGCTTGGCACCAGGAGTTTATCAAGAGGAAGTGGTTGACTACTGTAGAGAGAAAGGAATTCTCCTAGAGGCTTGGGGGCCTTTTGGGCAAGGGGAGTTGTTTGAACAGAAAGAAGTCCAAGAAATTGCTGCTAAGTATGGGAAATCAGTGGCTCAAATTGCCTTGGCTTGGAGTTTGGCAGAAGGTTTTTTACCTCTACCTAAGTCAGTGACAGCCTCTCGTATCCAGAGCAATCTTGACTGTTTTGGAATTGAACTCAGCAAATACGAGCAAGAAGTCTTAAAGACAATTTCAGTGACTTCTGGTGCACCACGTGTGGATGGGATGGATTTTTAGTTTGTATAATCTATTTATTTCGAAATAACAAAGACTAGGAATTTTAAATCCTAGTCTTTTTTGCATCTTGAATATACAATATAAGTACACAATAAAAACTCATAAGATGTGTACTGCCCCCATAAAATGAGACACAAGAAAAACACTCCTGTTGAAAATGAACTGCACCCCAAAAATTAGACAGAAAAAATCTAACTTTTGGGATGTTTTATTATGAAATTGAGTTATGAAAATAAAGTTCAAATCTATGAACTTAGAAAACAAGGATATAGCTTAGAGAAGCTTTCAAATAAATTTGGGATAAACAATTCTAATCTTAGATACATGATTAAATGGATTGATCGTTACGGAATGAAGTTCGTCAAAAAAGGCAAAAATCGCTACTATTCTCCTGATTTAAAACAAGAAATGATTAATAAAGTCTTACATGAAGGCTGGACTAAAGATAGAGTTTCTCTTGAATACGGCCTCCCAAGTCGTACGATACTTCTTAATTGGCTGGCGCAATACAGGAAAAACGGGTATACTATTGTTGAGAAAATAAGAGGGAGAGTACCTAAAATGGGACGTAAACGGAAGAAAACTTGGGAAGAAATGACAGAACTAGAGCGACTCCAAGAGGAGAATGAACGCTTACGGACTGAGGTGGCTTACCTAAAAAGGTTAAAAGAGTTAGAGGAAAGGGACGAAACCTTAGAACTAGAAAAGCAGAGACAGTTAGAGAAATGGCTTTAGGAGGATTTCGACTAGATTTACTTCTTGAAGCGGCTCGTTTACCTCGCTCAACTTACTATTATCAGTTGAAACAGCTATATCAACCAGATAAGGACAAAGAAATTCAGGTCATTTTTACCGAAAACAAGGGGAATTATGGCTATCGTCGGATTCACTTAGAACTAAGAAATCGTGGTTATGCGGTCAATCATAAGAAAGTTCAACGTCTGATGAAGGTCCTTGGTTTAAGTGCTCGAATTCGTCGGAAACGAAAGTATTCTTCCTACAAAGGAGAGATTGGTAAGAAAGCAGACAACCTGATTCAACGTCAATTTGAAGCATCAAGGCCAATGGAAAAGTGCTATACGGATGTGACAGAGTTTGCCATTCCAAATAGCACACAGAAATTGTATTTATCGCCTGTTTTAGATGGCTTTAATAGCGAAATTATCGCCTATAATCTTTCTTGTTCTCCTAATTTAGAACAAGTGAAAGCTATGCTGGAGCAGGCCTTTACAGAGAAATACTATGAGAATACGATTCTCCATAGTGATCAAGGATGGCAATACCAACACGATTCTTATCATCGGTTCCTAAAGAGTAAGGGAATTCAAACATCTATGTCACGTAAAGGTAACAGCCCAGACAACGGTATGATGGAATCTTTCTTTGGCATTTTGAAATCGGAAATGTTTTATGGTTATGAGAAGCACTTTAGGTCTCTAGAAGACCTTGAACAAGCTATTGTGGACTACATTGATTACTACAACAACAAACGAATTAAGGTCAAACTAAAACATACTAAGGTTAGTAGTGAGGAAATCTCCGACGGGAGAAAGTACTCACTACTTTTTCATTATGTTAAAGTAGAGAGGTCTTGTTAAGTCGATAAGTCCTTTGGTGCTAGACGTCATAACTAAAACTGATAAGACACCTGTTTTAGGAAGAATGTTATCAAAGTATGTGGGACGAAAAACGTCGAGTATTGAAAATGACATCACTAAAGCAAGGAATCATTCAAGACAAAGAGGTAATATCATGCGAGTAGTTTTTGGGATTGACGTGAGTAAAGCAAGTTCAGAAGTGGTCATCTTGATCAATGGAGAGAAAGTACATGGCTATACCATACCCAATGATGCCATCGGATTTAATCGACTACTTGGGGACTTAAAGACTGTTCACCAGTCAGAGATTGTCTTCAAGACGACTGGGGTCTATTCTCGTCGTCTTCAAGCCTTCTTTGAGGATAAGAGTTACGCTTATACCACGTCTCAGTTCATTCTCAATCGCAAGCCAAGCCATGTCCAAGAAGCGCTTTATCAAGAATTACGCTACTTCAGCCGTTTCTATCAGAATCTTACTGAGGATATTATCTACGCTAAAAACCGTCTGCACAAGGTTTTACAGATTACTTTTCCTGAATTGGAAAACACAACTGGGGAACAATATTGGAACTTGGTCATGACTTTTCCATGTAATCGTTTTGTACTGGAGTCAGATGACGCCACATTAACAGCTATCATCCGTCAGTCTACGGCAAAACGCATCTCTGAAAAACGTGTGATTTACTTAGTAGATAAGCTTACAAAACTAGCTAATCAGTCTTATTGTGCGGTCAAGAAAACCTCTCCAGTGATAGAAGAGGTCAAATACTATGCAGGGGAGTTCTTAGGCTTTCTGAACACAGACAAGGTGTTTTAGAGGAGATGGTAGCATTGGCTCAATCTTTGCCAGAATACGAGATTCTTCTCTCTATTCCTGGAATAGCTGAAACCACAGCGACAAGTATTATTGGCGAACTTGGCGACATTCGTCGATTCCACTCTGACAATCAAATCAATGCTTTTATTGGCATTGACCTCAGACACTATGAATCTGGGGAAATTCTAGCCAAGGAACACATCACCAAACGTGGGAATCCCTATGCCAGAAAGATTCTCTTTAAGTGCATTCATAATATAGCTTCACCTAACCACACCAACCCTTGTTATATCACAGACTTCTATGAGAATCGGTAAAATTGTTTATGCTATATTATTGTAACACCTTATAAAAAATCACTAGATAAGGTGTTGGTTTTGTGTACACTTTTTACACTAAACTTTAGTTTAAAAAAGACAATTTCCTTAGTTGGACTATGAAACTCAAACTATTTTTTATCGAATACCTTGATATGCTTGACAAATGGTAGAAAAGGACTTAGTCCGGTGCAATACAGAACTAAATCCTTTCAATAATTATTTGTCTAACTTTTTGGGGTCAGTACACTCACTGGGTCTTTTTTCTTTCTTTGACTATAAACGTGTTATAATGATAGTATGAATTTTCAAAGGGGTGCCTTATGAAGGGAAACAGTATTATTAGAAAAATGATCGAATCTGATACCGAACACTTATCCCAAGGTTTTATCAATCAAGGTTGGCTGGGTAGAGAAGAAATTTTGGATAGATATTTTCTTGAACAAGAATGTGGGGAGAGAGAAGTCTTAGTTGCAGAGGTTGAGGGTGCTTTAGCGGGTTATATCACAATTTTGCCCTGCGCTAAGCAGGGGCCTTTTGCAGAAATCTATCCAGAACTCTCAGATTTCAATGTCTTTGAGCCCTTTCAAAATCAAGGTATTGGAAATCTCTTGATGGAAGAAGCAGAAAAACAAGTTAGGCTCATATCGGATAAGGTGACCCTTGGTGTTGGTCTCCATTCAGGGTATGGACCTGCCCAGAGATTGTACATCAAACGAGGCTATATTCCAGATGGGACGGGTGTTTGGTATCAGAACCATCCAGTGGCGATGAAAGCTACTTGTGAAGATATCGGTGACCTTGTTTTATATCTGTCAAAAGATTTGATTTAAGATAGATCTTATAAAGTTTAACTTTAAAATAGCAAGAAGTCGTAAATTCCTTTTTCATTAGAGAGGGATTTTTTTGTTAGAAAAAGAGATGTATTCTATGAAACGATAAAATAAATATTCAAAAGATGGTAAGGTTTAGAATTTTAAAAAATATTTAATAAAAGTTTAAGATGGAAGGTTTACACAGTGTAAATTATATCATTACAAAAATATTACGATTATTTAAAATTAAATTAAATGCAATAATATACTTAGAAAGATTTGACATATAAATTAATTGACGGTAAAATAATTACGAAAGTTAAATTAATTGATATTGGAACTATCAAATGTACTAATTAATCTGATGTGTCAAATTTTATTATAGTAGAAGGATACAATAATGAAAAAACTGAAAGTGATGCTTGTTTTTGGAACACGACCAGAAGCTATTAAAATGGCCCCTTTAGTGTTGGAATTGCAAAAACATAGTGATAGTATTGAGACGATTACAGTTGTGACAGCTCAGCACCGTCAAATGCTAGATCAAGTTCTTGAAACGTTTAGCATCAAGCCGCATTATGACTTGGATATTATGGGGCAAAATCAATCCCTCTTAGATATTACTGGAAAAATTTTAGAAAAGTTTGATTCAATTGTTAAGCAAGAACGTCCAGATATGATTCTTGTTCATGGAGATACAACGACAACTTTTGCAGCAAGTTTAGTTGCTTTCTATAATCAGGTACGTATCGGCCACGTTGAAGCTGGTCTAAGAACATTTGACAAGTATTCTCCTTTCCCAGAAGAAATGAATCGTCAGATGACAGATAATCTTGCTGATCTTTATTTTGCTCCAACTAGTGAGAGTAAAGATAATCTCCTCAAGGAAAATCATCCTGAGTCTGCTATTGTCATTACGGGGAATACAGCCATTGATGCCTTGAAATTAACCGTTCAATCGGATTACTATCATGAAGTTCTAGATCAATTGGATCCAGATAAGAAACTTGTATTGGTAACCATGCACCGTCGTGAGAATCAAGGTCAACCAATGAGAAATGTCTTTACAGCTTTACGTGAGATGGTCGATCTTCATCAGGAAATTGAAGTTGTTTATCCTGTTCATCTTAGTCCTGCTGTGCAAGAAGCAGCTAAGGATATTCTAGCTGGTCATGATCGCATCCACTTGATTGAACCTTTAGATGTACTTGATTTTCATAATTTGGCTTCAAGAAGTTATTTTATCATGACCGACTCTGGCGGTGTTCAGGAAGAGGCGCCTTCCCTCGGCAAACCTGTTCTAGTCCTTCGTGACACGACGGAACGCCCAGAAGGGGTTCGTGCAGGAACCTTGAAGTTAGTTGGTACGAATCCAGCATGTGTGAAAGAGGCTATGGCAGTACTCTTAACAGATGAAACTCTTTATAGAAAAATGTCTCAGGCACCAAATCCTTATGGAGATGGAAGGGCATCTGAACGAATCGTTCGTGCTATACAACATTATTTTGGAATGGCTGAATCTGTATCTGAATTTAAAGAGGGGGAAGAGGCATAATGAAAACATGGAATAAATTTAGGAATTGGCTCCTCGCTTTTCTGGGGTGCGAGTCGCTTCTTTTAGGGCTTTCTTTTTTCTTTGCTCGAGAGATTATTTTAGAACAAATCTTGTTTTTAGCTTTAGCCTTGTTTGCAGTGTTGGTATTATCTGACCTTTTGCTTACTTGGACCCTTATCTTAACATTTGGGCTTGGACTTATCGTTTTGGTTGCGGGTGTGGTTTATATCCCAATCATTCAACTGGTCTTCTTATTAATCAGTTTTCCTCTTTTGATTGGGATTCTACTTAAGGTTCGTTATTATTTCTTCAAGGTGGCCTCAAAGGTACAAGAACAGGAGGACGCAGCTCGAGCAGATTACCATGCTATGGTAACTGAACAAAGTGATGTGACGGTACAGTCCTTATTGATTCATTGGGCACATGAAGATTTGTTCTTCCAGATTAAACCCAAAGAACATAACCAGATGCTCAGTCGCATTCAAGAGGTAATTGCTCAGGAATTGAGTTACAGTGATAAACTCTATTACGTTTCAGATGGGAATTTTCTTGTTTTATCTAATAGTAGTCAAGATTCTTTGAAGCAACTCTATTTGAATGGTTTGCAGGAGAAACTAGGCAGTTTAGTTTTTCATGGGGAAGATGGAAACCAAGGAATTCAATTTCAAACAGGTTACTTGATGATTAACTCTGATAATAAAGATAAATACCAAGACTACTCGGATATTGCTAGTCATCTCAAACGTCAATTAGAGACAGATGTAATTGTAGAATATTAGGAGGGAAACATGACTCTAACCAATATATTTTTTGGCATTGCTTTGGGACTCAGTCTTACCTTTGGCATTTGTTTTGTCATATTATTTATTGCATACAGTATTCTTTACCATCGAGTGAACAAAAATTTTAAGGCGGTGAATCATGATTAGTCAAATGTTAATGATTTTTACCCTGCTTACTATTTGGATTTCTCTGGCTTGGGGTTTGGTAATTCTCTTTTCAGCAGTGCACTTTTGGTTTAAGCACAGTGATTTTCGTGTAGACACTTCGCCACGACCTTATTATCCTAAGGTTACCATTGTTGTTCCTGCTCATAATGAGGATGTGGTTATTGCCCAAACGGCAAAAGCTATATTGGATATGAATTATCCTCACGACCGTGTGGAGTTGCTTCTATTTGCGGATAACTGTTCGGATAACACCTATGCAGAATGTTTGTCTGTACAAGCTATGCCTGAATATGCAGGAAGAAATCTGACTATTATCGACCGTACTGGTACGGGAGGAAAAGCGGGCGTTCTAAACGATGCCTTAGAGATGGCAAGAGGTGAATACATCTGTGTTTATGATGCAGATGCCATGCCTGAAAAAAATGCCCTTTATTTCCTTGTCAAAGAAGTGATAAAGGACCCAGAACGTCATGTGGCATCTTTTGGTCGCAACAAGACTCGAAATGCCAATCAAAATTTTTTGACTCGTTGTATCAACCAGGAAATCGTTGTTACCCAGCGGGTGCACCATGTTGGGATGTGGCATCTCTTTAAAATTGGTCGTATCCCAGGAACCAACTTTATCATTCAAACCGACTTTGTAAAGAGTATCGGTGGTTGGAAAAATGGTGCCTTGACTGAGGATACCGATATTTCTTTTAAAATCATGCAGAGTGGTAAATTGATCGCCCTTGCTTATAACTCAGAGGCTTTCCAACAAGAACCTGAGACTTTAAAGAGTTACTATATGCAACGAAAACGTTGGGCTAAAGGAAACTACGAAGTTGTTCTCTCAAATTTTAAGCATTTATTTGGCAGAGCAAACTGGCGCGTTAAACTAGAAGTCTTTAACTATTCTTGTGTTTTCTTTTGGTTTAACTTTGCCATTGTCCTATCGGATTTGATTTTCCTAGCGAATGTGCTAGCGATCTGTCTTAGTCTTTTCTTACCAGATGTCAGAATTCCATTTGCTTTTGATGCGGATAATATCTACATCGCCCAGCTCATGCTCTTCAACTGGATTCTCATGATTGGTCTCTATTTGATGCAAATTATGACGGCATTAGCAAGTCAATTTGGACAAGCGACGAAAAAACAAATCTGGTTAGCCTTGGTAGCCTATTTCTCTTACGCACAGATGTTTATCGTTGTATCCATTGATTCCATTTCTTCAATCGTGCTGGACAAAGTACTCCGCCGAAAAGAAACCAAGTGGGTTAAAACCAAGCGATTTGCAGGATAGGAGATTCTATGAAAACGAATAAATTAAAATATGTCTGGTTTGTGCTCATTCTTTCTATCTCTTGTTTAACCTTGTTTTTGGCAAGGGGAAGGAGTAAAATCGAGATGCGAAATCGTATTTACCGCCAATGGAGCCAACAGTTTCTTGTGACTAAGGGAAATCAGTCCTATGTCCGTACGACGAGTGATTCGGAGGGAACAACAGTTCTATCTGAAGCCCAAAGTTACGGCATGCTCATAACGGTTTTAGCAGCCCAAAAAGGGCAAGCAACACAAGCAAATTTTGATAGCCTTTATCGCTATTACCAAAATCATCGTATCGAGGGAACGCAGTTGATGTCTTGGAAGCAAGTGATCACAAATGGTAGCGAAACGGTTGAGAAGCAAAACGCAACTGATGGAGATCTCTACATCGCTTATTCTTTGATTGAAGCTGCCAAGCAGTGGCCAGATAAGGCTCAGGAATATGAAGGACAAGCCAAAAGTATCTTGATTGATATTCTTCGATTCAATTATAATGAGAAGACTGGTGTCCTAAAAGTAGGAAATTGGGCCCAAAAAAATTCAGATTTTTACTATCTGATGAGAACATCTGATGCACTACCTCATTATTTCCAAGTATTTTATAATCTAACTGGTGATAAACAATGGCTAGATATTAAGGATAAAATGCTTGGGCAATTAGAGCAAATTAGTTCTCAATCTGAGACAGGTCTCTTGCCAGACTTTATCTGGGTAGAGAAGTCAGGTGCGCGTGTTGCTAAAGCAAATACTATTGAATCTCAATATGATGGGGCGTATTCTTATAATGCTTGTCGCTTGCCTTATCACTTATCTCAAAGCCAAGACGAAAGAAGTCAAAAACTCGTTCAAAAGATGATGGATTTCTTTATGAAAGAACAACGCATTTATTCTGGTTATGACATGAATGGAACTGCCCTCAATCAATACCAGGCAGGTAGCTTTCTGGCACCGATTACCTATGCGTCTGACAAGGGAGAAGGTTATCTGAAACTTCTTCAGCAAAATAAATACATTTTCACACAAAATTTACCTTTGGACAACTACTATGATGCAACGATGATTACCATGATTGCTCTAGAGATGTTCTAGGATGAAAAGAGAGGGCTAGTTTTGCTGGCTCTCTTTTTGATAGGATTTTCATCTTTTTTCAAAAAAGGAATTTCCTAAGGTTTATGGTATAATGAAAGGAGTGATAAAAAAGAGGTAGAGAGATGGATGCGAAATTAAAATACAAGGCAAAGAAGATTAAAATCGTCTTTTTTGATATCGACGATACCTTGCGTACGTCAAAGACAGCTTTTATTCCAGCTACAATTCCCACTGTCTTTAAACAGTTGCGTGAAAAAGGAATTTTAACAGGAATCGCCTCTGGACGTGGTATTTTCGGTGTTGTTCCAGAGATTCGTGAGCTCAAACCGGACTTTTTTGTAACCTTAAATGGGGCTTATATCGAAGATAAAAAAGGCCAGGTCATTTATCAACATCAGATTGACAAGTCAGATGTTGAGGAGTTCATTTCTTGGACTAAGCGGGAGGAAATTGAGTACGGCTTGGTTGGTAGTCATGACGCCAAACTTTCTACTCGAACAGAACTGATCAGTGAAGCTATTGACCCGATTTATCCAAACTTAGATGTGGATCCTAACTTCCATGAAAAAGCAGATATTTACCAGATGTGGAGCTTTGAAGATAAAGGGGATGACTTACGGTTACCAGATAGTCTCTCTGGTAAACTTCGCATGGTGCGTTGGCATGAACATTCATCAGATATCGTGCCTATTTCAGGTTCAAAAGCCACAGGCGTAGCCAAGGTGGTGGAGCACTTAGGCTTGAAACCAGAGAATGTTATGGTCTTTGGGGATGGTCTCAATGACTTGGAACTCTTTGATTATGCAGGGATTAGTGTCGCCATGGCGGTTTCTCACGAAAAAATCAAAGAAAAAGCAGATTATATTACAAAAACAGTAGAAGAAGATGGCATTTTTGATGCCTTAGAAGGATTTGGTATGGTAGAAAAAGAATTGCATTTCCCACAAGTAGACATTGAAACAGTAGAAGGTCCGTTGGCGACTATTAAGACAAATCACGGAGACTTGCGTATCAAGCTTTTCCCTGAGCAGGCTCCCAAAACAGTAGCCAACTTTGTTGCTCTGTCAAAAGACGGTTACTATGATGGTGTGATTTTCCACCGCATTATCAAGGACTTTATGATCCAAGGTGGAGACCCAACTGGTACTGGTATGGGGGGAGAATCAATCTACGGCGACTCTTTTGAAGATGAATTTTCTGAAGAACTTTATAATATCCGTGGTGCCCTTTCTATGGCCAATGCGGGTCCAAATACCAATGGAAGCCAGTTCTTTATCGTTCAAAATCAACACTTGCCATACTCTAAGAAAGAGATTGCGCGTGGTGGTTGGCCTGAACCAATCGCTGAGATTTATGCAGAGCAAGGAGGAACTCCTCACCTTGACCGCCGCCATACTGTTTTTGGGCAATTGATAGATGCTGAATCTTTTGCTGTCTTAGATACCATTGCATCTGTTGAGACTGGAGCGATGGATAAACCAGTTGAAGATGTAGTAATTGAAACGATTGAAATTGAGGACTAGGATGAAAATAGGTGATAAGCTAAACGGGCGTATTACAGGAATTCAGCCCTATGGTGCCTTTGTCGAGTTAGAGACAGGGGTGACAGGGCTGATTCACATCTCAGAAATCCGGACGGGATTTATTGAGAATATCTATGATATTTTAAAAATTGGTGATGAAGTTCAAGTACAGGTGGTGGATTTTGACGAATACACTGGAAAAGCTAGTCTTTCTATCCGTACTTTGGAGGAAGAAAAACATCAATTGCCAAGACGGAGACGTTTTTCAAATGATCGGATCAAGCACGGTTTTGCGCCACTTGCTCGAATGATGCCTGTTTGGACGCGTGAAGCTTTAGAGCATTTAAAAAAGAAGCCGTAAATATGATTATCTAAATCATTTGTAATGTTAACATGGTTTGATATAATAAAAGTATGAAAGAAGAACAATTATTAAAATCAGGAGAGCGAATCAATCAGCTCTTTTCAACAGATATCAAGATCATCCAAAATAGAGAGGTGTTTAGCTATTCGGTGGATAGTGTTCTCTTATCACGCTTTCCTCGCTTCCCTAAACGGGGTTTAATTGTGGACTTTTGTGCTGGAAATGGTGCAGTTGGACTTTTTGCAAGTAGTCGTACCAAGGCAAAAATTCTCTCTGTAGAGATTCAGGAGCGTTTGGCGGATATGGCAGAGCGTTCGGTTCAGTTGAATGGCTTGGAAGAGCAGATGCGGGTCATCTGCGATGATTTGAAAAATATGCCTGCCCACATTCAGGGAAGTAAGGTGGATATGATCTTGTGTAATCCGCCTTATTTTAAGGTGGATCCGCATTCCAATCTCAACGAGAGTGAACACTACCTTTTAGCTAGACATGAAATTACAACTAATCTAGAAGAAATCTGTCGGAGCGCCCAGAGTATTCTCAAGTCTAATGGCCGTTTGGCTATGGTTCATCGTCCAGATCGGCTTTTGGATATCTTAGATATGCTTCAGCGCCATAATTTGGCTCCGAAGCGCCTGCAATTTGTCTATCCTAAACGAGAAAAGGAAGCCAATATGCTTTTAATCGAAGCTATTAAGGATGGATCAACGAGCGGCTTCAAGGTCTTGCCACCACTCATTGTTCACAATGATGATGGTTCCTACACGCCAGAAATTCAAGAGATTTACTATGGATCATAAGGCCTATATGTATGTGGTGGAGTGCCGTGATGGTTCTTACTATACTGGTTACACGACAGATGTGAAGAAACGCCTTTCCGTTCATAATAGTGGTAAGGGTGCCAAGTATACCCGAGCTCGCTTGCCAGTTAAACTCATCTATGTAGAGGGCTTTGCTAGCAAGGAAGAAGCCATGTCAGCAGAGGTTCTTCTCAAACGAAAGAAACGTCCACAGAAAGAACGATTTTTATTCGAAAATCAAGAGAAAAATCTAATCAACCATATTGATGTCTAACGAGGAGTCCTTTGACTCCTCTTACTTTTGTCAAAAGAGGAAAAAAATGCTAAAATAAGATGAATAAATTTAAAGAGGTATTATCATGTCTAAGATTCTAGTATTTGGTCACCAAAATCCAGACTCAGATGCCATCGGGTCATCTGTAGCCTTTGCTTATCTTGCAAAAGAGGCTTATGGATTGGAAACAGAAGCAGTAGCACTTGGAACTCCTAATGAAGAAACAGCCTTTGTTTTGAACTATTTTGGTGTAGAAGCACCGCGCGTCATCACATCAGCTAAAGCAGAAGGTGCAGAGCAGGTTATTTTGACTGACCACAATGAATTCCAACAATCTGTTTCAGATATCGCTGAAGTAGAAGTTTATGGTGTTGTAGACCACCACCGTGTAGCTAACTTTGAAACTGCAAGCCCACTCTACATGCGTTTGGAACCAGTTGGATCTGCGTCTTCAATCGTTTACCGCATGTTCAAAGAACACGGAGTAGCAGTTCCTAAAGAGATTGCTGGTTTGATGCTTTCAGGTTTGATTTCAGATACCCTTCTTTTGAAATCACCAACAACTCACCCATCTGATAAAGTCATTGCTCCTGAATTGGCAGAATTAGCAGGTGTCAACTTGGAAGAGTACGGTCTTGCTATGCTGAAAGCTGGTACAAACTTGGCTAGTAAATCTGCTGAAGAATTGATTGACATCGATGCTAAGACTTTTGAACTCAACGGAAATAAGGTTCGTGTTGCTCAGGTTAACACAGTTGATATTGCTGAAGTCTTGGAACGCCAAGCTGAAATCGAAGCAGCAATGCAAGCGGCTAATGCAGCAGACGGCTACTCTGACTTTGTCTTGATGATTACAGACATCGTCAACTCAAACTCAGAAATCCTTGCTCTTGGATCAAACATGGACAAGGTCGAAGCTGCCTTCAACTTTAAACTTGAAAATAACCACGCTTTCCTTCCAGGTGCTGTTTCACGTAAGAAACAAGTGGTGCCTCAGTTGACAGAAAGCTTTAATGCCTAATAGTCTGAGTGATAATTGAAATGAGGAGACGTTAGTTTCCTTATAGCTAAAGGGGTTTCGGCTCCTTTTTTTCTAGGAGAGAAAGATGTTAGCAAACGGTGACTTGATTTTTGTGAAGGATCTTTCAGATATGGGGCAGGCTATCCAAGCTTCGACTGGGAACTATAGTCATGTAGCTATCTTTTTAGACGGTTTGATCTATCATGCTAGTGGGCAAACAGGTGTCATTTGTCAAGACCCAGCAGAATTTTTTGAACCGACTCATCTCTATGACCTTTATGTCTATTCAGAGCTGGAAGCTGACTTGGTAAAGAAAAGAGCTAGCAAACATTTAGGTGCACCCTATAATGCCTCTTTTTATCCAGATGGGTCTGGCTTTTACTGCTCCCAGTATATTGCGGAAATTCTTCCTATTTTTGAGACCATTCCGATGAAATTTGGGGATGGAGAGCAGGAGATTAGTGATTTTTGGAGAGAATATTATAGGAAACTCGAACTTCCTGTGCCTCTGAATCAGCCGGGGACCAATCCCAGTCAGTTAGCGGCATCACCTCTTTTAGAATGTAAAGAAAGGAATCTTCATGATTCAGATTTTTAATTCCTCTCGTTTGACTCGACAGCCATTTTTTATAGATTTGGTGGACTATTTGGATCAGCATGATGATGTAATCCTCCGGGAAATCAAGGCTCAGTTTCCAGATGTGGCAATTGATAAACTGATGGAAGAGTATATAAAGGCAGGCTTGATCCTAAGGGAAAACAAACGCTATTCCCTCAATCTCCCTTTTCTAGAATCGATAGACAATCTATCCCTTGACCAAGAGATTTTTGTCAGAGAGGATAGTCCAGTCTATCAAGCATTGTTAGAGAAGACTTTTGAGACGGAATTGCGCAATCAAACCAATGCAGCCATTTTAGTCGAATCTACGGATTTTGCCAGAGAAAAAATGACCCTGTCTAATTATTTCTACAAGGTAAAGAATCAATATCCTTTGACAGAAAAACAGCAGGAACTCTATACCATTTTGGGAGATGTCAATCCTGAGTATGCTCTCAAGTATATGACGACTTTTTTACTCAAATTCCTCAAAAAGGACCAGCTCATGCAGAAAAGGCATGATATCTTTGTGGACAGTTTAGTCGTCTTGGGTTATATTGTTCAAAACGAAGAAGGGAAGTATGAGTTGGCTGTTGATTTTGATAAGGAACGTTTGTCTTTCTATTTGTCTTGATTGTTTGCTTTTGAGCAGATTGTTTGACTTTGCTAAAGAATGAGCATAAACTGAATGTAAGCGATAACCATTGTCGTATTAAAACAAAAGGAGACAGAGCTATGTCACTTGAAAATAAATTGGAACAAGCAACTGGTGCTATCAAAGAAGGATTTGGTAAAGTTACTGGTGATAGCAAGACAGAAGCAGAAGGTACTGTAGAAAAAACAGTTGCCAAAGCAAAAGAAGTTGTTGAAGATGCTAAAGGTGCTGTAGAAGGTGCCGTTGAAGGTCTTAAAAACTCTTTTAAGAAAGAAGACTAAAAAAATCAAGGGAATAGTTCCCTTGATTTTTTTATAGATAACGTTCTGCGATAGCTGCGTCTCCAGGATAGTCTTCTTTCTTTCCTTGGACGATTTGGTAACAATCAGCTCCCTTGCCTGCAATAATCACAGCATCGAGTTCTTGATTTGTGATGGCCATCGCCGCCTTGATGGCTTGTTCGCGATCGGCAATCTTTTCAACAGGATGACTGATATAGCTGCTGATTTCTTCAGCAATGGCCATTGGATCTTCATAATTGGGATCATCAGCAGTGAGAAAGATTTGAATCTCAGGATGTTGATTGAGAAGGAGTCCAAAGTCTTTGCGACGACTTTCACCCTTGTTTCCAGTCGAACCGAGAACCAGAGCAATTTTTCCAGTTTGATGAGTTTCAACAACAGAGATCAGTTTCTTCAGGCTGTCACCGTTATGGGCATAGTCGATGAAGACCTTGGCTCCATTTTTCTGAGTCAGGACTTCCATACGTCCAGGAACGCGGGTTGCAGCGATTCCTTTTTTGATATCTTCGAGACTAGCACCTAGACGAAGACAGGCAAGTCCTGCAGCAACTGCATTTTCTTGGTTAAAGTGGCCAATGAGTTGAATATCATAATCACCAGCGAGTTTACCTGTAGCGGAAAAGCTAAAGGCTTTGGAGTTCTCGATTTGGTTGCTTGACTGGCTACCATAGAAGTCATGCTCTTGCTGTTCCACTTGTTCTTTTAGCACAGAAAAGTGGTTCATGTCGCTGTTAATGACAACTGCTCGGCTATTTTTCATTAAGAGACGTTTGTGATAGAAGTAGTCTTCAAAGCTAGGATGCTCAATCGGACCGATATGGTCAGGAGTGATGTTAAGAAAGACACCTACATCAAAGGTCAGACCATATACTCGATGAACAAGATAGGCTTGGCTAGAGACTTCCATTACAAGATGGGTTCTACCATTCTTAACAGCCTGAGCCATCATGTCGAAAAGATCGATATTTTCAGGCGTTGAGAAGGAAGATTTAAAGAAGGTCTTGCCATCCAGAGTTGTGTTCATAGTTGACAAGAGAGCTGTTGGGTAGCGTTGAGATAGAATGTGGTATGCAAAGTAAGCAGATGTTGTCTTTCCTTTTGTCCCTGTGAAAGCGAGAATGTTGAGTTTTTCTTGTGGATTACCATAAAATTCCATAGCAATCAAACTCATGGCTTTCTTGATATCGTTCACAACGATGACAGGGATACCGACTTCGTAGTCCTTTTCGGAGACGTACCAGGCTAAGCCCTGACTTATAGCAGAAAGAAGGTATTCTTTTTTAAAGGCAGCGCCTTTTGCAAAAAAAAGAGTGCCTTCTTTTACTTTTCGGCTGTCGTAACTGATGCTGTCAAAAACAACTTCACTGTAGTTGTAGTGGTAGTGTCCTTGGTCGATAATCTCGCGGAAGAGACCATCTTTCTTTAATACATCTAATACGGTTTCAATCTTTATCATACTTTCTATTGTAAACCGAAAGTCTGAATTTTACAAGTAACAAGGAAAAGTTTATAATGGAAGATGAGGAAAATTTCCTAGTTATTAAAATTGAATGAGGAAGCTATGTCTAACGAAAACAATCACCAGCAAGCCCAGATGTTGCGAGGGACTGCTTGGCTAACAGCTAGTAACTTTATTAGTCGCCTCCTTGGGGCAATCTACATTATTCCCTGGTATATCTGGATGGGGACCTATGCTGCTAAGGCAAATGGACTCTTTACCATGGGCTACAATATTTACGCCTGGTTCTTGCTGATTTCGACAGCGGGTATCCCAGTTGCAGTCGCCAAACAAGTGGCTAAGTACAATACCATGCGAGAAGAAGAGCACAGCTTTGCCTTGATTCGGAGTTTCCTAAGCTTTATGACGGGCTTGGGCTTAGTCTTTGCTTTGGTCTTGTATCTCTTTTCTCCCTGGTTAGCAGATTTGTCAGGTGTGGGGAAAGACCTGATTCCCATCATGCAGAGTTTGGCTTGGGCGGTCTTGATTTTCCCATCTATGAGTGTCATCCGGGGCTTCTTCCAAGGGATGAACAATCTGAAACCCTATGCTATGAGCCAAATCGCTGAGCAGGTAATCCGTGTTATCTGGATGTTGTTGGCGACCTTCTTCATTATGAAGATGGGTTCTGGTGACTACCTATCAGCCGTTACCCAATCGACCTTTGCGGCCTTTGTGGGGATGGTGGCAAGTTTTGCAGTTTTGATTTATTTTCTTGCCCAAGAAGGTTTGCTTAAGAGAGTCTTTGAAACACGGGATAAGATCAATAGTAAGCGACTCTTAGTCGATACCATCAAGGAAGCCATTCCCTTTATCCTGACAGGATCGGCCATTCAGCTCTTCCAGATTTTAGACCAGATGACTTTTATCAATAGTATGAAGTGGTTTACCAACTATAGCAACGAAGACTTGGTTGTTATGTTTTCTTATTTCTCTGCCAATCCGAATAAAATTACCATGATTTTAATCTCTGTAGGAGTTTCGATTGGGAGTGTCGGCTTGCCACTATTGACGGAAAACTATGTAAAAGGTGACTTGCAGGCGGCGGCTCGCCTAGTCCAAGATAGCCTCACCATGCTCTTCTTATTTCTACTGCCGGCAACGGTTGGAGTGGTCATGGTAGGGGAGCCTCTTTATACAGTCTTTTACGGTAAGCCAGATAGTCTGGCCATGGGCTTATTTGTCTTTGCAGTTTTGCAGTCTACTATCCTAGGCTTGTATATGGTCTTGTCTCCTATGCTTCAGGCCATGTTCCGCAACCGCAAGGCAGTTCTTTACTTTGTCTATGGTTCCCTTGCCAAGCTCGTCTTGCAACTTCCAAGTATTGCTATTTTCCACAGCTACGGTCCCTTGATTTCAACGACCATCGGACTAATCATTCCCAATGTCTTGATGTACCGAGACATCTGCCAGGTAACGGGTGCTCGTCGAAAGATTATATTGAAGCGGACCATTTTGATTACCATCTTGACCTTGGTTATGTTTATCTTAGTTGGCTTCTTACAATGGCTACTCGGTTTTGTCTTCCAGCCAAGTGGACGTCTCTGGAGTTTCCTTTACGTAGCTCTCATCGGAGGTCTTGGAGGAGGTCTCTATGGTTTGATGAGCCTACGGACACGACTTTTAGACAAGATAATAGGTAAAGCCCAAGCGGACCGACTACGGACAAGATTGAAAATATCGTAAGAAGATTTATAAATAAAAGCAATGAATTAACCTTTCTATAATAGAAAGGTTTTTATAGTACATTTTTCTTAAAAAAGGAGAACTTTTTCTAAAATTAAGAGTAGAAAAATATGTTTTTTAAGTTTTTCTTCAGAAATCACTTGACTAAATAAAACCAAAGCTGTATAATAAGACAAATCTTTAAAACAGGAGGTTCTGGAAATGAAAAAGTCTAAGGCCAAGTATCTGACACTTGCAAGTGTCGTGTTAAGCGCAGGTATCTTACTGAGCGCATGTGGAAACTCAACTAGTTCTTCTAAAACATATAACTATGTTTATTCGAGCGATCCATCTAGTTTGAACTATCTTGCAGAAAACCGTGCAACAACCAACGACATCGTTACTAATTTGGTAGATGGATTGATGGAAAATGACCAATACGGTAACTATGTTCCATCGTTGGCAGAGGATTGGACTGTTTCTCAGGACGGTTTGACCTATACTTACAAATTGCGTAAGGATGCAAAATGGTATACCTATGAGGGTGAAGAATATGCCCCCGTAACGGCGCAAGATTTTGTCACTGGGTTGAAATATGCTGCTGATAAAAAATCCGAAGCCTTGTACCTGGTTCAAGACTCTGTAGCTGGTTTGGATGATTATATCAACGGTAAAACAACTGACTTTTCAACTGTCGGTGTTAAGGCGATTGATGACCAAACAGTTCAGTACACTTTGACACGTCCAGAACCTTATTGGAACTCTAAAACAACTTCAACCATTCTCTTCCCTGTCAATGCGGACTTCCTGAAATCAAAAGGGGATGATTTTGCTAAGGTAGACCCTTCTAGTATTTTGTACAATGGACCTTTCTTAATGAAATCTTTTGTTTCAAAATCTGTTATCGAATTCAAGAAAAATCCCAACTACTGGGATGAAAAAAATGTCTTTGTGGATGATGTGAAATTGGCC
Source organism: Streptococcus oralis (assembly GCF_023611505.1). Taxonomy (NCBI): domain Bacteria; kingdom Bacillati; phylum Bacillota; class Bacilli; order Lactobacillales; family Streptococcaceae; genus Streptococcus; species Streptococcus oralis. Next base: position 1,296,181 of record NZ_CP097843.1, on the reverse strand, counting down.
TATTATGATGGTAGTGACCAAGATGCACTAGCACGTAACTTTGTAGAAGGAGTCTATAGCTACGCGCGTCTCTATCCAAATAGCTCAAGCTTTGAAGGAATTAAAGAGAAGAACAAGGATAACATCATCTATAGTATGCAAAATGCAACTTCTTATTACTTGAACTTCAACTTGGACAGAAAATCTTATAACTTCACTTCTAAGTCCTCTGATATCGAAAAGAAATCAACCCAAGAAGCAGTTCTGAATAAAAACTTCCGTCAAGCCTTCAACTATGCTTATAACCGTACAGCCTATGGAGCACAATCACAAGGGGAGGACGGAGCAACGAAGATTATTCGTAACTTGGTTGTACCTCCTACATTTGTAAGTATCAACGGAAAAGACTTTGGCGATGTTGTTTCAGAAAAGATGGTCAACTATGGCCAAGAATGGCAAGGAATCAATTTTGCAGATGCGCAAGATCCATACTACAATCCTGACAAGGCTAAAGCTAAATTTGCGGAAGCCAAGAAAGAATTGGAAGCTAAGGGTGTACAATTCCCAATCCACTTGGATGTATCTGTAGACCAATCAGCTAAAAAAGGTGTACTTGAAACGAGCTCTTTGAAACAATCCATCGAATCTGTTCTCGGAGCTGAGAATGTGGTTATCGATATCCAACAATTATCAACAGATGACTACGATAATTCTAGCTACCTCGCTCAAACTGCAGCTCAAAAAGACTTTGATATCTATAATGGTGGTTGGAGTGCGGACTACTTGGATCCATCAAGCTATCTAGATATCCTAAATGTCAATAACGGCGGTATGTTGCAAAACCTCGGTCTAGAACCAGGTGAGGTTAATGACAAGGCTAAGGCAGTTGGTCTGGATACTTACACTCAAATGTTGGAAGAAGCGAACAAGGAGCAAGACCCAGCAAAACGTTATGAAAAATATGCTGAAATTCAAGCTTGGCTCGTTGATAGCGCCCTTGCAATTCCAAACGTTTCCCAAGGTGGAACACCTGGCTTGAGAAAGACAGTTCCATTCTCAGCGCCATTCTCACAAGCTGGAAATAAGGGTGTCGAATCATACAAATACCTCAAGTTGCAAGATAAGACTGTAACGACTGATGAGTATGAAAAAGCTAAAGAAAAATGGCAGAAAGAAAAAGAAGAATCAAATAAAAAAGCCCAAGAAGAACTGGCAAAACACGTTAAATAACCAGTCTATTCAACAGGAAAAACGATAGTTTCTCAAGGAACTATCGTTTTTGTATAGTTTGAAACTATAACTAGCTCTTGAAAAGAAGAAAATGAGTTGGAGAAAATAAATGATACAATAGTTACTATAGATTTGGAGGTATTGTATGAGCAAAGAACGACACATGAACACAATTTTGGCCCAGGCGGGAATCAAGTCAGATAAGGCAACAGGTGCCTTGGTAACTCCGCTTCATTTTTCAACAACTTATCAGCATCCAGAGTTTGGCCAGTCTACGGGATTTGACTACACTCGCACTAAAAACCCAACTCGGAGTAAGGCGGAGGAAGTCTTGGCTGCGATCGAATCGGCAGACTACGCCCTAGCAACGAGCTCAGGTATGGCCGCGATTGTACTGGCCTTTAGTGTCTTTCCGGTAGGAAGTAAGATCCTAGCAGTGCGTGACCTTTATGGTGGTTCTTTCCGTTGGTTCAACCAAGTCGAGCAGGAAGGTCGTTTTCATTTTGCCTATGCCAATACAGAAGAAGAATTGATTGCCGAGTTAGAGAAAGATGTGGATATTCTCTATATCGAAACCCCAACCAACCCTTTGATGTTGGAATTTGATATTGAAAAACTAGCAAAATTGGCTCATGCTAAGGGTGCCAAAGTGGTGGTGGACAATACCTTCTATAGTCCGATTTACCAACGTCCAATTGAAGATGGAGCGGATATCGTTCTGCATTCAGCAACTAAGTATCTAGCAGGCCACAATGATGTCTTGGCTGGAGTGGTTGTGACCAATAGTTTAGAACTATACGAGAAGCTTTTCTACAATCTCAATACGACAGGAGCAGTCTTGTCACCATTTGACAGTTATCAATTGATTCGTGGTCTCAAGACCTTGTCTCTTCGTATGGAACGCTCAACAGCCAATGCCCAAGAAGTGGTTGACTTTTTGAAGGATTCTGCAGCAGTTAAGGAAGTTCTCTATACTGGTCGCGGGGGGATGATTTCCTTTAAAGTAGTGGATGAAAAGCGTATTCCTCATATTTTAAATAGCTTAAAGGTCTTCTCATTTGCAGAAAGTTTGGGTGGAGTGGAGAGTCTGATCACCTATCCGACAACTCAGACTCATGCGGATATTCCAGCAGAAGTGCGCCATTCCTATGGCTTAACAGATGACCTCTTACGCTTGTCTATTGGGATTGAAGATGCTAGAGATTTGATTGCGGACTTGCGCCAAGCCTTGGAAGGATAAGACAGATATGGGAAAATATGATTTTACAAGCCTGCCCAATCGTTTTGGGCATCATACCTATAAATGGAAAGAGGCAGAAGCTGATCTAGAAGTTCTACCAGCTTGGATAGCGGATATGGACTTTGTAGTCTTGCCTGAAGTTCGACAAGCTGTACAAGCCTACGCAGATCAGTTGGTCTATGGCTATACTTATGCAAGCGACGCTTTGATTGAGTCGGTTCAAGAATGGGAAGCCAGCCAACACGGTTATCACTTTGACAAAGATGCTCTCGTCTTTATCGAGGGAGTGGTACCAGCTATTTCAACAGCCATTCAAGCCTTTACAAAAGAAGGAGAAGCTGTTCTGATTAACACACCAGTCTATCCACCGTTTGCCCGCAGTGTCAAACTGAACAATCGCCGATTGATTACCAATTCTTTGGTGGAAAAGAATGGTCTGTTTGAGATTGACTTTGACCAGTTGGAGAAGGATATGGTGGAAGAGGATGTGAAGCTTTATATCCTTTGCAATCCTCACAATCCTGGTGGACGTATTTGGGAAAAGGAAGTGTTAGAAAAGATTGGTCATCTCTGCCAAAAACACGGTGTCTTGTTGGTTTCAGATGAGATTCACCAAGATTTGGCCCTCTTTGGTCACAAGCACCAGTCTTTCAATACCATTGATCCTGCTTTTAAAGACTTTGCCCTTATCTTGAGTAGTGCCACTAAAACCTTTAATATTGCTGGGACCAAGAATTCCTATGCAGTTATTGAAAATCCAAAGCTTCGAGTTGCTTTCCAGAAACGCCAGTTGGCCAATAACCAGCATGAAATCTCAGGCTTGGGCTATTTGGCGACAGAAGCTGCCTACCGTTATGGCAAGGACTGGTTAGGAGAGTTAAAAGAAGTCATCGAGGACCACATTAACTATGTAGTGGATGTTTTGGGCAACGAAACCAAGATTAAGGTCATGAAACCACAAGGTACCTACTTGATCTGGCTTGATTTTTCAGCCTATGACCTAACGGATGACCGCTTGCAAGAGCTTTTGAAGAATGAAGCCAAGGTCATCCTCAACCGAGGTTTGGACTTTGGGGAGAAGGGAACTCTTCATGCCCGCCTCAATGTAGCCATGCCGAAGTCAGTATTGGAAGAGGTTTGTCAACGCATCGTGACCACTTTTGCTACACTTTAAAAATCCAGCCTTCTAGAAGAAAAGTCTTCCTAGAAGGCTATTTTCATAGGGGAAAATGTGGTATAATGAAAAGATAAGATAAAGGGGTAACTATGGCTAAATTGATTCCGGGAAAGTTGCGCATGGAGGGTGTTACTCTCTATGAGACAGGCAACATTGAGATTATCAAGGAAAAAGGGAATCGCCTCTATACTCGTGTGGCGGGAGAAGACTTGCGCTACAGCTTAGAGGATGATCTTGTTTTTTGTTCTTGTGATTTTTTCCAAAAAAGAGGTTACTGTGTTCACCTCGCAGCGCTAGAGCATTATCTGAAGAATGATGAAGAAGGCCAGGTGATTTTACAAGCCTTAGAAAAAGGACATGAAGAGCAAGAAGAGGTCGAAACCAAGGTTAGTTTTGGCGGTAGTTTTTTGGAGCGTATTCAACCTCAGAAGAGAGAGAAAATCTACACTTTGTCGGCTCAAGGGCAGGTGGAAGCTGGAACCAATCGCCTCCTTTGGACTCTTCGAATCGGTTTGCTTGAGAGTCAAAAATATTATGTCATTCGTGACCTCCCTCTCTTTTTGAAGGTCTTGGTCCAACGAAAGCCATACATGATTGGGAAACACTATGAAAATGACTTGTCTTGGGATGCTTTTGATACAGCTAGTCAAGAAGTTCTTACTTTTTTATGTGGCTTGATTGAGGAGGGACTGAGTCAAGACCTCTTTTTCCCAAATCAAGGTCGTCACCTCTTTTTCCCTCTGACCTTTTTTGAGCAGGGAGTGGAGTTGCTGATGAACTTGGAAGATTTTCATTTTGACCACCAGCTTGATAGTTATGAGAATCTCCTCTTTCACGATTTAGATCCGGAAGCGAACCTTTTCTCTTTTAATGTGCAGGAGTACCCAGATTACTTTGAGATGGAGATTTCTGAGACTGAGCGAGTCAACGTATTCTATGGGGGAGCGGTTCTCTTTCGTAAAGGAAATGTTTATTTCTTGACCCCTAATCAGATAACTCTTTTGAAGGAACTCAAGGAGCTTCCTCAGGAGGAAAGAGGGAGAAAATACCTCCAGTTTGACAACAGTGATCGTGACCTCCTAGCCGCCTGTCTGCCTTTGTTTGGGCAGCTGGGCACGGTTTCTGCTCCCGAGCGTCTGCAAATCAGACCCTTTTCACCAATCTTTTACTTTAATAAGGAGGATGACGGTCGTATCCGCTTGGATATCCAGTTTGACTATGGAGATGTTAAGGTGACTAGTCATCAACAGCTGGAACAATTACCATTTTCAAGCGATGCCGTCTTGGAAAACCAGCTATTTCAAGTCTGTTTAGGGGCTGGTTTTGAGGCTGATTTTCAGTCTTGGAGACAGGCTTTGAAGCCAGAGGCAGTTTATTCTTTTTTTCACCATACGATTCCAGCTTTTGAGAAGTTGGGTCAGGTTTTCTTGTCTGATGAGATGAATCAGCTCTACAGCGTCCAAGCTCCTCAGGTTCAGATTGAGTCCAAGGGAGGATTGTTGGAAATCCAATTTGATTTCCAAGGGATTGCCCAAGAAGAGATTGATCAAGCTCTTAAAGCCCTGACCAGCAATCAGGATTTCTATATCAGTTCTTCTGACCAAGTGTACTTTTTTGATGAGGAAACCAAGCAGATTCGTCAAAATTTGCAGGAACTGGGGGTTGAGCTAAAAGATGGTTCTTTTCAAGCTCGAAAATCTCTGGCTTATAGCCTTTCTCAGCTTTTTGAAGGTCGAGACAGGATCTCCTTCTCGGAAGAATTTCAGCATTTAGCTCATGATTTGACTCATCCAGAGGACTTTCCTTTGGGAGATATACGGGTGCAGGCGAGTTTGAGAGACTACCAGGAAAAGGGAGTCCGTTGGCTCCAGATGCTTCATCACTATGGTTTTGGTGGCATTCTGGCAGATGATATGGGACTGGGAAAAACATTGCAAACTATCGCTTTTTTGACTAGTCAGGTGACCGAAGATAGTCGGATCTTGATTTTAACGCCGTCAGGTTTGATCTACAATTGGGCAGATGAATTTAGGAAATTTGCCCCACAGTTGGATTTGGCTGTCGTTCATGGTTTGAAAGCGAATCGAGAAGCAATTCTTTCTGAAAATCACCAAATCTATGTGACTAGCTATGCCACCTTTCGTCAAGACAGCGAGCTTTATCAAGAGATGGCTTTTGATTTTCTCTTTTTAGATGAAGCCCAGGTCATGAAAAATGCCCAGACTAAGATTGCTCAGAGTTTGCGCCAGTTCGTGGTGCCGGCAGTTTTTGCTTTGTCAGGTACGCCCATCGAAAATCATTTAGGAGAGTTGTGGTCTATCTTTCAAATTGTGCTTCCGGGGCTCTTACCAAGTAAAAAGGAGTTTATGAAATTACCGGCTGACCGAGTAGCGCAATTTATCAAGCCCTTCGTCATGAGGCGTAAGAAAGAAGAAGTCCTAACAGAACTACCTGATCTGATCGAAGTTGTCTATAAAAATGAACTGGAAGACCAGCAGAAGGCCATCTATCTCGCCCAGTTGCAACAGATGCGAGACCGCCTAGCACAAGTGACAGATCAAGAATTCCAGAGAAGTCGGGTAGAAATCTTATCTGGTCTCATGCGTTTGCGCCAGATCTGCGATACGCCAGCTCTTTTTATGGACAATTACCAAGGAGCCAGTGGTAAATTGGATAGTCTCCGAGATTTATTGCTACAAGTAGCAGATGGTGGGCATCGGGTCTTGATTTTCTCTCAATTTAAAGGAATGTTGGAAAAAATCGAGCAAGAGCTCCCAAATTTGGGCTTGACTTCCTTCAAAATTACGGGCTCAACTCCTGCTCAAGACCGACAAGAGATGACCAAAATATTTAATCAAGGGGAAAGGGATATCTTTCTCATCTCCCTTAAGGCAGGTGGTGTCGGTCTCAATCTGACAGGAGCTGACACCGTCATCCTAGTGGACCTCTGGTGGAATCCTGCTGTCGAGGCTCAGGCTATCGGACGAGCTCATCGAATGGGACAGGAGCGGAAGGTAGAAGTTTATCGTTTGATTACTAGAGGAACCATTGAAGAAAAGATTCAAGAACTCCAAGAACAGAAGAGACACCTAGTTTCCCAAGTTTTAGATGGGACGGAATCGCGTGCGAGTCTTAGTCTGGCAGAAATTCGAGAAATTTTAGGGATTTCTGAAGCCAGCACTTGAAAAATCAAGACAATACGCTATAATGAAGTGTTGAAAGGAAATACAAAATGAAACAAGATCGATTTCCATTGGTGTCAGATGATGAGATCATGCTGACCAAAATGCCAGTCATGGACTTGTACGATGAGTCAGACTTTATTAGCAATATCAAGGGTGATTACCGCGATAAAAACTATTTGGAATGGTCTCCTATCAATGAGGAACAGGCTGTAACTCCTTCGGTAGCTAGCAAGGAGTCAAAACCAGGCCCAGAACCTAAAAAAATTGAAAAAACGTATGCTGAATTGGCTAGAGAAGAGGCTCGTGCGGACTTGAAGAAGAAACGTTCGGCCAAGTATTTGACTCAGGATGTTAGTCATACTAGACGACACAATGGTTCAACACTTGTTCGTCAAGGAAACCAACCAACAGCACCATTTCAAAAGGAAAATCCAGGTGAGTTTGCCAAGTTTAGTAAAAACTTGAGCCAGTCCCACTATATTCTAGCCGAGGAAGCTGGCCAGGTAGTGACTCCAACTCCGAAATCTCAAACGGAAAAGGCTAAAAAGAACAACTATGATTTTCTAAAGAAGAGTCAAATATATAATAAAAAGAATAAGCAAACGGAACAGGAACGTCAGGTTGCCCAAGAGTTGAATCTGACAAGAATTACTGAGTAAGGGAGAAAAACATGTCAAAAACATATCATTTTATTGGAATCAAGGGATCAGGGATGAGTGCCTTGGCCTTGATGTTGCACCAAATGGGACACAAGGTTCAAGGTTCAGACGTTGAAAAATACTACTTTACTCAACGTGGACTAGAGCAGGCAGGGATTACGATTCTTCCTTTTGATGAAAAGAACCTGCAAGGGGATCTTGAAATTATTGCTGGAAATGCCTTTCGTCCAGATAATAACGTTGAAATCGCCTATGCCGACAAAAATGGTATCAGCTACAAACGTTACCATGAATTCCTAGGCAGCTTTATGCGTGACTTTGTCAGCATGGGGGTTGCAGGAGCGCATGGTAAGACATCAACGACTGGGATGCTGTCTCATGTTTTGTCTCACATCACAGACACTAGCTTCTTGATTGGGGATGGAACGGGTCGAGGTTCTGAAAATGCTAAGTATTTTGTTTTTGAATCTGACGAATATGAGCGTCATTTCATGCCTTACCACCCAGAATACTCTATTATCACCAATATTGACTTTGACCATCCAGACTACTTTACTAGTCTAGAGGATGTTTTCAATGCCTTTAATGACTATGCTAAACAAATTACCAAAGGTTTATTCGTCTACGGTGAGGATGCTGAGTTGCGTAAGATTACAGCCAATGCTCCAATCTATTACTATGGCTTTGATGCTGAGGGAAATGACTTTGTAGCCAGCGACCTTCTACGTTCTACGACTGGTTCGACCTTCACAGTCCATTTCCGCGGACAAGAGTTGGGTCAATTCCACATTCCAACCTTTGGTCGTCACAATATTATGAATGCGACAGCCGTTATTGGTTTACTTTATACAGCAGGGTTTGACTTGAACTTGGTACGTGAACACTTGAAAACATTTGCTGGTGTCAAGCGTCGTTTCACTGAAAAGGTTGTCAATGGCACCATTATTATTGATGATTTCGCCCACCATCCAATGGAAATCATTGCGACCTTAGATGCGGCTCGTCAGAAATACCCAAGCAAGGAAATTGTTGCAATCTTCCAACCACACACTTTTACTAGAACCATTGCCCTATTGGACGATTTTGCTAAAGCTTTGAGCCAGGCAGATGCTGTTTACTTGGCGAAAATCTATGGATCAGCCCGTGAGGTGGACCATGGTGACGTCAAGGTAGAAGACCTAGCAGATAAAATTAAGAAGAAAAGCCAAGTCATCACAGTTGAAAATGTATCACCACTCCTTGAGCATGATAATGCAGTTTATGTCTTTATGGGAGCAGGAGATATCCAAACCTATGAGTACTCATTTGAACGTCTCTTGTCTAATTTGACAAGTAACGTCCAATAAGAAAAAAGAATGGAAATTCCAATCACCATAGGACGGGCTACTTTATCGGATTTAGAAGAAATTGTAGCAATTGAAGAATCTTGTTTATCCTCAGAAGAAATGGTGAACTACGAGTTTTTAGAAGAGAGTATCCGTAAGATTGCGGCTACCCTTCTTGTAGCTAGAGATGAAAACCAGCTCGTAGGCTATGTTTTAGGAGAATCTCAGTCTCTTCATCCCACATGGATAGAAATAAAATCATTTGCTATTCATCCTGACCATCGCGGGCAAGGCTTGGGGACCCTTCTTCTTGCTAGCTTGAAACAAGTGGCGGTAGAAGGAGGGTATGAGTATCTTCGCTTGACTTGTCCTGATGACTTGCTCTCTTATTTTGAGATGAATGGCTTTGTTGCAGAAGAAGTGACAGGTAGTCAATATGACAGTGGTTCTGAATGGTATATGACTTGGGCTAATCCTTTTTATCAGGAGGAAGTATGAAAATCAGACAAGCGAGATTTTCAGATTTAGATCGGATTATAGAGATAGAGCTAGAGAATTTCTCCCTTGAAGAAGCTATTCCTCGTTCCGTCTTTGAGGCGCATTTGCGGGAAATTCAGACCAGTTTTCTGGTAGCTGAAAAAGAGGGACATATTCTTGGTTATATCGAAGGTCCAGTCGTCCCACAACGCCATCTACATGATCAGTCCTTTACAGAAGAAATAAAAGACTATAGCCATCAATCTGGAGGTTATATTTCTGTGACTTGCCTATCTATTGCCAAGGAAGCACAAGCTTTGGGAGTTGGGAAAAGACTATTAAAGGCTCTGAAAGAAGTCGCTTTAGAACATGAACGAGAAGGTATCAATTTGACCTGTCATGACTATCTCATCCCTTATTATGAAAAACATGGATTTGTGAATGAAGGGGTATCCCAGTCAAGCTTTGCTGGGGAAACATGGTATGATATGGTTTGGCAGCCAGAAAATAAAGAAAACTAGCTAGGGAATGCCCTAGTTAGTTGCTTTTCTGCGACTTTTAAGATATAATATTATGGATTGTCAACAAGGAGGTAATGCTTTTGACTGAAAAATCAAGAGAAGAAGAAAAATTAAGCTTTAAAGAGCAGATTCTACGTGATTTAGAGAGAGTGAAAGAACAAGATAGGAGAGAGAAAGAAGTAGACATTCCAAATCTGACAGCTTCATCATCTCAAGCTAGTTCAGTAACTCCTGTAAATCCTGAATCGGATGCTTCAACAGAAGAGTTGATGGCTGATTCCCTATCTGTTGTCGATAAAATTCTAAAGAATGCGCCGAGTGTTCCTCCACTTTCGAGTGCTGAAGCTGATAAAACGGATGAAAAAGAAGAGAAAGAGATTAGACAGCCTGTCATTGACAAGATTGAAGTTGTAGAATCTGAAGAACCTCTAGTAGAACCGATTCATCCAGCTGAAGAACCTGTAGTGGAGTCCGTTCAACCTAAGGTGGAACCAGTTGATCTTGAACCTGAAGAAAAAGAATTTAACGATACTCCGACCAAGATAGATGTGACTTATAAGACAGAAGAGGCCAATACATCAGTTCCTTCTTCTGATAATAAAGCTGAAGCGCTAGTTTCAACTGGATCCTCAGACAGATTAACGGAGGAACCACGTCGTAACCGTCGCCGTAAAGGTAAAAAACCAACCAAGAAAAAGAAGAAATCAAAGGCCAAAGGTTTCCTAGTAACCTTTTTAGTCCTCTTGGTGCTTGTGGCTGCTGGTGGATACTTTGGATACGGTTACGTTCAAAACTCTTTGAAACCTGTTGATGCGAGCTCTAAGGAGTATGTGACAGTTCAAATTCCAGAAGGATCAAATGTACAACAAATTGGGAGTACTTTGGAAAAATCTGGTTTGGTCAAACATGGACTTATCTTTAGTATTTATGCTAAGTATAAGGGTTCAGACTTGAAGTCAGGTTATTACAATTTGAAGAAAAGCATGAGTACGGATGACTTAATTCAAGAATTGCAAAAAGGTGGAACTCCTGAACCTCAAGAACCAGTGCTTGCGAACTTAACTATTCCAGAAGGTTATACCTTAGAGCAAATTGCTCAGACAGTAGGTCAACTCCAAGGTGATTTTAAAGAACCTCTTACAGCGGATGCTTTCCTGGCAAAAGCTCAAGATGAAACCTTCATCTCCCAACTAGTAGCTAAGTATCCAAACCTTCTTGGAAGTCTTCCAACAAAAGACAGTGGCGTTCGTTATCGCCTTGAAGGTTACCTTTTCCCAGCAACCTACACTATCAAAGACAGCACCACAGTTGAAAGCTTGATTGATGATATGTTAGCAGCTATGGACAAGGCCATGTCACCGTATTACACTACGATCAAAGAAAAGAATCTGACAGTTAATGAATTGCTCAGTATTGCTTCTCTTGTCGAAAAAGAAGGGGCTAAGACCGAAGATCGTAAATTGATTGCGGGAGTCTTCTATAACCGCTTGAATCTTGGTATGCCACTTCAAAGCAACATTGCTATCTTGTATGCTGAAGGAAAACTTGGCCAAAAGATTAGCTTGGCTGATGATACTGCAATTGATACTACGATTGATTCACCTTATAATGTTTATACACATCTTGGCCTCATGCCCGGCCCAGTTGATAGTCCAAGCCTTGATGCTATTGAAGCAAGTGTAAATCAGACAAAGAGTGAGTACTTATACTTTGTAGCTAATGTTGAAGACGGTAAAGTATACTTTGCAACGACAAAAGAAGAGCATGACCAAAACGTTGCAGAACATATCAATAGTAAATTAACACAATCAAGTAGTTCAAACTAAAATTATGTGGTTTTCCACATAATTTTGTTTTAAAAAAGTAATAGAAAAGAAAGTTGAAAAAATGGCAGAAAAAACTTACCCAATGACCCTTGAAGAAAAGAAAAAGTTAGAAAAAGAATTAGAAGAATTGAAACTCGTTCGTCGTCCTGAAGTAGTAGAGCGTATCAAAATTGCTCGTTCGTACGGGGATCTTTCAGAAAACAGCGAGTACGAAGCAGCTAAGGATGAACAAGCTTTTGTTGAAGGACAAATTTCAAGTCTAGAAACCAAAATTCGCTATGCTGAAATTGTTAATAGCGATGCAGTTGCCCAAGATGAGGTAGCTATCGGTAAGACCGTAACCATTCAAGAAATCGGTGAAGAGGAAGAGGAAGTTTACATCATCGTCGGTTCTGCAGGTGCGGATGCTTTCGCTGGGAAGGTATCAAATGAAAGTCCGATTGGACAAGCTTTGATCGGCAAAAAAACAGGCGATATTGTTACGATTGAGACACCTGTTGGTAGTTACGATGTCAAAATTTTAAAGGTTGAAAAAACAGCCTAAATAGAATGAAAACGGAGTAGTGGAGGTCTTGACTTGCTCAACTCCTTTTTGATTTTTTGAATAAATAGGAGACTATATGAGTTCAAATAAGAAAAAAAATAAAATGGAGCGTGGTTTAACCAATCGCCATGTTCAGGTGATGGCCATTGCGGGGACAATCGGAACAGGACTTTTCCTAGGTGCTGGTCGTTCTATCAGCCTTACTGGACCTTCTATCATCCTGATTTACATGATTACAGGAGCCTTTATGTTTTTGATGATGAGGGCTGTTGGGGAGATGCTATATCAGGATCCAGAACAACATACTTTTATCAACTTTATCACCCGTCATTTGGGGAAAGGCTGGGGGTATTTCTCTGTTTGGTCTTATTGGTTGTCTGTTGTATTTATCGGTATGGCAGAAATCACTGCGATTTCGCATTATGTTCAGTTTTGGTTTCCTTCTTGGCCTAGTTGGTTGATTCAGATTGTTTTTTTAACGATTTTGGCCTTGGTTAATCTGATTGCGGTTAAGCTCTTTGGAGAAGTCGAGTTTTGGTTTGCTATGGTTAAGATTGTGGCTATTTTAGCTATGATTGCAACAGGGGTCTTTATGGTCTTGACAGGATTTGAAACACCATATGGTGCTGCAAGTCTGGCAAATATCAGCAATCAATTCTCTCTTTTCCCAAATGGAGTCATGAACTTTGTCATGGCCTTTCAAATGGTATTTTTTGCCTATCTGATGATTGAATTTATCGGAGTGACAACCTCTGAAACGAAGAATCCTCGTCAAGTTTTGCCCAAAGCTGTTAAGGAAATTCCTCTCCGAATTGTCTTCTTCTATGGTGGCGCTCTATTAGCCATTATGTCTATTATTCCCTGGAGAGAACTTGCTTCTTCAGATTCACCATTTGTAACGGTCTTTGAGCTGGCAGGTATCAAGTGGGCGGCAGCTCTGATTAACTTCGTTGTTTTGACGTCGGCAGCATCTGCTCTTAATTCAACCCTCTATTCAACAGGGCGACACCTCTACCAGATTGCTCATGATTCACCCAATCGCTTCCTAAAAGCGATCAAGGCAGATACTCTCTCTCGCCATAATGTTCCACAAAATGCTATTATTGCTTCAGCAATCTTAATTGCTCTGGCTGCTTTTATCAATGTGTTGCCAGGTGTTTCCGATGCCTTTGCTTTGATTACGGCGTCTTCATCAGGTGTTTACATCGCGATTTATATCTTGATCATGGTGGCTCATCTCAAATACCGCAAGTCACAAGACTTCATGGCGGATGGCTACCTCATGCCCCATTACCGTTTTCTAAATCCTTTAACCATGCTCTTCTTTATCTTTGTCTTTGTAACCCTCTTTTTACAAGAATCTACTTTTATGGGAGCAATTGGTTCAGCTATCTGGATTATCGGTTTCGGAATTTATAGCCAGTGGAAATTTAGAAAATAACTCATGAACTCATCAACTCAGCTTGGTGAGTTTTTTTCTAGTTTGACAGTCTATTGAAATAAGATTATAATCAAGCTGTAGCAGTTTATTAGGAGGTTTGGATGCACGTTAGATTGGAAAATAAGGCGTCCCAGAAAGCGCAAGAAATAGGAAATTTGATTCGTTCTTATAATCGTTCCAAAAGAGAAGAGGCTGAAAGCGAGCTCCTGAACCTTTATGTTGAAGACGAAAAGGGCAATCTCCTGGCAGGCTTAGTAGCAGAGACTTTCGGAAATTGGCTGGAAATCGAATATTTGTTTGTGAGAGAGGAATTGCGAGGACAGGGAATCGGTTCAAAACTATTGGAGCAAGCTGAAAGTGAAGCTAAGAATCGAAACTGTCGTTTTGCTTTCGTCAATACTTACCAGTTCCAAGCGCCAGATTTTTATAAAAGCCATGGCTACAAGGCAGTCTTTACCTTGCAAAACTATCCCTATACAGGACAAAGATACTATTACCAAAAGGATTTGTAAGCTGAATATGAAAGTATAAATCAAAGAGGAAATTTTCACATCACTATGGAGGTGGGCTAATGGATATCATACTAGATATGGGCAACGTTTTATTAGAATGGAACAAAAATAAGATTTTGCAAGGTGTTTCGGATACGAAGGAAGAATATTTGATTTTAGATAAGGCCATTTTTCAGTCGGGGCTTTGGGAAAGATTAGATCTTGGAACCATGACGAGAGAAGAGTTGGTGCTTAAAGTTGTGTCAATGATTGGCAGGACCTATCAAAAGAAGGTCGAAGAAGTTATCTGGAACTGGCCTAGCTACATTGACATTTATACGGAAGTCTCTCCTGTCTTGTCAGAACTAAAGAAAAAGGGGCATCGCATCTTTGTCTTGTCCAATACCTCAAAGGTATTTTATGACTTGCTGGAAGAGCAACTATCTCCCTTAAAAGAACTTTTAGATGGCTTTGTCTTATCCTGTGATATAAAAGCTATAAAGCCTGATTTGGTAATGTTTAAGGAGATTCTCTATAAATACCAGCTAGATCCTACAAATTGTGTCTTTCTAGACGATATTGAGGACAATACAAACACAGCTCAGAAATTGGGCATCAAGGCCCATCAGGTCAAGAAAAGAAGTGATGTCGTTGATATTTTGAAATCCTATATTTAAAGGCAACGCTCTCTATTTTTTGTAGTAGAGAGTTTTTTTGTTAATAAAATCTTACAAAATGACATTTATATATTGCATTAAGTTAGATATATGGTATAATGTTTTTAAAAGAAGCGCAACTTTTTAAGAATGTGAAGGAGGACGCTAGTGGCTAAAAATTTAAAGTTAAAATCAGCTCGGGTGGAGCGTGATTTAACACAAGGGGATTTGGCAGAAGCTGTGGGCGTTACTAGGCAGACTATAGGCTTGATTGAAGCTGGGAAATACAATCCTAGTCTCTCCCTCTGCCAGTCCATTTGCAGATGCTTAGGAAAAACATTAGACCAACTATTTTGGGAGGAAGAAGATGAAAAATAGAAAAAAACTTGTGATCAAAGATGAACGTACGGAAAAATTGGATGGAAAGATTTCAGGAGAAATTCTTTTGGGAATGTGCCTATTTTTGGCACTGGAAATTTTTGCCAAAGTTTATATTTTTAATTTAACGCTTCTATCCTATTCACCAGAATTACTTTTATTGATTGGAGTAGGTTTGTATGCCATTATTCGCCGCATGTATGTAGGAATTGATATTCGAGATATTGTTGAGAATACTGGAAAAGAAAGAATTTTATCTGCTTTGGGATTTTCTATAGTGGTTTTATTGATTGATATCGTAGGCAATCGCGAGGAACTGGTCAGTCTATTGACTTGGAAGTACTCCCTAAAAGTGGTTCTAGCAGTTATCATCTATCTCGTTGGGAGTTATTCTATGGACCGAGTTATTCTATACTTGAATCGCAGAAATCAGCAAGTTTGGGAGGAAGAAGATGAAAAATAGATTTTTTTATTATCAATTACTAGACGAAAGGGAAGAACAACTGATTAACAAAGCTGGGACAGAGTCTTTTTATGTGTTTATTGGGCTCATTCTACTGAGTTATTTGGTGGCAGTATTAGCACCTGCTCTTTTTAATCCTAATATTCTTCTGATTACCCTTTTGTTAGGAATTTTCTTCTTTTTCAATCGTGCACGACATCTTGGAGTGACCTACTATAGTCGTTTTCATTTTACAATTATAGGGTGTCTGCTGGTGACTCTCGCTATTACGACTCTCTTGATGTTGCAAAATTATCAATTCAATATCGAAATTTATCAGCACAATCCTTTGAACGTTAAATACTTATCTGCTTGGGTGCTTACTTATCTGATTTATCTTCCTTGGGTTTTTATTGGCAATCTCGGGCTTAAAAGTTATGGCGAATGGGCTCAAAAAAAGTTTGAGCAAGATATGGATGAACTGGAGAATGGAGAATAGCTTGTTAGCTTTTTATCAATCTCGGTAAAATGTGTTATAATAGTACTGATTTATCGGATGGTGTGAAAGTGGTAGAATACGTTCATACCTTTATAAAGAAGGAAGAAGGAAAACAGATGTATCCAGATGATAGTTTGACATTGCACACGGACTTGTACCAGATTAATATGATGCAAGTTTACTTTGACCAAGGGATTCACAATAAGAAGGCGGTCTTTGAGGTTTACTTCCGCCAGCAACCGTTTAACAACGGTTATGCGGTTTTTGCTGGTTTGGAAAGAATTGTGAACTATCTTAAAGACTTGCGCTTTTCAGATAGCGATATTGCCTACTTGGAGTCGCTTGGCTATCACGGTGCGTTCTTAGACTACCTCCGCAATCTCAAGTTGGAGTTGACGGTTCGTTCTGCCCAGGAAGGGGACTTGGTTTTTGCTAATGAGCCAATTGTTCAGGTGGAAGGCCCTCTAGCCCAATGTCAATTGGTTGAAACGGCTCTTTTAAACATCGTTAACTTTCAAACCTTGATAGCGACTAAGGCGGCACGTATTCGTTCGGTTATTGAAGATGAACCCTTGATGGAGTTTGGGACACGTCGTGCGCAAGAAATGGATGCAGCTATCTGGGGAACACGCGCAGCCGTGATTGGTGGCGCCAATGGAACCAGCAACGTGCGTGCTGGTAAACTCTTTGATATTCCTGTCTTGGGGACTCATGCCCATGCCTTGGTACAAGTTTATGGAAACGACTATGAAGCCTTTAAGGCTTATGCATCAACCCATCGTGACTGTGTCTTTCTAGTAGATACTTATGATACGCTTCGCATCGGTGTGCCAGCTGCCATTCAGGTGGCGCGTGAGCTGGGTGATCAGATTAACTTTATGGGTGTGCGGATCGACTCTGGGGACATTGCCTACATTTCCAAGAAAGTCCGTCAGCAACTGGACGAGGCTGGATTCACAGAGGCTAAGATCTATGCTTCCAATGATTTGGATGAAAATACTATTCTCAACCTCAAGATGCAAAAGGCCAAGATTGATGTCTGGGGTGTGGGAACCAAGCTGATTACAGCCTATGATCAGCCAGCTCTTGGGGCAGTTTATAAGATTGTAGCTATCGAAGATGAGAATGGTCGTATGCGCAATACCATCAAACTGTCTAATAATGCTGAAAAAGTATCAACGCCAGGTAAGAAACAGGTGTGGCGCATTACCAGTCGTGAAAAAGGCAAGTCAGAAGGCGACTACATCACCTATGATGGTGTGGATGTGAGCGGTATGACTGAAATCAAGATGTTCCATCCGACTTATACATACATCAAGAAGACCGTTCGTAATTTTGATGCCGTTCCTCTCTTAGTGGATATCTTTAAAGAAGGAAAATTGGTTTACGATTTGCCTAGTTTGACCGAGATTCAGTCCTATGCTCGCAAAGAATTTGACAAGCTTTGGGATGAGTATAAACGGGTACTCAATCCACAGCACTATCCAGTAGATTTGGCGCATGATATTTGGCAAGATAAGATGGACTTGATTGACAAGATGCGCAAAGAAGCCCTTGGTGAAGGAGAATAAGAATGAGTTTGCAAGAGACCATTATCCAGCAACTGGGTGTCAAGCCAGTGATTGACGCTCAGGAAGAAATCCGTCGTTCCATTGACTTCTTAAAAAGATACTTGAAAAAACACCCCTTCCTTAAAACTTTTGTACTAGGGATTTCTGGAGGTCAGGACTCAACCTTAGCAGGGCGCTTGGCGCAATTAGCTATGGAAGAAATGCGAGCAGAGACAGGAGATGACAGCTACCAATTTATCGCTGTCCGCCTGCCCTATGGCGTGCAAGCTGATGAAGCAGATGCTCAAAAAGCTCTTGCTTTCATCCAACCAGATGTCAGCTTGGTTGTGAATATCAAGGAATCAGCTGATGCCATGGCAGCTGCAGTTGAAGCGACAGGAAGTCCTGTTTCAGACTTTAACAAGGGCAATATTAAAGCTCGTAGTCGTATGATTGCCCAATATGCCCTTGCGGGTGCCCATAGCGGAGCGGTCATTGGAACAGATCATGCTGCGGAAAATATCACAGGTTTCTTTACTAAGTTTGGTGATGGTGGTGCAGACATTCTCCCCCTTTACCGCCTCAATAAACGTCAAGGAAAGCAACTCTTGAAAGAGCTTGGTGCAGACCCAGCCCTTTATGAAAAAATCCCAACAGCAGATTTGGAAGAAGAAAAACCAGGTATTGCAGACGAAGTCGCACTTGGAGTCACTTACAATGAAATTGATGATTACCTAGAAGGCAAAACAATCAGCCCAGAAGCCCAAGCGACTATTGAAAACTGGTGGCACAAAGGCCAACATAAACGCCACCTACCCATCACCGTATTTGATGACTTTTGGGAGTGAAAACCTCCAGTGGAGGTTTTCAGCCCGAGTCTAGAAACGGGAAAACGAGGAACCTCCAGTAGAGGTTTTTAGCCTCTCACCTTGAAATAAAAAGTGAGAGTTAGTCCGGGGGACCTTTTTAGCTTGAGCCTTAAGCTTAGAAAGCGAGGTAACATTATGGAAGCAATCGGTACGCAAATGTTACAGACAGATCGTTTGATTTTGAGAAGATTTGTGGAGAGTGATGCGGAAGCCATGTTTCAAAATTGGGCTTCGTCTGCTGAGAATCTGACCTATGTCACCTGGGATCCTCATCCTGATGTCGAGGTGACTCGAAACTCGATTCGAAATTGGGTTGCATCCTATCCCAATCCCAACTATTACAAATGGGCCATTTGTCTCAAAGAAAATCCTGAGCAAGTGATAGGAGATATCAGCATCGTTGAGATGAATGAGAAAGATTCAAGTTGTGAAATTGGATATATTTTAGGAAAAAACTATTGGGGTCGTGGTATTATGACGGAAGCCTTGAAAGCTGTCTTAGACTTCTGTTTTACTCAAGCGGGCTTTCAAAAGGTCAGAGCACGTTATGCCAGTCTTAACCCAGCTTCAGGTCGTGTGATGGAAAAGGCGGGGATGTCCTATCTCAAGACCATTGCCAATGGTGTGGAGAGAAAAGACTACGTTTCGGACCTTATTTATTACCAGATAAGTAGGGAAGACAGGTGATTTCTTTTCTGTTTCTATCAAAGTCAGACCTTGTCTGGCTTTTTTTGTGCCAGATTTCTGAATAAACTGATTAAATTCCTATTTTTCCCTATCATTGTCCCTGTTTTTTCTGGAGTTTTGGAGCTATAATAGTCCTATCAAATCAAAGAATGGAGGAAGGCAATGGACAATGTATTCTTTTTTATCAGTGTTTTTCTTGCTGGAATTCTTTCCTTCTTTTCTCCTTGTATCTTACCCTTGTTACCGGTCTATGCAGGGGTCTTGTTGGATGACAAAGATGGTGCTCAGGCTTCTAGCGGAAAAATTTCAATCTCATTTGTTAGTTTATTGCGAACTCTGGCATTTATAGCGGGGATTTCTTTTATCTTTATCTTACTGGGCTATGGAGCTGGTTTTTTAGGCAATTTGCTGTATGCTTCTTGGTTTCAGTATGTGACAGGTGCAGTTATCATTCTTTTGGGTTTGCACCAGATGGAAGTCTTACATTTTAAGGGACTTTACAAGGAAAGAAGGCTACAATTAAAGAGACAGGGACAAAGCGGTAAGGGCTATAGTCAGGCATTTTTACTGGGGTTGACCTTTAGTTTTGCTTGGACGCCATGTGTAGGGCCGGTTCTGGGGTCTGTTTTGGCCTTAGCGGCTTCAGGTGGCTCAGGTGCTTGGCAGGGAGCTGGTTTCATGTTGGTTTACACGCTGGGTTTGGCGCTACCATTTTTGGTTCTAGCTCTCGCCTCCAGCTATGTTTTGAAACATTTTCGAAAACTCCATCCTTACCTCGGAACCCTCAAAAAAGTGGGTGGTTTCCTCATTATCGTGATGGGAATCTTGGTGCTTTTGGGAAATGCTTCCATTTTGACAAGATTATTTGAATAGAGAGGAAGAAGAAATGAAAAAATGGCAAACTTGTCTCCTTGGAGTAGGCTCAGTCTGTTGCTTGGCAGCTTGTTCGGCTAAAAACATGTCAGGCGAATCTACTATGAAGGAGCAAACCAAAACAGAACAGGTCAGTTCACAAACTGCCACTAAAGGTCAGGCAGTCGCTGATTTTGAACTGACAGGTGTAGATGGTAAGACCTATCGCTTATCTGATTACAAGGGCAAGAAAGTCTATCTCAAATTCTGGGCTTCTTGGTGTTCCATCTGTCTAGCCAGCCTTCCAGATACGGACGAAATCGCTAAGGATGCTGGAGACGACTATGTGGTCTTGACAGTGGTGTCTCCTGGCCACAAGGGTGAGCAAGCGGAAGCAGACTTTAAGAACTGGTACAAAGGCTTAGATTATAAAAATTTTCCAGTTTTAATTGATCCATCAGGCAAACTCTTGGAAAGTTATGGTGTTCGTTCTTATCCAACTCAAGCCTTTATAGACAAGGAAGGCAAGCTGGTCAAAACGCAACCAGGTTTTATGGATAAGGATATGATTTTAAAAACATTAAAGGAAATGGGGTAGAGAAAGGCTATGAATGATAAAGTAAAACTTTTTGTCTTGGCAGGGGTCATTCTCCTAGTCCTAACCGGTTTCTATTTTCTATTGATGCGAAATGCAGGGCAGACAGATAGCTCGCAAATTGAGAAAGCGTCAGTTAGTCAAGGAGGAAAAACAGTGAAAAAAACAGAAGTCAGTAAAGACGCAGACTTGCACGAAATTTACCTAGCTGGGGGATGTTTCTGGGGAGTAGAGGAATACTTCTCACGCGTTCCTGGAGTGACAGATGCCGTTTCAGGCTATGCAAATGGTAGAGGGGAAACAACCAAGTACGAATTGATCAACCAAACAGGTCATGCGGAAACCGTCCATGTCACCTATGATGCTAATCAAATTTCCCTCAAGGAAATCCTGCTTCATTATTTCCGCATTATCAATCCAACCAGCAAAAATAAACAAGGAAATGATGTGGGGACTCAGTATCGTACCGGCGTATATTACACAGATGACAAGGATTTGGAAGTAATAAACCAAGTCTTTGATGAAGTTGCTAAGAAATACGACCAACCTCTGGCAGTTGAAAAGGAGGCCTTGAAGAATTTTGTAGTGGCTGAGGATTACCACCAAGACTACCTCAAGAAAAATCCAAATGGCTACTGTCATATCAATGTCAATCAGGCGGCCTACCCTGTCATCGATGCCAGCAAATATCCCAAACCAAGCGATGAAGACTTGAAAAAGACCTTGTCACCTGAGGAGTATGCAGTTACCCAGAAAAATCAAACAGAACGAGCTTTTTCAAACCGTTACTGGGATAAATTTGAATCTGGTATCTATGTAGATGTAGCTACTGGCGAACCTCTCTTTTCATCAAAGGACAAGTTTGAGTCTGGTTGTGGCTGGCCTAGTTTCACCCAACCCATCAGCCCAGATGTTGCTACCTACAAGGAAGATAAGTCCTACAATATGACGCGCATGGAAGTGAGAAGCCGAGTTGGAGATTCTCACCTTGGCCATGTCTTTACAGATGGGCCTCAGGACAAGGGTGGCTTACGCTACTGTATCAATAGTCTCTCTATCCGATTTATTCCCAAAAACCAAATGGCAGAAAAAGGCTATGCCTATTTACTAGATTATGTTGATTAAGAAGGCTTTCCTAAGCAGTTAGAGGAGAATTTTGCTATACTGATACTAGTAAGTGGTAAAGGAGCCGAGCATGACCTACACAATCTTAATCGTAGAAGATGAGTATCTAGTAAGACAAGGCTTGACCAAGCTGGTTAATGTAGCAGCCTACGGTATGGAAATCATCGGTCAAGCTGAAAATGGAAGACAGGCTTGGGATTTGATTCAAAAGCAGGTGCCAGATATCATTTTAACCGATATCAATATGCCTCAGCTGAATGGCATCCAGTTGGCCAGTCTGGTACGAGAAACCTATCCTCAGGTGCATTTGGTATTTTTGACAGGCTACGATGATTTTGATTATGCCTTGTCTGCTGTCAAACTAGGTGTCGATGACTATCTGCTCAAGCCCTTTTCTCGTCAGGATATTGAGGAAATGTTGGGGAAAATCAAACAAAAACTAGACAAGGAAGAAAAGGAAGAGCAGTTACAAGATTTATTAACCGATAAGTTTGAAGGAAACCTGGCTCAGAAGATTCAGTCCCATCTGGCTGATAGCCAGTTTAGTTTGAAGTCTTTGGCCAGTGATTTGGGCTTTAGCCCGACCTATCTGAGCTCCTTGATTAAGAAAGAGTTGGGTCTACCTTTTCAGGATTATCTGGTGAGAGAACGTGTCAAACAAGCCAAGCTCTTGCTTCTGACCACGGATTTAAAGATTTACCAGATAGCAGAAAAGGTTGGTTTTGAAGATATGAACTATTTTACCCAACGTTTTAAACAGATTGCAGGTGTGACACCTCGTCAGTTTAAGAAGGGGGAAGGTCGATGAAACGTTCTTCTCTCCTAGTCAGAATGGTTATTTCCATCTTTCTGGTCTTTCTCATTCTCCTAGCTCTGGTTGGAACTTTCTACTATCAATCTAGTTCATCAGTTATTGAAGCTAGCATTGAAGGTAATAGCCAAACGACCATTAGCCAGACTAGCCACTTTATTCAGTCTTATATCAAAAAATTAGAAACCACCTCGACCAGTTTGACCCAGCAGAAGGATGTCCTAGCCTATACTGAGAATCCCAGTCAAGATAAGGTCAAGGGAATCCGAGATCTGTTTTTGACCATCTTAAAGGCAGACCAAGATTTGAAAACGGTGGTTTTGGTAACCAAGTCTGGTCAGGTCATTTCTACTGATGACAGTGTGCAGATGAAAACTTCCTCAGATATGATGGCTGAGGATTGGTACCAAAAGGCTATTCATCAGGGAGCTAAGCCAGTTTTAACCCCAGCTCGTAAATCGGATAGTCAGTGGGTTATTTCTGTCACTCAAGAACTGGTTGATGCAAAGGGAGCCAATCTTGGTGTGCTTCGCTTGGACATTTCTTATGAAACCTTGGAAGCCTATCTCAACCAACTCCAGTTGGGCCAGCAGGGCTTTGCCTTTATCATCAATGAAAACCATGAATTTGTCTACCATCCGCAACACACAGTTTATAGCTCGTCTAGTGAAATGGAGGCAATGAAACCCTACATCGAGACGAGACAGGGCTATACGCTGAATCATCAATCCTATGTCAGTCAGGAACAGATTGCAGGAACTGATTGGACGGTTATAGGCGTGTCTTCGTTGGAGAAGTTAGACCAGGTTCGGAGTCAACTCATGTGGACCTTTCTTGCTGCTAGTGCCTTATCTCTTCTTGCCTGTATCTGCTTGGTGTGGTTCAGTCTCAAACGCTGGATTGCCCCTTTGAAGGACCTGAGAGAAACCATGCTGAAAATTGCTTCTGGTACACAAAATCTTCGTGCTAAGGAAGCTGGCGCTTATGAACTGAGAGAAGTGACTCGCCAGTTTAATGCCATGTTGGATCAGATTGATCAGCTGATGGCAGATGTGCGCAGGCAGGAAGAAGCGACCCGGCAGTATGAACTTCAAGCCTTGTCAAGCCAGATTAACCCCCATTTCCTCTATAATACTTTGGACACTATCATCTGGATGGCTGAGTTTCAGGATAGTCAGCGAGTGGTTCAGGTGACCAAGTCCTTGGCAACCTATTTCCGCTTGGCGCTCAATCAAGGAAAGGACTTGATTTCTCTTTCTGATGAAATCAATCATGTCCGCCAGTACCTCTTTATCCAGAAACAACGCTATGGTGATAAGCTGGAGTATGAGATTGATGAAGAACTTGACTTTGGTAACCTAGTCTTACCCAAGTTGGTGTTGCAACCCCTTGTAGAAAATGCCCTTTATCACGGCATCAAGGAGAAAGATGGACAGGGACATATTAAAGTTTCCGTCCAGAAAAAGGATTCAGGACTAATCATCCGCATTGAGGATGATGGTGTTGGTTTCCAAGCTACTAGCGATAGTAGTCAAAGTCAGCTCAAACGTGGGGGAGTTGGTCTTCAAAATGTTGACCAACGGCTCAAACTTCATTTTGGAGAAGATTACCAAATGAAGATTGATTCTATTCCCTCAAAAGGTACGACAGTTGAAATATACATAAATGGAATAGAAACTAGTTAACTCCCAGTCAATTCTGGGAGTTTTGCTTTAAAAAATTAGAATAATCAGTTCGCCTTGATAAAATCAGTAAAAAAAGATATGATAGATAGTGACAAAAGAGGTATCAAGTATGAAGGAAAAAGACATTCAAAGGGCAACAAGCCAGATTGTAGAAGATGTATTAGAAAAGGCCAATTTGAAGCAAGGAGCTATCTTTGTATTGGGCCTTTCTTCTAGTGAGGTGATAGGTGGTCAGATTGGCAAGGAATCCAGTCAAGAAATTGGGGAAATCATTGTGAAGACGATCCTAGATATCCTGGGAGGGAAAGGAATTCATCTAGCTGTTCAAGGTTGTGAACATGTCAATCGAGCTCTCGTTGTTGAACGTCAGGTGGCAGAGCAGTTTGGTCTGGAAATCGTCAGTGTCCTTCCAACTCTTCATGCAGGGGGTTCGGGTCAGTTAGCTGCCTTTAAGTTTATGCAGGATCCAGTTGAGGTCGAATTTATCGTGGCTCATGCAGGGATTGATATCGGAGATACTGCAATTGGCATGCATGTCAAGCATGTGCAGGTACCGATTCGTCCTGTACTACGAGAGATTGGGCATGCCCATGTAACGGCTCTCGCAAGTCGTCCAAAATTAATTGGAGGTGCGCGTGCGCAGTATCCAGAAGATTCTATTAGAAAGTCATAAGTGGGCTGAGAATGATCATAAGTTAGAGATAGATTTCAAGTATATAGAGGTTAAATTTGGAAAATTGTGTTTATATCATTTCGGGTCCCCCAGGTGTTGGAAAGAGCACTGTCAGCAAAGAGTTGGCTTATTCTTTTGACAAAAGTGCAGTTATAGAGGGGGATATGATTTACTTAATGATAAAAAGTGGTCTCGTAGCTCCTTGGGAAGATGATGGATTTTATATGGATTTGTTCTGGGATAATATCATCAGTCTGACCAATAATTTCTTGAACAGTGGCATTACTGTCGTGATAGAGTATGTCATATTTGAAGATCAACTGAAGAAAATTGCAGCCTTCTTAAAAGAAAAACAAATTAAGCTAAAATATTGTGTCCTAATAGCAGAAGAAGAAACCTTGAAAGATAGGGATTCTTCTCGGAAAGAAATTGAGAGAACAGGCGATTTATCAATCCAAGCAAGAAATGACTTCTTAGCTAAGAATAGTGAGAAACGTCATTTTCTGTATACGGATGATTTAGATGTCAAAGAAACGGTAGGCATCATTAAAACCTCAAATCAATTTTTAATTTCTGAACAGTAAAAGACAGAGAGAGTAAGGGTATAGAAACCATTACTTCCTCTGTTCTTTTTTGTTGAATTTTTGTGCAAAGTGTTCCAAATAAGGCCTTCTTTAACTAGAAAAACTAGTGCCATCTGATAGAGAATTGCCAAAAGTAGAAAAAAGTAACTTAGAGAAGATATTTCGTTATAGGAATCAGTAAACAAAGCTTGATTTAGCTGTTCTAGGTCGGCTTTTTTATGCTATACTAAAGGTATGCATAGAAAAACAGTGATTGATTTTAGGGCTTTGGGGGAGAGATACACCTTTACCCAACCTATCAAAGAGTTAAAAACGAGAGATTTAGCAGAAGTGGCAGACTTGCTGGCACAAGTGGAAAGCTACCAAGAGGAAGGCTATTATGTCGTGGGTTATGTCAGCTATGAGGCCGCACCTGCTTTTGAGGAGAAATTAGCAGTTCATAAAGCTCCTTTACTGGCAGAGTACCTGCTATATTTTACTGTTCATGATGGGGTGGAAACATCCCCTATTCCTTTGACTTATGAGGAAGTAGATTTGCCTTCAAAATGGCAGGAAGTAACATCTGCAGCAGACTATGAAAAGGCTATTGCCCAGATTCACCATCATTTGCGGCAGGGGGACACCTACCAGGTAAATTACACTGTTCAACTCAAGCAAGACTTAAGTGCCAATCCTTTTGCTATCTACAATCGCATGGTGGTAGAGCAGGAGGCGGGCTACAATGCCTATGTTGAACATGATGAGATGGCAGTGATTTCCATGAGTCCAGAGCTCTTTTTTGAGCAAAATGACCGAGAATTAACGACTCGTCCAATGAAGGGAACAACCCAGCGGGGAGTGACTGACCAAGAAGACCTAGAGCTGGCTAGTTGGCTAGAACAGGATCCCAAAAATCGCTCTGAAAATATGATGATTGTGGACCTCTTGCGCAATGATATGAATCGTATTTCTGAAGTGGGCAGTGAGCACGTGGAGCGTCTGTGCCAGGTGGAGCAGTATTCGACTGTTTGGCAGATGACTTCGACCATCAAGAGTCAGTTGCGACCGAGTGTGGACTTGGTTGCCATTTTTCGCTCACTCTTTCCTTGTGGTTCCATAACGGGTGCTCCGAAAATTGCGACTATGGAGATTATAAAGGACTTGGAGCCACAACCACGTGGAGTTTACTGTGGAACGATTGGCCTCTTGCTTCCAAATGGGCGACGGATTTTTAATGTGTCCATTCGGACGATTCAACTGCATCAAGGGAAAGCCATCTATGGAGTTGGTGGTGGTATTACATGGGATAGCACTTGGGAATCTGAATATCGCGAGGTTCATCAAAAGGCTGCTGTTCTCTATCGTAAGCAAGCTCGTTTCAAACTGATTTCAACTGGAAAAATCAGCCAAAAACAACTGTTGTTTGAAGATCAACATCTGGAAAGACTGACAAAGGCGAGTCGTTATTTTGCCTATCCTTTTGATCCAGAAGAACTGAGACAAAAGATAGAGGAAGAGTGCCAAGCTTGTGATTCCCACCAAGACTACCGTTTGCGAATAAGCCTCAGCAAGTCTGGAGAGATAGAACTCAGTCGCCAAATCTTAACACCTCTTAGTCCAAGCTTCTGTCAGGCCAAACTTTGCCTGCAAAAAGCGGATTTACAGCAAGCATTTACCTACTTTAAAACAACTCACAGACCACACTTAAGTCTAGGGAAACAGGAAATCATTTACCATAATGCAGCAGGGGAGCTTTTGGAAACGTCTATCGGGAATTTGGTTCTGAAAATTGACGGGAAGCTCTACACACCGCCTATCAATCTTGGCATCTTGTCAGGAATCTATCGTCAGCATTTGCTAGGAAAAGGACAGGTAGAAGAGAAAATTCTGACTTTGGCAGACTTGAACCAAGCAGAAGCTGTCTATGGCTGTAATGCAGTCAGAGGCTTGTATGAGTTGGAAGTGATATAACTATAGATTTTCAATTAAGTTTTAGATTTATTTCTGAATATTTAATATTTGATTTGAAAGAAAAATAAAGAATATGGTATACTTTAGGTATAAATCATTAAAAACAATGGAGATTTTTATGAAAAAATCAAAAAAAATTTTAGTCACCAGCTTAGCAACTGCAACACTGGGACTCATTTCACTTACAGATACAACTGGAGCCTTTCCTTTTTCGGCTCAGCATGTTTCTGCTCAAGAAAAGGATGTTTCTAAAAACGGTAAGGTTGTAAAAGAGAATACAACTTCGGCGTCAAATCAAGCTGAGAAATCAAAAACACCAGCGCAAAATCCTGCTGAGAAACCAAAAACACCAGCACAAAAACCTGCTGAGAAACCGAAAACACCAGCACAAAAACCTGCTGAGAAACCAAAAACACCAGCACCAAAACCCGCGCCGAAACTGGCACCAAAACCCGCACCGAAGCCGGCACCAAAACCCGCGCCGAAGCCGGCACCAAAACCAGCTGAGAAACCGAAAACGCCAGCTCAAAAACCTGCTGAGAAACCGAAAACACCAGCACCGAAACCAGCACCGAAACCCGCTGAGAAACCGAAAACACCAGCACCAAAACCCGCGCTGAAGCCGGCACCAAAACCGACTGAAAAAGCTAAAGAAACAACTCCTAAACAGGATAAATCACAATCTAAAGTTCAGTCTGGCTGGGTAGGAAATTACTACCTCAAATCAGATGGAAAGAGAGCTAAAAATGAATGGGTAGATGGTGGTCGTTATTATGTTGATTCTGATGGAAAAAAGGTTAAAAGTGACTGGATTTATGATAAAAACTATGGTTCATATTATTATTATCTAACAGCAGAAGGAAGCTCTGCTCGTAATAAATGGGTAGGTAGATATTATCTCAAATCAGATGGTAAGATGGCCAAGAATGAATGGGTAGATGGTGGCCGTTACTATGTTGATTCTGAAGGCAAAATGGCAAGGGATAGATGGGTAGATGGTGGTCGTTACTATGTAGGATACGATGGTGTGCGACAACCAAAACCAGCAGCCGGGAATCCATACTCAGCAGCTTTAAAGAGAGCACAAGCTTATAATAGGATTCATTTGTCAAAAAAAAGAATTTATGAGATGTTAATTTTTGAAGGTTTTAATAGTGAGACTGCACAATATGCTATCAATCATTTGCAAGCAGACTATAAGGCGAATGCCTTAATTCAAGCAAGAGAATACCGAAAGAATGCCAATTTATCAAAGACAGAAATTTATGAGAGGCTAACTTCTCCTTGGATTGGACAATTTACAAAAGAAGAAGCAAACTATGCCATTCAAAAACTAGATTTAACACCAGAAGGAAGCATTGCCCGCAATAAATGGGTAGGATACTATTATTATAAATCAGATGGAAAGGTGGCCAAGAATGAATGGGTAGATGGCGGTCGTTACTATGTTGATTCTAAAGGCAAAATGGTAAGGGATAAATGGGTAGATGGTGGTCGTTACTATGTAGGATACGATGGTGTGTGGCAACCAAAACCAGCAGCCGGGAATCCATACTCAGCAGCTTTAAAGAGAGCACAAGCTTATAATAGGATTCATTTGTCAAAAAAAAGAATTTATGAGATGTTAATTTTTGAAGGTTTTAATAGTGAGACTGCACAATATGCTATCAATCATTTGCAAGCAGACTATAAGGCGAATGCCTTAGCTCAAGCAAGAGAATACCGAAAGAATACCAATTTATCAAAGACAAAAATTTATGAGAGGCTAACTTCTCCTTGGATTGGACAATTTACAAAAGAAGAAGTAAACTATGCAATTCAAAAACTAGGGGATAAATAGTTATTAATTATTAGATGTAACTTTTTCATGCAAAGCTTTGCACAAATCTAATGATTTTGTTATACTATATCTGTAAGCATTTTCAATTAAAAAGGAGAAGACGATGAGTCAAAAGATTATTGGGATTGACCTTGGTGGGACATCTGTTAAGTTCGCAATTTTAACTCAAGAGGGAGAAATCCAAGAAAAATGGTCTATCAAGACCAATATTTTGGACGAGGGAAGCCATATCGTAGATGATATGATTGAGTCTATTCAACATCGTTTGGACTTGCTTGGATTGTCTGCTACAGATTTCCGAGGCATTGGAATGGGATCACCTGGTGTGGTTGACCGTGAGAAAGGAACTGTTATCGGTGCCTACAACCTGAACTGGAAAACTCTTCAACCAATTAAAGAAAAAATCGAAAAAGCCTTGGGTATCCCATTCTTCATCGACAATGATGCCAACGTAGCTGCTCTCGGTGAGCGTTGGATGGGTGCAGGTGACAACCAACCAGACGTTGTCTTTATGACACTTGGTACAGGTGTTGGTGGCGGTATCGTGGCAGAAGGCAAATTGCTTCACGGTGTTGCTGGTGCTGCTGGTGAGCTTGGTCACATCACTGTTGACTTTGACCAACCAATCGCATGTACCTGTGGTAAAAAAGGCTGTCTTGAGACAGTTGCTTCAGCAACAGGGATTGTCAACCTGACTCGTCGTTATGCAGATGAATACGAAGGTGATGCAGCCTTGAAACGCTTGATTGACGATGGGGAAGAAGTAACTGCTAAAACTGTCTTTGACCTCGCAAAAGAAGGGGACGACCTTGCCTTGATCGTTTACCGTAACTTCTCACGTTACTTGGGTATTGCGTGTGCTAATATCGGTTCAATCCTAAACCCATCAACAATCGTTATCGGTGGTGGAGTATCAGCTGCGGGAGAATTCCTTCTCCAAGGCGTGCAAAAGATCTATGATGAAAATACCTTCCCACAAGTACGCACATCCACTAAATTGGCTCTTGCAACTCTAGGAAATGACGCTGGAGTTATCGGAGCAGCATCACTTGTATTGCAATAAGATAGATTGATAATAGAGCTTGGTTATCCATCAAGCTCTTTTTTGAAAGTCGAATAAAACGAAATAGGTTTTAATTTTGGGAAGGAATCGCTAGATGAACACATCAAAACAACCCATGCTTGAATTAGCGTTGTCTATCGCGACGGAAGCTCATAGAGGGCAATTTGATAAGGCAGGGATAGATTATATAGAACATCCAATTTTTGTTGCGAGCCAAGTTGATTCTGAAGAAGAGAAAGCAGTGGCTCTACTACATGATGTTATTGAGGATAGTTCTGTTACTGCTGAAGAGTTACTAAATGCTGGTTTACCAGAGACAGTAGTTACAGCCGTTCAGATTTTGTCAAAGAAAAAGGGACAAGACTATCAAACCTATCTGAAAACTGTGAAATCCAATCCTCTTGCGAGAGCCGTAAAATTAGCTGACCTAAAACATAATTCAGATTTATCGAGACTTGAGACCATTACTGACAAGGATTTGGAAGGATTAGAAAAATATAAAAAGGCCATTGATTATCTGAGTATGTAGAAAAGATTTTTTATGCTATACTAGTTAGGACAATAAATGAGGTGAGAGTAAATGACAAAAGCTGATACGATTTTTAAAGAAAATATAGAACGAATTCTTAAGGAAGGTGTCTTTTCTGAGCAGGCACGTCCTAAGTATAAGGATGGGACAGTTGCCAATTCTAAGTACGTAACGGGTGCCTTTGCGGAGTATGATTTGGCCAAAGGGGAATTTCCCATCACAACCTTGCGTCCCATTGCAATCAAATCCGCTATCAAGGAAGTACTCTGGATCTACCAAGATCAGTCTAATAGCCTAGAAGTGCTGAATAGCAAGTACAATGTTCACTACTGGAATGACTGGGAAGTGGGAGATACGGGAACCATTGGTGAGCGCTATGGGGCAGTCGTTAAGAAACACGACATCATCAATAAGATTCTCAAACAGTTGGAAGCCAACCCTTGGAATCGTCGCAATATCATCTCCCTCTGGGACTATCAAGCTTTCGAAGAAACAGATGGGCTGCTCCCATGTGCCTTTCAGACTATGTTTGATGTCCGTCGGGTTGATGGGGACCTCTATCTGGATGCGACTTTGACTCAGCGCTCTAATGATATGCTAGTGGCCCACCACATTAACGCTATGCAGTACGTAGCTTTGCAGATGATGATTGCCAAGCATTTCGGCTGGAAGGTTGGGAAGTTCTTCTACTTTATCAACAACCTTCATATCTATGATAATCAGTTTGAACAAGCAGAGGAATTGCTCCGCCGTGAGCCGTCAAACTGCCAACCACGCTTGGTTTTAAATGTTCCTGATGGGACTAATTTCTTTGATATCAAAGTGGAAGACTTTGAGTTGGTCGACTATGATCCGGTTAAGCCACAGCTGAAGTTTGATTTGGCTATTTAAGAAAATCATAACCACCCGTTAGTGAACTGCACCCCAAAAGTTAGACAGAAAAAATCTAACTTTTGGGGTGTTTTTATTATGAAATTGAGTTATGAAGATAAAGTTCAGATCTATGAACTTAGAAAACAAGGATATATCTTAGAGAAGCTTTCAAATAAATTTGGGATAAACAATTCTAATCTTAGATACATGATTAAATTGATTGATCGTTACGGAATGGAGTTCGTCAAAAAAGGAAAAAATCGTTACTATTCCCCTGAATTAAAACAAGAAATGGTTGAGAAAGTTCTGTTGGAAGGACATTCGCAAAGAAGTGTTAGTCTTGATTATGCCCTCCCAAACCAAGGAATGCTTTCAAATTGGCTGGCGCAATACAAGAAAAACGGGTATACTATTGTTGAGAAAATAAGAGGGAGAGTACCTAAAATGGGACGTAAACGGAAGAAAACTTGGGAAGAAATGACAGAACTAGAGCGACTCCAAGAGGAGAATGAACGCTTACGGACTGAGGTGGCTTACATAAAAAAGTTAAAAGAGTTAGAGGAAAGGGACGAAGCCTTAGAGTGAGAAAAGCAGAGACAGTTAGAGAAATGGCTTCAGGAGGATTTCGACTAGATTTACTTCTTGAAGCGGCTCGTTTACCTCGCTCAACTTACTACTATCAGTTGAAGCAACTAGATGGGCTTGACAAAGATAAAGAGCTTAAAATCGAAATTCAGGCCATTTATAATGACCATAAAGGAAATTATGGCTATCGTAGAATTACTCTTGAACTAAGAAATCGTGGTTTTACAGTGAATCATAAGAAAGTTCAACGTCTGATGAAGGTCCTTGGTTTAAGTGCTCGAATTCGTCGGAAACGAAAGTATTCTTCCTACCAAGGAGAGATTGGTAAGAAAGCAGACAACCTGATTCAACGTCAATTTGAAGCATCAAGGCCAATGGAAAAGTGCTATACGGATGTGACAGAGTTTGCCATTCCAAATAGCACACAGAAATTGTATTTATCGCCTGTTTTAGATGGCTTTAATAGCGAAATTATCGCCTATAATCTTTCTTGTTCTCCTAATTTAGAACAAGTGAAAGCTATGCTGGAGCAGGCCTTTACAGAGAAATACTATGAGAATACGATTCTCCATAGTGATCAAGGATGGTAATACCAACACGATTCTTATCATCGGTTCCTAAAGAGTAAGGGAATTCAGCCATCCATGTCGCGCAAGGGCAACAGCCCAGACAACGGCATGCTGGAGTCCTTCTTTGGTATCTTGAAATCGGAGATGTTTTACGGTTATGAGAAGCACTTTAGGTCTCTAGAAGACCTTGAACAAGCTATTGTGGACTACATTGATTACTACAACAACAAACGAATTAAAATCAAACTAAAACATACTAAGGTTAGTAGTGAGGAAATCTCCGACGGGAGAAAGTACTCACTACTTTTTCATTATGTTAAAGTAGAGATGTCTTGTTAAGTCGATAAGTCCTTTGGTGCTAGACGTCATAACTAAAACTGATAAGACACCTGTTTTAAGAAGAATGTTATCAAAGTATGTGGGACGAAAAACGTCGAGTATTGAAAATGACATCACTAAAGCAAGGAATCATTCAAGACAAAGAGGTAATATCATGCGAGTAGTTTTTGGGATTGACGTGAGTAAAGCAAGTTCAGAAGTGGCC
This sequence comes from Streptococcus oralis, assembly GCF_023611505.1. Lineage (NCBI taxonomy): Bacteria > Bacillati > Bacillota > Bacilli > Lactobacillales > Streptococcaceae > Streptococcus > Streptococcus oralis. Next base: position 1,262,727 of record NZ_CP097843.1, on the reverse strand, counting down.
ATCTTGATCAATGGAGAGAAAATACATGGCTATACCATACCCAATAATGCCATCGGATTTAATCGACTACTTGGGGACTTAAAGACTGTTCACCAGTCAGAGATTGTCTTCAAGGCGACTGGGGTCTATTCTCGTCGTCTTCAAGCCTTCTTTGAGGATAAGAGTTACGCTTATACACGTCTCAGTTCATTCTCAATCGCAAGCCAAGCCATGTCCAAGAAGCGCTTTATCAAGAATTACGCGACCTCAGCCGTTTCTATCAGGATAGTGTCTGCGCTAAAAACCGTCTGCACAAGCTTTTACAGATCACTTTTCCTGAATTGGAAAACACAGCTGGGGAACAATATTGGAACTTGGTCATGACTTTTCCATGTAATCGTTTTGTACTGGAGTTAGATGGCGCCGCATTAACAGCGATCATCCGTCAGTCTACAGCAAAACGCATCTCTGACAAGCGTGTGACTTACTTAGTAGATAAGCTTACAAAACTAGCTAATCCGTCTTATTGTGCAGTTAAGAAAACCTCTTCAATGATGGAAGAGGTCAAATAAGTTACTTAGGCTTTCTGAACGCAGACAAGGTGTTTTAGAGGAGATGGTAACATTGGCTCAACCTTTGCCAGAATACGAGATTCTTCTCTCTATTCCTGGAAGAGCTGAAACCACAGCGACAAATATTATTGGCGAACTTGGTGACATTCGTCGATTCCACTCTGCCAATCAAATCAATGCTTTTATTGACATTGACCTCAGACACTATGAATCTGGGGACTTTCTAGCCAAGGAACACATCACCAAACGTGGGAATCCCTATGCCAGAAAGATTCTCTTTAAGTGCATTCATAATATAGCTTCACCTAGCCACACCAACCCTTGTTATATCGCAGACTTCTATGAGAAACGGAAAAGACAATCGCAAGTGACTTCAACCAAACCACACACGATTGCCTCTATACATCGTCTCATTAGAACAATGTATTACCTCATAACGCATAACAAACTTTATGATTATACTTCCACCCAAAATCGGTAAAATTGTTTATGCCATATCATTGTAACGCCTTATCAAAAAAATCACCAGATAAGGTGTTGGTTTAGTGTACACTTTTTTCACTAAACTTTCGTTCAGAAAAAGACAATTTCCTTAGTTTGACTATGGAAATCAAACTATTTTTCATCAAATACCTTGATATACTTGACAAATGGTAGAAAAGGACCTAGTCCTGTGCAATACAAGACTAAATCCTTTCAATAACTATTTGTCCAACTTTTTGGGGTCAGTACAGTAGCAGGTGGTTATGATTTAGTTTTTTTTGGGATTTTACTAGCCTATTTGGTGGCTTTTTGATACAATAATTCAAATAAAGGAGGAGACCGTATGAACTTAGATATTATTCGCCAAGAAATTGATCAAATCGACGACCAAATCGTCAAGCTCCTAGAAGAACGAATGCATTTGGTTGAGGGGGTTGTCGCTTATAAGAAAGCATCAGGTAAGCCAATCTTAGATTCTAAGAGAGAAGAAGTTATTTTTGAAAAAGTCAAAAATCGAGTGGAAGATAAGCGCTATCAGGAAACTATTGTTGCAACTTTTTCAGACATTCTCAAACGTTCGCGTGATTATCAGGATCAAAACATCAAATGAAAAAAGAACAATTCTATCCGCTAGGGATTTTTCTAGCTGCAATAGTGGGAGGCCTTGTCCGCTATCTCATTTCCACTTGGTTACCAGCTAGTCCAGAATTTCCTTGGGGCACCCTCCTTGTCAACTATCTGGGCATTATCTGCCTGGTCTATCTGGTGAAAGGCTATCTGGTCTATAAGGAAACTAGTAAAGGCTTGGTTTTGGCGCTGGGTACAGGATTTTGTGGTGGGCTAACAACCTTTTCTAGTCTAATGCTTGATGCCGTGAAACTGCTTGATACCGGGCGTTATCTTAGTTTAGGCATCTACTTATTTTTGAGCATTGGTGGAGGTCTGCTCTTGGCTTATGTTCTAGGGAGGAAGAAATGGTAATCGTTTATCTTGCAATCGCCTGCGGGTTCGGAGCCTTGGTTCGTTATTTCTTTTCCCGATATAATCAATCCTCAAAATTGCCCCTAGGAACTCTCATAGCTAATCTTCTCGGTTGTTTTTTGATTGGCTTACTCTACAACCATGTAGAGTCTAAGGAAGTCTATGCTATCCTCGCGACAGGTTTCTGTGGTGGGTTGACGACCTTTTCAACTCTGAATGACGAGCTGCAAAAACTGTTAAGTGACAAGAAGGTATTTTATAGCTATTTTCTCTTAACTTACCTAGGCGGTTTTCTAGCGATTTTTTTAGGGATTCTGCTATAAATTCCTTTACTTTTAGGTGGAAATTTGGTAAACTGTATCTTGTGTGTAATGGACGCACAAAAATACAGTTTATCCGCTGAGGAAGGTTCCTCAAGATTGACAAAGATAGGAGAATAAAATGAATCCATTAATCCAAAGTTTGACTGAAGGTCAACTTCGTACAGATATCCCATCATTCCGTCCTGGTGACACTGTTCGTGTACACGCGAAAGTTGTCGAAGGTAACCGTGAACGTATCCAGATCTTTGAAGGTGTTGTTATCGCACGTAAAGGTGCTGGCATCTCAGAAAACTACACAGTTCGTAAAATCTCTAACGGTGTAGGTGTTGAGCGTATCTTCCCAATCCACACTCCACGTGTTGAAAAGATCGAAGTTGTTCGTTACGGTAAAGTACGTCGTGCGAAATTGTACTACTTGCGTGCACTTCAAGGTAAGGCAGCTCGTATCAAAGAAATCCGTCGTTAATTCGACAAAAAAACTCTGCTCACCCAGCAGGGTTTTTCTCTAGCCCCCTTAGTTCAATGGATATAACAACTCCCTCCTAAGGAGTAGTTGCAGGTTCGATTCCTGCAGGGGGCATTTTTAGTAATGTAAAAAAAGACAAAGAAAATTCAAAATGTTTGTTTATAGGCAATCATCACAAGTTTGTTTTTTAAAATAACTTAGTATTTTTGGAATTTTTGACCAAAGTGTGACCAAAAGTCAATGAATATAGAATAAAGTAGATCAGGAAACTGGTCTATTTATTTTGTAATTATTAATGAACAGTATTTTTTAAGTTTATAATATTCAGTTTAAGTTAAATAGTTGTAATTATAGTATATAAGTTTTTCTTTGTTAATGTTATAATATAAAGTATATAGAGCTATTTTTCGAGGTGCGGATTTGGCAAATAATAGAAAAATTGAGACATTAGGTGTTTCACATCTGTCGACATTTATAGATAAGCATGAGTTACTTCAATCTTATTTTGATAGAAATGATAAAACTTCAGTGTGGGATGGAGAAATTCATGTTCTTAAATCACCGAGTGAGAAGAAAGACGAAATATTAGGTAAAGTACCTGTTCAGATTAAAACCACTAGACAGAAAAAAGATGTGTTAAAATCCTTCTCATTAGATACTAGAGATTTAGAACTATATAAATCAAATGGTGGAGTAGTTTTATTTGTAGTTTGGTTGAATGAGGATAATGGTTTAAGAGATATTTACTATAAGTCATTACCTCCTCTTTCTATAAAGAATTTGCTCAGAAAGAGTAAACTAAAAAATAAATCTACAAATAAGAAGAAACTTTCCATAGAGATTTTTAAACTGGATGATAAAAAAATGTATCCAATGTTAGTGGATTTCATAAACAATAGTCAGAAGCAGTATAGTTTCATAAATGTCGAAGGTATTTCAGTTGAGGACATTTCTGATGATAAAACTCTAAAGTTCTACTTCTATGGTCAGGAAAAAGAAGAAATTTTTAACTATCAGGAAGAACATGATCTCTTTATTTATTATTTAGATCCTATAACTGGCATAGAAATACCTCTTGAAAACACAATTAAGATTGTAGAAACTGAAGAAGAAACGGATTTAATTATAAAAATAGGCGATCATGTTTTTCAAGACGTAAAAAGACATCGTTTTCCTGATGGGAGTGTACAGCTTCATTTTGGTGAAAGCTTTACAATGTCTTTTGATATAAAGAAGAAACAATTCAAATTTAACTATACTAGGCCGGATTTGCTGTCAAAAGCTATAAAGTGTACTCAGGTATTTCAAGAGCTAGGAAAAATCGGATATTTTACCCTTAATGGTAATAAAATAGAGTTAGATGAACGGTCAATAAAGGATATTTCTTCATTTGATTTAGAGGCTGATATAAAGGGATTGTTAAAAATTTCTAACTTTATGAAAAAAATGGGTATACAAAAAGATGTTGATTTATCTTGCTTTGATAAACAATCTCAAAGAAATCTAAATATTCTTTATTCAGGTCTTGTCTTAAAAAAGAAAGTTGCTTTAAATTATAATGAATCGAAATTACTTCACCTAAATATTGCTAACATCCACATTATAACTTTATATAGTTTTTTGTCAGATAAAAATGGAACTATGATAGACATTTTTACTGAAACTCCTTGGTGCCGGGAAGGAGAAACTGAAGATGAAGATTATTTAGACATTTCAATTTTTGAAGTATTTGAACCAAACAATTGGCTAAAAATTGATAATTGTAAAATTGATTCAGTTATTGCCTCATATCAAAGATTGGTAGATAATAAGCTGAAATATGAAGGCGCTGACCGTACTATTTTAAAAATAGTTATCGCTGCAGACATGGCAGAAGATATGACTAAAAGAGAGTTATTACTTAATTGGGCTCAATGTCTTTCTAATTGGAACTTAAAATACTCCCAAAATAGTGAGATGGCTATAATAAATGACCTTCAAATAAAATCTAGAGTTCGTAAATTAAACAGCAAAGAAATGGAGATTCTGAGCAATATTTTAGTAAATAGTAATGATAACTATGAACTTTGTTTCGGTTCATCAGTGTTATTAAAATCGAAACCGCAAGCTGATTTGTTTTGGAATAAACTGGATAATGAGACAAAAGAAAGATATAAAGACTTTCCTATTTATACTTTGTATATGAAATTATCGTAAAAATTAAAAGAGATTGTAAGAAAATAACATATGGAAATAAAGAAAGTAATGTATTACAATACAGTGCCACAATTAAGGAAGCAATACCTATTTTTTGTACTCTCAAGATTTAAGTAACTGTACAACTGCAATTCAATTTATTAATTTACTCTCATTGTGATATATTCATACAAAAACCGCTCTGTTGAGCGGGTTTTATCTATTCTTACTTTTTTACAATACCCACGTACGAATAGCATGGGCAACGCCGGATTCATCATTTGTTTTAGTGATGTATTTGGCGATTTTTTTGAGTTCTGGATTTCCATTTTCCATGACAACAGGATTACCAACGACTTCCAGCATGGCACGATCATTTTCCTCGTCACCAATCGCCATGGTTTCATCTGTGGTCAATCCGAGTTTTTCAGCTAGGTGAGTGATGGCTGAACCCTTGTCTACATTCTTTTTAAGGAGTTCGAGGTAAAAGGGAGCTGATTTGTTAATAGAGTAGCGCTCGTCAAATTCTGCTGGTATCTTTTCAATCGCAGCATCGAGGATTTCTGGTTCATCGATAAACATACACTTGACGATTTCCTTGTCAGCCATTTCTTCAGGAGTGCGGTAGAAAATGGGCATGTTGACGAGGGTTGATTCGTGCACCGTGTATTTTCCGATATTGCGATTGGCAGTATAGATACCGTCCTTGGTAATGGCGTGCATGTGGACACCAAGCTTGCGACTGAGAAATTCCATATCGAGATAATCCTCATAGGCTAAAGATTCGCTGATAATCTCATGGCCAGTAGCAGTTTCTTGGACAAGGGCACCGTTGAAGGTTACCACATAGTCACCCTCGTCTCTCAACTGCAAGTCGTCCAGCAATTTGGCAACACCTGCGATAGGACGACCCGTTGCAATCACGACTTTGACACCAGCTTGTTTGGCATCTTGGATGGCAGAAAAGACTTCCGGAGTGATTTCCTTTTTACTGTTAACCAGGGTACCATCGATATCGACGGCGATTAGTTTAATACTCATATATTTCCTCTATTCCTTCTTATTTGGGGTAAAATGATCGTTCTCAATCAAGTGTAAAAATTGCTGGGTGATACTTGCGAAGATACTGTTTTGGTCCAACATTTCTTTTGGGAAATAAAAACGATTATCTCCGTGGCGACTACCAGCAAGGGATTGGACGATAGGAGACAGGCTAGAGAGTTCTGCCAGTTCACCATTTTTTTGTAAAATCTCAATCTGTGTCCGCGGGTTTTCAGATTCGGGACGATAGATATCATAAGGAAGGTCAAAATTCTTATGAATGGCAGTATAGTAGTCTGGATCAAAACCGATTTCTTCAACTAATTGTCTCATGGTTGCGAGTTGGTCTTGGTCTTCTTGAGAAAAAGTAATGGATTTAAAGACCTTGCGGTTGACAAAGCGTTGCGACAAGTCTGCTAGTATCTTGTCAGGACTGGTCATCCAGAGTTGGAAGTAGGTATTCATCACGCCATCATCCAGAGCCAGATAGTCAGATAGATCAACTTTCTTTTCAAAAAAAGGTAGCAAATGAGGAGAAGTGCGTGCAAAGAAGTCCTTATCTTCAGGATAGAGTTCCTTGGCGCGTTTGAGAAGATTCTGTAGGAGGACTTCCATGGCGCGTGTTGCGGGGTGGAAATAAACCTGCATATACATCTGGTAGCGACTGAGGACATAGTCTTCAATAGCGTGCATGCCATTACGCTGAAAGGCGATCCCATTTTCGACAGGACGAATGACTCGGAGGATCCGTGTCAAGTCAAATTCCCCATAAGATGCTCCTGTAAAATAGGAGTCGCGCAAGAGATAGTCCATGCGGTCCGCATCAATCTGACTAGAAATAAGTTGTACGACCTGCTTGTTAGGATAGGTATGGTCGATGACGCTAGCCACCTTTTCTGGGAAATCGGGCGCTACTTGAAGTAGGACTTGGTGAATCTCTGTCTCAGGACTTTGGATGATTTCCTGGGTAATGGCTTCATGATCTGTATCAAAGAGATGCTCAAAAGTATGGGAATAGGCACCATGCCCGAGGTCATGAAGGAGCGCAGCGGTCATGGTCAAGAGAGACTCAGCAGGATCCCATTCTTCAGGATATTTTTCTTCAAAAATCTCTGTGATACGACGAGCAATCTCATAGACCCCCAAACAGTGGGAAAAGCGACTGTGTTCTCCACCATGGAAGGTATAGCTGGAAGTCCCTAATTGTTTGATACGGCGCAGACGTTGAAATTCTTTTGTATTTATCAAGTCATAGATGACCTGATTATTGACATGGATGTAGTTGTGAACTGGGTCACGGAATACTTTTTCGTTCATATGACCATTATAGCAAAATCCTGCTCTTTTTGGTAAAATAGTAGGACAAGAGAGAAGAAAGAGGACTAGATGTGAAGATTCGGATGCGAAATAGGATTCAGTTTGATGAACAGTTGGAAGTGATTGACCAACTCTATGACGTGGAAGTGCGTGAAAAAGGGGATTATAGCTATTTACTTTTCTACAATGAAGAAAAAGAAAAAGTGGTTCTCAAGTTTCATCAAGAAGAACTGGTGATGAGCCGTTTTTCCACTCCCAAGACCATCATGCGTTTTCTAAAGGATAGTGATAGTTTGGCCTATATTCCTACTCCAATGGGGATGCAGGAGTTCATCATTCAAACAAGTCACTACAAACTGGATGGACAAAAGATTGAGTTAGCCTACCAACTACAAAACCAAGAGGGACACCCCTTTGCCAGCTATCAATTAGAAATTACTTGGGGATAAGAAAAAGGTTGGCAAATGCCAACCTTATTTGATATAGAGTTCTTGATTTTTTAGAACAATTTCACCTACATTTGCGAATTTCTTGAGTTTTTTAAGTTCTTCAGGATGGGTTACGAGAGTGATCACATAGCCCTCTTTACCCATGCGACCTGTACGGCCAGCGCGGTGAGTGTAAGTTTCCATGTCTCTAGGAACATCAAAGTTTACGACACATTCCAGGCTATCAATATCAATCCCATGAGCCAGAAGGTCAGTTGCAAGGAGCAGGGTTAGCTGCTTGTCTTTGAACTTTTCTAAGATGACTTTTCGAAACTTAACATTAACATCACTAGCGAGGGAAACAGCCAAGATATCCCGATACTGTAGTTTTTCCTCAGCGCTTCCAAGGTCTGACAAACTGTTAAAGAAGACCAGACCACGAAAATCCTCAACATGAGCCAGTTTTCGCAGCATGTCCACTCGGTGACGTTGGTCTACCTGCATGTAGAAGTGTTGGATGTTGTCCAGTTTTTGATCTGAGAGATCAATGGTGCGCGTGTTTGCCGCAATCTTTTCTTGGTCAAACTTGGTCGTCGCACTCATGTAGACGAGTTGGTGGTCACGAGGTGCGTAGTGAGTGATTTTCTCGACAAAGTGAATCTGAGAATCATCGAGCAATTGGTCAAATTCATCCAGGATGATAGTTTCCACATTCATCATCTTGATTTTTTTCAATTTAATCAACTCAAAGATACGGCCAGGAGTTCCAATCAGAATTTCTGGTCCTTTTTTGAGGCGTTCAATCTGGCGTTTCTGACTGGAACCTGATAGGAAGAGTTGAGCTGTTAAACCAATAGCTTCAGCCCAGGTTTTACACACGTCAAAAATCTGTCCAGCTAGTTCTGTATTTGGTGCTAGAATCAAGAGTTGCTGGGCTTTTTTCTTTTTCAGTCTGAGAAGACTTGGTAAGAGGTAAGCGAGGGTCTTACCAGTTCCTGTTGGGCTTACTCCTAGGAGGTTTTCTCCAGCAAGAATGGGCTCAAATAGTTGAGTTTGAATGGGGGTAAATTCTTGGAAACCGAGCTGGTCGCTCAATTTCTGCCATTCAGTCGGTAGTTTGGTTTTCATTTTTCTGCCTCAAATCTAATGCCAGCAGTCTGGCGCATGGTATATAATAGGTCATGAACAGAACCTGCATCATTCAGCCAGTTCTGGTAAAGCGTCTGGTCTGGCCGCTGGATCATCTGTGCAAATGCAGCTGCTTCCTCAGTCATTGTATGAGGATCCTGTTGGATAGGAAGTTGGACTTGATTTCCTTGGTGGTCTCTAAAAATAGCTGAGCGGACATGTTCAATCGTGTTGAGGGTCAAGGTTCCATCTGCTGTGTAAATCTCACAAGGAAGATTGGAAGTGATGTTTTTCCCAGCTTTGATATGAACTTGAAAGTCAGGGTAGAAGAGGATACCGTCTCCATTTAGGTCAATGCTATTGTCAAGCTGTTGAGCCTGATAAGTCGCGTCTTGGGCTTTTCCAAAGAGGCAAACAGCGGCGTAGAGAGGATAAATCCCCAAATCCATAAGGGCTCCACCAGCAAAACGATCTGAAAAAACATTTGGCGTCTGCCCAGCCAACAAGTCCGGCATCTTGGATGAATACTTGGCATAGTTGAAATCTGCTCCCAATATTTGCTTGTCTGCCAAAAAATTCTTGATAGTAGTAAAAGATTCCTCGTGGTAATTACGAGCTGCCTCAAAGATAAAACAGTGATTTTTCTCAGCCGTTTGCCTCAAATCTAGCCATTCTTGTGGCTGAGTGACAGCTGGCTTTTCAAGAATGACGTGCTTACCAGCAGACAAGGCAGCCTTGGCTTGAACAAAATGCAAGGAGTTTGGACTAGCGATATAGACTACATCAAAGGAAGAATTAAAGAAGTCTTCTAATTGATCAAAGAGTTGGATATTTTCATAGCGAGAAGCAAAGGTTGCGGCAGTTTCTCGTTTTCTAGAATAGACTGCGACCAGCTGGTATTCTCCGCTGGCATGGGCTGCTTCTATGAAATGATGGCTGATAGCGCCTGTTCCGATAACACCTAATTTAAGCATAAATACTCCTTTTCCGACTTCAAATCCTTCCTTCATTATAACATAGAAAAGAAGGACTATCCAACAGATGGTAAAAATTTTCAAATGGACTACGCATTTCTTGGAGAAAGTGGTACAATGTTTAGATAAGTAGATGAAATGAAAAGGGGGAGAAAATGAGATTATTACCAATAAGAAAAATATCACGTCAGTCTAAGAGGCTAGCGCTTTTTTTGACTTTTTGCGCAGGATATGTAGATGCCTATACCTTTATCGTGCGAGGAAATACCCTGGTGGCAGGACAGACTGGGAATGTGGTTTTTCTATCAGTAGGACTCATTCAACACAATGTGTCAGATGCCAGTGCCAAAGTAATGACCTTGCTAGCTTTTATGATGGGAGTCCTTTTATTAACTATTTATAAGGAAAAATTGAGAATTGTTAAAAAGCCAATTTTGTCCGTAATTCCACTTGCAGTCCTGTCCCTAATTATAGGGTTTGTGCCGCAAACTGTAGAGAATATCTATCTCGTACCGCCATTGGCCTTTTGTATGGGATTGGTGACAACTGCTTTTGGAGAAGTGTCAGGGATTGCCTATAATAATGCTTTTATGACAGGGAATATCAAACGAACTATGTTGGCTTTTGGTGATTATTTCCGGACCAAGCATACGCCTTTCCTACGAGAGGGCTTGATTTTTGTTAGCTTACTTAGCAGTTTTGTCTTCGGAGTTGTTTTTTCAGCTTATTTGACGATTTACTATCAGGAGAAGACAATTCTAGGTGTTCCTCTTATGATGAGTATCTTTTACTTCAGTATGCTTTTTGCTTCTTGGAGAAAAAAAGGGAAAGAAAAAGCTTAAATTTGATTGATTTCGCTTGTAAGAAAAAAGAAGATATGCTATACTTGAAGAGTTGACTATGCACAGTCCTGTGCAACCGCACGAACATCGTTGCTCACATAGTGAGTGTAAAGTGGTTCGTCCCACGATGCTAGGCGAGTCTTCACAAAAATACGGGGAAACCCTAAAAATCATAGGAGGTGCATAATGAGCACATACGCAATTATCAAAACTGGCGGAAAACAAGTTAAAGTTGAAGTTGGTCAAGCAGTTTACGTTGAAAAATTGAACGTTGAAGCTGGTCAAGAAGTTACTTTTAACGAAGTTGTTCTTGTTGGTGGTGAAAACACTGTTGTCGGAACTCCACTTGTTGCTGGAGCTACTGTAGTTGGAACTGTTGAAAAACAAGGAAAACAAAAGAAAGTTGTTACTTACAAGTACAAACCTAAAAAAGGTAGCCACCGTAAACAAGGTCACCGTCAACCATATACAAAAGTTGTCATCAACGCGATCAACGCTTAATTTTAAGGAGAACACATGATACAAGCAGTCTTTGAGAGAGCCGAAGATGGCGAGCTGAGGAGTGCGGAAATTACTGGACACGCCGAAAGTGGCGAATACGGCTTAGATGTCGTGTGTGCATCGGTTTCTACGCTTGCCATTAACTTTATCAATTCTATTGAGAAATTTGCAGGCTATGAACCAATCTTAGAATTAAACGAAGATGAAGGTGGCTATCTAAAGGTTGAAATACCAGCGGATCTTCCTTCACACCAGAGAGAAATGACCCAGTTATTCTTCGAATCATTTTTCTTAGGTATGGCAAACTTATCGGAGAACTCTTCTGAGTTCGTCCAAACCAGAGTTATCACAGAAAACTAACACGGAGGAAAACATTATGTTAAAAATGACTCTTAACAACTTGCAACTTTTCGCCCACAAAAAAGGTGGAGGTTCTACATCAAACGGACGTGATTCACAAGCGAAACGTCTTGGAGCTAAAGCAGCTGACGGACAAACTGTAACAGGTGGATCAATCCTTTACCGTCAACGTGGTACACACATCTATCCAGGTGTAAACGTTGGACGTGGTGGAGACGATACTTTGTTCGCTAAAGTTGAAGGCGTAGTACGTTTTGAACGTAAAGGACGCGATAAAAAACAAGTTTCTGTTTACCCAATCGCAAAATAAAAAGGTTCAGTGAACCTTTTCATCCCGAACCTTGAAATGACAAGGCAAGGAAGCTAGAAGTAGCATTAAATAAGGCTTTCCGAGTTTTCGGAGAGCCTATTTTTTGTTTTGGTACCCATATTGAATTTAATAAAGAATAGTTAGATTTAAACTTGCGATGGACACTTTTTTCTTTTTTGGAAAAATTCTGAAATATGGTATAATGAACAGATAGAGAAGTTGGGGGTAGAAGATGAATATTCAACAATTACGCTATGTTGTGGCCATTGCGAATAGCGGTACTTTCCGTGAAGCTGCTGAAAAAATGTATGTTAGTCAGCCGAGTCTGTCTATTTCTGTGCGCGATTTGGAAAAAGAGTTAGGCTTTAAAATTTTCCGTCGGACGAGTTCAGGAACGTTTTTGACACGTCGCGGTATGGAATTTTATGAGAAAGCGCAAGAATTGGTCAAAGGATTTGATGTTTTTCAAAATCAATATGCCAATCCTGAGGAAGAAAAGGATGAATTTTCCATTGCCAGTCAGCACTATGACTTCTTACCACCAACCATTACGGCTTTTTCAGAGCGCTATCCTGACTACAAAAACTTCCGTATTTTTGAGTCTACTACAGTTCAAATCTTAGACGAAGTAGCTCAGGGTCACAGTGAGATTGGGATTATCTACCTCAACAATCAAAATCAAAAGGGAATTATGCAACGGATTGAAAAGTTAGGTCTTGAAGTCATTGAGTTGATTCCTTTTCAGACTCATATCTATCTGCGTGAAGGACATCCTTTAGCACAGAAAGAGGAATTGGTCATGGAGGACTTAGCTGATTTACCAACAGTTCGCTTTACTCAGGAAAAGGACGAGTACCTTTACTATTCAGAGAACTTTGTCGATACCAGCGCGAGCTCCCAGATGTTCAATGTGACGGACCGTGCTACTTTGAATGGTATTTTGGAGCGGACGGATGCTTATGCGACAGGGTCTGGATTTTTAGATAGTGACAGTGTTAATGGGATCACAGTCATTCGCCTCAAGGATAATCTAGATAACCGCATGGTCTATGTCAAACGGGAAGAAGTCGAGCTTAGCCAAGCTGGGACTCTTTTCGTAGAAGTCATGCAAGAATATTTTGATCAAAAGAGGAAATCATGAAAAAAAGAGGAATAGTGGCAGTCATTGTACTGCTTTTGATTGGGCTGGATCAGTGGGTTAAAGCCTATGTTCTCCAGCAGATTCCACTGGGTGAAGTGCGTTCGTGGATACCCAATCTTGTTAGCTTGACCTATCTGCAAAATAGAGGAGCAGCCTTCTCCATGCTGCAAGATCAGCAGTGGTTATTTGCTGTTATTACACTGGTCGTCATGGCAGGTGCCATTTGGTATCTACATAAACACATGGAGGACTCTCTCTGGCTAGTTTTTGGACTGACTTTGATAATCGCGGGAGGTCTGGGCAACTTTATCGACAGAATGAGTCAAGGTTTTGTAGTGGATATGTTTCACCTAGACTTTATCAACTTTGCGATTTTCAATGTGGCTGACAGCTATTTGACAGTTGGTGTCATTGTTTTATTGATTGCAATGCTTAAAGAGGAAGTAAATGGAAATAAAAATTGAAACTGGTGGGCAACGTTTAGACAAGGCCCTGTCGGATCTTACAGAATTGTCGCGCAGTCTCGCTAATGAACAAATCAAGGCTGGACAAGTTTTGGTTAATGGGCAAGCCAAGAAAGCGAAATACACTGTCCAAGAGGGGGATATCGTCACCTACCATGTGCCAGAACCAGAGGTTTTGGAGTATGTTGCTGAGGAACTTCCTCTGGAAATTATCTACCAAGATGAGGACGTCGCCGTTGTCAATAAGCCGCAGGGTATGGTGGTTCATCCCAGCGCCGGTCATACTAGCGGAACCTTGGTCAATGCTCTCATGTACCATATCAAAGACTTGTCAGGTATCAATGGGGTCCTCCGTCCAGGAATTGTTCACCGTATTGACAAGGATACGTCTGGTCTCCTCATGATTGCGAAAAATGATGAGGCCCACTTAGCACTTGCCCAAGAACTCAAGGACAAGAAGTCTCTACGTAAATACTGGGCGATTGTTCATGGCAATCTTCCTAATGATCGTGGTGTGATTGAAGCGCCGATTGGTCGGAGCGAAAAAGACCGTAAGAAACAGGCTGTGACTGCTAAAGGGAAGCCGGCAGTGACGCGTTTTCATGTCTTGGAACGTTTTGGTGATTATACCTTAGTGGAGTTGCAACTAGAGACAGGACGTACCCACCAAATCCGTGTTCACATGGCTTATATTGGTCATCCAGTCGCTGGGGATGAGGTCTATGGTCCTCGAAAAACTCTGAAAGGACATGGACAATTTCTCCATGCTAAAACTCTAGGTTTTACCCATCCGAAAACAGGTGAAACCTTGGAGTTTACGGCAGATATTCCAGATATTTTTAAAGAAACCTTGGAGAGATTAAGAAAGAATTAGACGTGATAAAAGAGTTGAGATGCCTGTCTCAACCTTTTTTATTTCAAGTCTTTTCTATTTTAAAGCATTCATGTTATAATGGATAAATATGAAGAATCGGAGTGAGAATATGAAGTACAAACGAATCGTCTTTAAGGTAGGGACTTCGTCCTTGACAAATGAAGACGGGAGTTTATCAAGAAGTAAAGTAAAGGCAATCACCCAACAATTAGCTATGTTGCATGAAGCTGGACATGAGTTGATTTTGGTGTCATCTGGGGCAGTAGCGGCAGGATTTGGAGCTTTGGGCTTTAAAAAACGTCCGACCAAGATTGCAGATAAGCAGGCCTCGGCCGCAGTAGGACAAGGTTTACTCCTAGAAGAATACACGACTAACCTCCTCATGCGCCAAATCGTTTCTGCACAAATCTTGCTGACACAGGATGATTTTGTAGATAAGCGTCGCTATAAGAATGCCCATCAGGCCTTGTCTGTATTGCTTCATCGTGGTGCCATTCCTATCATCAACGAGAATGACAGTGTCGTTATTGATGAGCTCAAGGTTGGGGACAATGATACTCTGAGTGCTCAGGTAGCGGCTATGGTTCAAGCGGATCTCCTAGTTCTCTTGACCGATGTGGATGGTCTCTATACTGGCAATCCCAACTCAGATCCAAAAGCTAAACGTCTTGAGAAAATCGAGACTATCAATCGTGAGATTATTGATATGGCTGGTGGAGCAGGTTCGTCTAATGGTACTGGGGGTATGCTGACAAAAATCAAAGCTGCAACTATTGCGACGGAGTCGGGTGTGCCAGTCTATATCTGCTCGTCCATGAAATCAGATGCGCTGATTGAGGCGGCGGACGAGACCAAGGATGGTTCTTTCTTTGTTGCGCAAGAGAAGGGACTTCGTACCCAGAAACAATGGCTGGCCTTCTATGCTCAAAGTCAAGGAACGATTTGGGTAGATGGTGGAGCTGCAGAAGCACTTTCAAAAAACGGAAAAAGTCTCCTTTTATCAGGTGTGGTAGAAGTGGAAGGGAATTTCTCTTACCATGATATTGTCACAGTAGCAGATAAAGAAACAGGTCAATCTCTTGGAAAGGGACGTGTCCAATTTGGCGTTTCAGCCCTAGAAGATATGCTCCGTTCTCAAAAAGCTAAGGGAGTCTTGATTCACCGTGATGACTGGATTTCCATCACTCCTGAAATCCAGCTACTCTTTACAGAATTTTAGAGGTGAACGATGGTAAGTACACAAGAACAATTTGAACAAGTACAAGCTGTTAAAAAATCAATCAATACTGCCAGTGAAGCAGTGAAAAACCAAGCCTTGCTAGCCATGGCAGATCATTTATTGGCAGCTACTGAGGAGATTTTAGTGGCAAATGCCCTCGATATAGAAGCGGCCAAGGGGAAAATCTCAGATGTTATGCTAGACCGTCTTTATTTGGATGCGGGACGTATAGAAGCGATGGCAAGAGGGATTCGTGAAGTGGTTGCTTTACCAGATCCTATCGGTGAAGTCCTAGAAACAAGTCAGCTTGAAAATGGCTTGGTTATCACCAAAAAACGGGTGGCCATGGGGGTTATTGGTATTATCTATGAAAGTCGTCCGAATGTAACTTCTGATGCAGCTGCTTTGGCTCTCAAGAGTGGCAATGCGGTTGTTCTTCGTAGTGGCAAGGACGCCTACCAAACAGCTCATGCTATTGTCACAGCTCTGAAGAAGGGCTTGGAGACGACTACCATTCATCCTGATGTGATTCAACTAGTAGAAGATACCAGTCGAGAAAGTAGCTATGCCATGATGAAGGCCAAGGGTTATCTGGACCTTCTCATTCCTCGTGGAGGGGCTGGTTTGATCAATGCCGTGGTTGAAAATGCTATCGTGCCTGTTATCGAGACAGGAACTGGGATTGTCCATGTCTATGTAGATAAGGATGCAGACGAAGACAAGGCTCTAGCCATCATCAACAATGCCAAAACTAGTCGCCCTTCTGTCTGCAATGCCATGGAGGTCTTGCTGGTTCATGAAGACAAGGCAGCGGATTTCCTTCCTCGCTTGGAGCAAGTTCTGGTTACAAGTCGGAAAGAAGATGGGCTGGAACCGATTCAATTCCGTCTGGATAGCAAAGCAAGTCAGTTTGTTTCAGGTCGATCAGCTGAGGCCCAAGACTTTGACACCGAGTTTTTAGATTATATCCTAGCGGTTAAGGTTGTGAGTAGTTTAGAAGAAGCGGTTGCGCATATTGAAGCTCACAGTACCCATCATTCGGATGCCATTGTGACAGAAAATACTGAAGCTGCGGCTTACTTTACAAATCAAGTAGACTCAGCAGCGGTTTATATCAATGCCTCAACGCGTTTCACTGATGGTGGGCAATTTGGCCTTGGATGTGAAATGGGGATTTCTACTCAGAAACTGCATGCGCGTGGTCCAATGGGCTTGAAGGAATTGACCAGCTACAAGTATGTGGTTACTGGTGACGGACAGATAAGGGAGTAAGAGATGAAGATTGGATTTATCGGCTTAGGGAATATGGGAGCTAGTTTGGCCAAGGCTGTCTGGCAGGCCAAGACGGGTGAACAGATTCTCCTTGCCAATCGCAGTCAAGCAAAAGTAGATGCTTTCATCGCCAACTTTGGCGGTCAGGCTTCCAGCAATGAAGAAATTTTTGCAGAAGCAGATGTGATTTTTCTAGGAGTTAAGCCAGCCCAGTTTTCTGAACTACTTGCTCAATATCAGACCATCCTTGAAAAAAGAGAGAGTCTTCTTCTGATCTCCATGGCAGCTGGATTGACCTTGAAAAAACTAGCGAGTCTTCTGCCAAGTCACCACCGAATCATTCGCATCATGCCCAATACTCCAGTAGCTATCGGCCAAGGAGTGATTAGTTACGCCATGTCAGCAAACTGTCGTGTTGAGGACAATGGTCTGTTTTGTCAGTTATTAGCCAAGGCCGGTCTTTTGGTTGAGCTGGGAGATGGTTTAATCGATGCGGCGACAGGTCTAGCAGGTTGTGGACCAGCTTTTGTCTATCTCTTTATCGAGGCTTTGGCAGATGCGGGTGTACAGACAGGATTGCAACGAGAAATAGCTTTGAAAATGGCAGCCCAAACAGTAGTCGGCGCTGGACAAATGGTCCTCGAAAGTCAACAACATCCTGGAGTATTGAAAGACCAAGTTTGCAGCCCAGGAGGTTCGACTATCGCTGGTGTAGCAAGTCTGGAAGAACATGCCTTTAGAGGCACCGTCATGGACGCAGTTCATCAATCCTATAAACGAACACAAGAACTAGGTAAATAAGAGGTTGGATGACTCCCAGCCTCTTTTATGGTCGATTGAATAGAGAAGACACAAAAAGATTGTCACAAAAACCTATTTTTTTGATAGAATAGAAGGTAGAAAAAAAGAAATGAGTTAGACATGTCAAAAGGATTTTTAGTCTCTCTTGAGGGACCAGAGGGAGCAGGGAAGACCAGCGTTTTAGAGGCTCTGCTCCCAATTTTAGAGGAAAAAGGAGTAGAAGTGTTGACGACCCGTGAGCCAGGTGGAGTCTTGATTGGGGAAAAGATTCGTCAAGTGATTTTGGACCCCAGCCATACTCAGATGGATCCTAAAACAGAGCTCCTTCTCTATATCGCCAGTCGCAGACAGCACTTGGTGGAAAAAGTTCTTCCAGCCCTTGAAGCTGGCAAGTTGGTCATTATGGACCGCTTCATCGATAGTTCTGTTGCTTATCAGGGATTTGGCCGTGGCTTGGATATTGATGCTATTGATTGGCTCAACCATTTTGCGACAGATGGCCTCAAACCCGATTTGACACTTTATTTTGACATCGAGGTGGAAGAAGGATTGGCTCGTATTGCTGCTAATAGTGATCGCGAGGTTAATCGTTTGGACTTGGAAGGTTTGGACTTGCACAAAAAAGTCCGTCAAGGCTACCTTTCTCTTCTGGAAAAAGAAGGAAATCGTATTGTCAAGATTGATGCCAGTCTTCCTTTGGAGGAGGTTGTGGAAGCTACCAAGGCTGTCTTGTTTGAGAGAATGGGCTTGGCTAAATGAAACAAGATCAACTAAAGGCTTGGCAACCAGACCAGTTTGACCGCTTTGTCCGTATCCTAGAACAAGACCAGCTCAATCACGCCTATCTCTTTTCAGGTTTCTTTGGAAGCTTGGAAATGGCGCAGTTTTTGGCTAAGAGCCTCTTTTGTAGGGATAAAGTAGGCGTTCTACCATGTGAGAAATGCCGAAACTGCAAGCTGATTGAACAGGAAGAATTTCCCGATGTTACCTTGATTAAGCCAGTCAATCAGGCCATCAAGACAGAACGCATTCGGGAATTGGTGGGTCAGTTTTCCCAAGCAGGGATTGAAAGCCAGCAACAGGTCTTTATTATCGAGCAGGCGGAAAAAATGCATCCCAACGCAGCCAACTCTCTGCTCAAGGTCATCGAAGAACCTCAGAGTGAAGTTTACATTTTCTTCTTGACCAGCGATGAGGAAAAAATTTTACCGACAATCCGTAGTCGGACCCAGATTTTTCACTTTAAAAAGCAAGAAGAAAAGCTTATCCATCAATTAGAACAAGCAGGTCTGGTCAAGAAAAAAGCGACTCTCTTAGCCCTGTTTAGTCAATCGCGTGCTGAAGCAGAAAAACTGGCAAATCAGGCAAGTTTTTGGACCTTGGTGGAAGAGAGTGAACGCCTGCTGACCTGGTTATTAGCTAAGAAAAAAGAAAGTTATCTGCAAGTTGCTAAATTAGCCAGCTTGGCAGATGACAAGGAAAAACAAGAACAGGTCTTGCGAATCCTCGAAGTCCTCTGTGGACAGGACCTCTTGCAAGCAAGGATTCGACAGATTTTACAAGATTTGCTAGAAGCTAGAAAAATGTGGCAAGCCAATGTCAGCTTTCAAAATGCCATGGAATATCTGGTCTTGAAAGAAATATAAACTCAATGAAGAATAAAGAAAGGAAAGGGCTGGTTTATGGATAAGAAAGAATTATTTGATGCGCTGGACGATTTTTCCCAACAGTTATTGGTGACCTTGGCCGATGTTGAGGCCATTAAGAAAAATCTCAAGAGCCTAGTAGAGGAAAATACAGCTCTTCGTTTGGAAAATAGTAAGTTACGCGAACGCTTAGGTGAGGTGGAAGCAGATGCTCCCGTCAAGGCCAAGCATGTTCGTGAAAGCGTCCGTCGGATCTATAAGGATGGGTTTCACGTTTGTAATGATTTTTACGGCCAACGCCGGGAGCAGGACGAGGAATGTATGTTCTGTGATGAGTTGTTGTATAGGGAGTAGGCATGCAGATTCAAAAAAGTTTTAAGGGGCAGTCTCCCTATGGCAAACTTTACCTAGTCGCAACGCCGATTGGAAATCTGGATGATATGACCTTTCGTGCCATCCAGACCTTGAAAGAGGTGGACTGGATTGCTGCTGAGGACACGCGCAATACAGGGCTTTTGCTCAAGCATTTTGATATTTCCACTAAGCAGATCAGTTTTCACGAGCACAATGCCAAGGAAAAGATTCCTGACTTGATTAGTTTTCTGAAAGCAGGACAAAGTATTGCTCAGGTCTCCGATGCGGGTCTGCCTAGCATCTCGGACCCTGGTCATGATTTAGTCAAGGCAGCCATCGAGGAAGAGATTGCAGTTGTCACAGTTCCGGGTGCCTCTGCGGGGATTTCTGCCTTGATTGCCAGTGGTTTAGCGCCACAGCCACATATCTTTTACGGTTTCTTACCGAGAAAATCAGGCCAGCAAAAGCAATTTTTTCAAGCCAAAAAAGACTATCCAGAAACTCAAATTTTCTACGAATCGCCCCATCGTGTGGCTGATACGCTGGAAAATATGCTAGCAGTTTATGGCGACCGCTCGGTGGTCTTGGTCAGAGAATTGACCAAAATCTATGAAGAATACCAACGAGGTACCATCTCTGAGTTATTAGAAAACATCGCTGAAACGCCACTTAAGGGCGAGTGCCTTCTCATCGTTGAAGGTGCCAGTCAGGATGAGGAGGAGAAGGATGAGGAGGATTTGTTTTTAGAAATCCAATCCCGTATCCAGCAAGGCATGAAGAAAAATCAAGCTATTAAGGAAGTTGCGAAACTCTACCAGTGGAATAAAAGCCAACTCTATGCTGCCTACCACGATTGGGAAGAGAAACAATAAAGGGAGGCAGAGTGTAGTAATTCTGTCTATTTCTGTTTAACTTGATTAGTGATGATAATCTTCGGAGTCTAAACCATATAATTGATTGAATAGTGAATAAATAAAAGCGATATTCATTCAGTTTACATTAAGTATTATATGATGTAATCTATGTAGAAGTATTTTTAAGTAAGCAGTATGGTATAATTATATATGAGAAAATAGTGTGGAGTTTATCAGTTGAAAAAATATAACATTGTAGATTTATTTTCAGGAGCAGGCGGTCTATCTTATGGATTCGAGATGGCTAGATTTAATGTTCTATTAGGAATTGATAATGACGAAAAAGCCTTAGAAACCTTTCAAAAAAATCATCAGAATTCAGAAATATTATGTGGAGATATTACGAATATATCTTATGAGAAAGATATAAAACCAATAATTGGAGAACAAAAAGTTGATATAATTGCTAAGCAACAGAAACTCGAAGAAAGTTTTGGTCAACTGGATTTGTTTGAAGCGAGTTGATGTTTTAAGTGTAGGGAATATGAAATTGAATTTTCAAGATAAGAGTTTTATCAAAGTATTTTTTAATAGTGGAGGCTATGTATTAGATTTTTCTAATTCTACTTTTGCCGATTTTACTTTTTATTCAGTTGGGATAGATATTCAAGAAAAATACGGTTTATCTAAAGGAAAGTCTTTAGAGGCTTTTGTAAATAATGAATCAGATGAACTTGTTTTAAAATTGGCTTTAGATTTACTAAGATATTACGAAGATCTCCCTAACTCATATTATGAGAAAACTGAAGAGAAGAACTCTCAGGCGTTAAAATTGAAAGAGAGACTTTCGAAATATGAAGTCTCACAAATATCTTACTTAAATAATACTGTTGAATATCTATCTGACTATTTTGATAGTAGCTATATTGATAAGCAAATGGCGATTATGAATGAAATGATTTCTCGCTCTCCAGCGGATGCTATCGGTAAGGCTAAAGAGTTGCTGGAATCGTGTTTTAAACATATTTTAGACCACGAGAAAATTGAGTATTCTAATGCGAATGATATTGCAACCTTGCAAAAGAAAGTCTTTAAATTTTTGAATTTGGATGCTACTGAAAATATTTCAGCTAAAAATAATCAAGATGTAAAGCTGGTTCTGAGTGGTTTGAATCAAATTATCAAGGGAATTAACAATCTTCGAAATGATAAAGGCGACGGTCACGGGAAAAGTGCTAACTTTACAGAATTACCACAAAGATATGCTTCAGTTGTTGTAGGCTCTGCATTAACGGTAGTGTCATTTGTTTGGGAAACATATCAAGATAGGCAAAAATAGTAAGGAGGGAGGTTTGATGTCGAAAAATCAAGAAAAATTACACTTTGAACTTTTAAATTTTATAGTAAATGTAGGTTGGACTCATAAAATTCATGTGGTTAGAATTGACGAGTTAGAAAGCTATATTCGATGGTTTAGAATAGCAACAATAATCATTTCTGGAGTTGTCTCTTCTGGCTTAGTTGGAATACTTTGCTTTGATGAATATTGGATAAAGCTTGTTACAGCATTTTTATCATTAGTCACTACAATAATTTTTAGCATCACCAAGGAGTTTAACTTTGAGGAACGACTAGCTTTGGAAAGGAAATCTGTTGATGAACTTTGGAATCTTAGGGTCTCAGCTGAAAATCTTTTATCCGAGGTGGTTTACAATGGAAAATCTTCTAGTGAAATCCAAAAATCCTTCGAAGAATTAAAATTTCGAAGAGATGTTGCTTACGGTAAACTTTCCAATCCTTCTCCTAAAAATATATCCAAGGCTTCAGAACTGATAAAATCACGAAAAGATAATGATTATGAGGATGACTATAAATACTTTATTTCAAAAGAATTGATGAAAGTTAGGGAGGAAGAATAATGTCCTTATCTAATGATTTTAAAGAGTTTTGCGAAGACGAACTGCCCATGACGGATGAGGAATGGGAAAAATGGGAGAATAGATTAAAAGAGATTACGAAACGACTTAATCGAAAATACTATTCCTTAGATGAGCTTGAAGATGAAGAAACTGACAATGGTTTGATTGTCGGTAGTGTCGGGAGAACGACGGCTGTTCGAAATGTTAGTGATTTTGATTATATTTTTTCACTACCATCAGAAGTGTATAGACGATTTGATTCTTATGAGGGCAATGGTCAATCAGCACTTCTACAGGAAATAAAAAACGAATTACTAAAAAGATACCCGAATACAAAAATAAAAGGAGACGGACAGGTCGTTGTTATTGATTTTTCGGATGGTGGAAAAATTGAGTTAGTTCCAGCTTTCGAACAATCTGATGGAAATTTTAAATATCCTGATTCTCGTAACGGAGGCTCTTGGAAAACTACTAAACCAAGGCCTGAAATTGAAAAATGCAAATCTCTAAATTCGAATTTTAATAATCATTTTTCTAACTTAACAAGACTCATACGACGATGGAAAAATCATATGGGCTTTTCATTTAAGGGGCTGTTGATAGATACTTTGATATCTGATTTTATTGATGATAAAGGTATTTCTGAAATATATTACTCTGATTATAATATTCTCTTGAAAGATATTTTTGAATACTTTTCAAATCAAGATAAAAATAGAGAGTATTGGTATGCTTTAGGTAGTAATCAAAAGATTTATAATAATGATGGAGCAAAATTTATCAATAAAGCTAAGCAGGCTCTAAAGAAAATAGAAGACGCTTCAGAAGAGAAACTTACTGAAGTTTATAAACAGCTATTTGGTAGAAAATTCGCTCAATCAACTTCTACCACAAATCGAGCTTCGAATGAAGAATTTATTGATGAATTGTTTAGTGTTGATATCCGCTATAATATTGTTTTGGAGTGTGAAATTACTCAAGATGGTTTTCGAAAAGCACTTCTTTCAGACTTTTTAAAGAGTAGATTTAAGATTAAAAACAGAAAATCTCTTGATTTTGAAATTATAAAATCAGATATTCCAGATAATCTTTTGTCTGATGTTAAATATTATTGGAAAGTTAGAAATATTGGAGCTGAGGCGATTAGAAGAAATTGTGAGCGTGGTGCTATTTTTTCAGGTAAAATAAAACATCACGAAGATTCTCAGTTTAAAGGAGACCACTATGTTGAATGTTATGCTGTTTTAGATAATACGGTTATAGCAAGAGATAGAATAACAGTCCCTATCGATCCGTTATGTGGAAAAGATTTTATAGAGTAGCATATAATTGATTTTTAACTGGAACACTCACTATCTCTTTACATCAAGAAAATGACTAAACAGGGAAGTTTGCCTTCTTCCCTTTTTTTGTTATACTAGTAAAAGAAAAAAATAGAAAGATTTGTGGGTGTCAAACAATCCAGTGGCTTGTTTGGATATGGACTGAGGTTCCACCCAAAGAGGTATTAGTGTCGTGTCTCAATCTTATATCAATGTTATCGGTGCTGGTTTAGCGGGGTCTGAAGCTGCCTACCAAATCGCAGAACGTGGTATTCCAGTTAAACTCTACGAAATGCGTGGTGTCAAGTCAACACCCCAGCACAAAACAGACAATTTTGCTGAGTTGGTTTGTTCCAATTCTCTTCGTGGCGATGCCCTGACTAATGCCGTTGGGCTTCTCAAGGAAGAAATGCGTCGCCTGGGTTCGGTCATCTTGGAATCTGCTGAAGCAACCCGTGTTCCTGCTGGTGGGGCTCTTGCGGTTGACCGAGATGGTTTCTCCCAAATGGTGACTGAAAAAATAGCCAACCACCCCTTAATTGAAGTGGTACGTGACGAAATTACCGAATTGCCAACAGATGCCATCACAGTTGTAGCGACTGGACCTTTAACTAGTGATGCTCTAGCTGAGAAAATCCATGCTCTTAATGGCGGCGATGGCTTCTATTTCTACGATGCGGCAGCGCCTATCATCGATGTCAACACCATTGATATGAGCAAGGTTTATCTCAAGTCTCGTTATGACAAGGGAGAAGCGGCCTATCTCAATGCTCCAATGACCAAGCAAGAGTTTATGGATTTTCATGAAGCCTTGGTCAATGCGGAAGAAGCCCCGCTCAATTCGTTTGAAAAAGAAAAGTACTTTGAAGGCTGTATGCCTATCGAAGTCATGGCCAAACGTGGCATTAAAACCATGCTTTATGGTCCCATGAAGCCAGTTGGTTTGGAGTATCCAGACGACTACACAGGACCTCGCGATGGGGAGTTCAAAACACCGTATGCAGTTGTCCAGCTTCGTCAGGACAATGCGGCTGGTAGCCTCTACAATATCGTCGGTTTCCAGACCCACCTCAAATGGGGAGAACAAAAGCGTGTCTTCCAAATGATTCCAGGTCTTGAAAATGCGGAGTTTGTTCGTTATGGGGTCATGCACCGCAATTCTTACATGGATTCGCCAAATCTTCTTGAGCAAACCTATCGTTCTAAGAAACAGCCTAACCTCTTCTTTGCTGGTCAAATGACGGGTGTGGAAGGCTATGTTGAGTCAGCAGCGTCAGGCTTAGTTGCAGGTATTAACGCAGCTCGACTCTTCAAGGGTGAAAGTGAAGCTATCTTCCCAGAGACCACAGCGATCGGAAGTCTAGCTCATTACATCACTCATGCGGACAGCAAACATTTCCAACCAATGAATGTCAATTTTGGGATTATCAAGGAATTGGAAGGCGAGCGTATCCGTGATAAAAAAGCTCGTTATGAAAAAATTGCAGAGCGTGCCCTTAACGATTTAGAGGAATTTTTAACGGTCTAATTTTTTTCAAAGAATTGCTCATGATACTATAAAAATCTTAGAAATTGTGATAAAATAGGTAGGATAAAAAAAGGAGAGTAAAAATGGCGAACCCCAAGTATAAACGTATTTTAATCAAGTTATCAGGTGAAGCCCTTGCCGGTGAACGTGGCGTAGGGATTGATATCCAAACAGTTCAAACAATCGCAAAAGAGATTCAAGAAGTTCATAGCTTAGGTATCGAAATTGCCCTTGTTATTGGTGGAGGAAATCTCTGGCGTGGTGAACCTGCTGCAGAAGCAGGAATGGACCGCGTTCAGGCAGATTACACAGGAATGCTTGGGACCGTTATGAATGCTCTTGTGATGGCAGATTCATTGCAACAAGTTGGCGTCGATACGCGAGTGCAAACAGCTATTTCTATGCAACAAGTGGCTGAACCTTACGTACGTGGACGTGCCCTCCGCCATCTTGAAAAAGGTCGTATCGTTATCTTTGGTGCCGGAATTGGTTCACCTTACTTCTCAACAGATACAACAGCGGCTCTTCGTGCAGCTGAAATCGAAGCGGATGCCATCCTTATGGCCAAAAATGGCGTAGACGGTGTTTACAATGCTGATCCTAAGAAAGACAAGACTGCCGTTAAGTTTGAAGAATTGACCCACCGTGATGTCATTAACAAAGGTCTTCGCATCATGGACTCAACTGCTTCAACACTTTCAATGGATAACGACATTGACCTAGTTGTCTTTAACATGAACCAACCGGGCAATATCAAACGCGTTGTATTTGGTGAAAATATCGGAACAACTGTATCAAATAATATCGAAGAAAAGGAATAAGAAAGACTATGGCAAACGCAATTGTAGAAAAAGCTAAAGAGAGAATGACCCAGTCTCACCAATCACTTGCTCGTGAATTTGGTGGTATCCGTGCCGGTCGTGCCAACGCAAGCTTGCTAGACCGTATCCACGTAGAATACTATGGAGTCGAAACTCCTCTTAACCAAATCGCTTCAATTACTATTCCAGAAGCGCGTGTCTTGTTGGTAACACCATTTGACAAGTCTTCGTTGAAAGACATCGAGCGTGCCTTGAACGCTTCTGATCTTGGTATCACACCAGCTAATGACGGCTCTGTGATCCGCTTGGTTATCCCAGCTCTTACAGAAGAGACTCGTCGTGACCTTGCTAAAGAAGTGAAGAAGGTCGGTGAAAATGCCAAAGTGGCTATCCGCAATATCCGTCGTGATGCTATGGATGAAGCTAAGAAACAAGAAAAAGCAAAAGAAATCACTGAAGACGAATTGAAGACTCTTGAAAAAGATATTCAAAAAGTAACAGACGATGCTGTTAAACACATCGACGACATGACTGCCAACAAAGAAAAAGAACTTTTGGAAGTCTAGAATAAACAGAAAAACTCAGTTGGCATTGCTGGCTGAGTTTTATTCGAAAGAAGGAAATATGAATACAAATCTTGCAAGTTTTATCGTTGGACTCATCATCGATGAAAATGACCGTTTTTACTTTGTGCAAAAGGATGGTCAAACCTATGCACTTGCCAAGGAAGAAGGTCAACATAGAGTAGGGGATACGGTCAAAGGTTTTACCTACACGGATATGAAGCAAAAACTCCGTCTGACAACCTTAGAAGTGACTGCCACTCAGGACCAATTTGGTTGGGGAACCGTAACAGAAGTTCGTAAAGACCTTGGTGTCTTTGTGGATACAGGCCTTCCTGATAAGGAAGTCGTAGTATCGCTAGATATTCTCCCTGAATTGAAAGAACTCTGGCCTAAGAAGGGCGACCAACTCTACATCCGTCTTCAAGTGGACAAGAAAGACCGAATCTGGGGACTTTTGGCGTATCAGGAAGACTTCCAACGTCTGGCTCGTCCTGCCTATAACAACATGCAGAACCAAAACTGGCCAGCCATTGTATACCGTCTCAAGCTGTCAGGGACCTTTGTCTATCTGCCAGAGAATAACATGCTTGGTTTTATCCATCCTAGTGAGCGCTACGCAGAGCCACGTTTGGGGCAAGTTTTAGATGCGCGTGTCATTGGTTTCCGTGAAGTGGACCGCACCTTGAACCTCTCCCTCAAACCACGTTCTTTTGAGATGTTGGAAAATGATGCCCAGATGATTTTGACATACTTGGAAAGCAATGGTGGCTTCATGACCTTGAATGACAAGTCGTCCCCTGAGGACATCAAGGCAACCTTTGGCATTTCTAAAGGTCAGTTCAAGAAAGCACTCGGAGGCTTGATGAAAGCTGGCAAAATCAAGCAGGACCAGTTTGGGACAGAGTTGATTTAGGTCTTATAGACATGAAAAAGAAACTTGAAGAAATGAGTTTAGAGGAACTCTGGCAACTTTTTCCTATTTTTCTAGTAGAGCACAAGTCAGAGTGGAAAGACAGGTATGAATCGGAAAAAGCAAATCTGAAAAAAATATTGGGTGCAAATGTTATTAAAAGAATAGAACATATCGGTAGCACTGCTATCCCTAATATTTGGGCCAAAGATATCGTTGATATTCTGTTAGAAGTAGGTAGAATAGAGGATTTAGCAAGAGTTAGGGATTTATTGGTGAAGAATGGGTGGTTAGTGATGTCGGAGAGTCCTAACAGGATTTCGCTGAATAAAGGATATACAGAGCAGGGATTTGCTGAGAAAGTTTTTCATCTACATTTGCGAATGACAGGAGATCATGACGAGATTTATTTTAGAGATTATCTCTGCCAGCATCCAGATATTGCCCAAGCGTATCAGGAATTAAAACTAAGTTTATGGAAACAATTTGAACACAATCGAGACGCCTATACAGATGCGAAAACAGATTTTATAAACCACTACGTTTCAGAGGCTAAGTCCAGTAATTTTCAAGAATCAGAAAAGTGTCATTAAAAAACTCTTGATAGGAGAAAGAATTGAGAAAATCATTTTACAGTTGGCTCATGACTGAGCGCAATCCTAAAAGTAACAGTCCCAAAGCTATCTTGGCAGACCTCGCTTTTGAAGAGTCAGCCTTCCCAAAACACACGGATGATTTTGATGAGGTAAGTCGCTTTTTGGAGGAGCATGCCAGTTTCTCTTTTAACCTAGGAGACTTTGACGCCATCTGGCAAGAATACTTAGAACACTAGAGACAATGAGATGAGGCTAGTATTTTATTGTTCTCTTTGCTATAATAAAAAGAAATAAACGGATTAGAGAGGTTCTTTATTTGAAGGAACATTCAATAGACATTCAACTGAGTCATCCAGATGACTTGTTTCATCTTTTTGGATCCAACGAGCGCCATCTTCGTTTGATGGAAGAAGAGCTCGATGTGGTGATTCATGCCCGTACGGAGATTGTCCAGGTTTTGGGAGAAGAAGCTGCATGTGAGGAAACCCGTCAGGTTATCCAGGCCTTGATGGTTTTGGTGAATCGTGGGATGACAGTTGGGACGCCAGATGTGGTAACGGCTATTAGCATGGTCAAAAACGATGAAATCGACAAGTTTGTCGCCCTTTACGAAGAAGAAATTATCAAAGACAATACAGGGAAGCCGATTCGTGTCAAAACCTTAGGTCAAAAACTTTATGTGGACAGTGTCAAACAGCATGATGTGACCTTTGGAATCGGACCTGCAGGGACAGGGAAGACCTTTCTTGCAGTGACCTTGGCAGTGACAGCTCTTAAACGCGGGCAGGTCAAGCGAATTATCCTTACTCGTCCAGCAGTGGAAGCAGGTGAGAGTCTAGGATTTCTTCCAGGTGATCTCAAGGAGAAGGTGGATCCTTACCTTCGACCAGTTTACGATGCCTTGTATCAGATTCTCGGCAAAGATCAGACGACCCGTCTCATGGAGCGTGAAATTATCGAAATCGCGCCCCTTGCCTACATGCGTGGGCGGACCTTGGATGATGCCTTTGTCATTTTAGATGAAGCACAAAATACGACCATCATGCAGATGAAGATGTTCCTGACTCGTTTAGGCTTTAATTCGAAGATGATTGTCAATGGGGATATCAGTCAGATTGACCTGCCACGTAATGTCAAGTCCGGTTTGATTGATGCCCAAGAAAAGCTCAAGAACATCCACCAAATCGACTTTGTTCATTTTTCAGCCAAGGATGTGGTTCGTCATCCAGTTGTCGCTCAGATTATCCGAGCTTATGAACCAGCTCCAGCTAAAAATGAAGATAAGAAGGAAGAGACAGAATAGCAAAAGAAGAGCAGTTCCATTTAAACTGCTCTTCTTCTTTTTAATGAGTGTCCAGCTTTAAACAAGTTCGTCGATAGACGTGTGCTCTTTATCGAGGCCTTGGGCAACTGGCAGGCTGGTCAAGTAACCTTGATAAGTGGTCACACCTTGACGCAAGCCCTCATCTTCAGAGATTGCTTGTGCGAATCCTTTGCCAGCCAGAGCTTCGATATAAGGAAGAGTGACATTGGTTAGGGCGATGGTTGAAGTACGGGCGACCGCACCAGGGATATTGGCAACGGCATAGTGGAGAACACCGTGTTTCTCATAGACAGGCTCATCGTGCGTTGTCACACGGTCAGCTGTCTCGATAACACCACCTTGGTCAACGGCAACATCAACGATGACAGAGCCTGGACGCATTTGTTTGACCATCTCTTCTGTCACCAATTTCGGTGCTTTAGCACCAGGAATGAGAACTGCACCAATCACCACATCAGCATCTCTCACACTTGCTTCGATGTTGAAAGAATTTGACATAAGAGTTTGAATTTGGTTTCCAAAGACTTCTTCAAGAACTGAGAGACGTTTCGCACTGATATCTAAAATAGTCACTTGAGCACCAAGTCCAAGGGCGATGCGGGCAGCATGTGTCCCAACGACACCACCACCGATGATGGTTACTTTTCCTTTTGGAACACCCGGCACACCACCTAGTAGGACACCAGAACCACCAGCTTGCTTAGTAAGGAAGTGGGCTCCGATTTGAACAGCCATACGACCTGCAACCTCACTCATAGGAACGAGGAGCGGTAGTTGTCCTTGATTGTCACGAACAGTTTCATAGGCAATTCCTGTTGTTTTGGCTGTTAACATAGCATCTGCTAATTCTGGAGCAGCGGCCATGTGCAAATAGGTGAAGAGGAGAAGATCGTCTCGCAAATAACCGTATTCAGAAGCTAGTGG
This sequence comes from Streptococcus oralis, assembly GCF_023611505.1. Classification (NCBI taxonomy): domain Bacteria; kingdom Bacillati; phylum Bacillota; class Bacilli; order Lactobacillales; family Streptococcaceae; genus Streptococcus; species Streptococcus oralis. The sequence goes on along the minus strand of NZ_CP097843.1, from coordinate 1,232,312 downwards.
TTCTTTTACTTTCACGACTAACTCGGCAGCCCAGGCATCAGCAGCAGTAGCGACAATCTCAGCTCCTTGCTTTTGATAGTCCGCATCAGTAAATCCTGAACCGAGACCAGCATTTGTTTCGATGAGAACACGATGTCCACGACTGACTAAACTGTGGACGCCAGCAGGAGTGAGGGCAACACGGTTTTCATTATTTTTAATTTCTTTTGGGATTCCGATTAACATAGAGATAACCTACCTTTCAATTGACGGTCTTGTTTTGGTTGTCACATTCCAGTTCATAAATCAAAAATGTGATGGTTTTATTGTATATGAAACCGCTTCAAAAATCAAGAAAAACTTGTTATCAAAATTTATTTATGCTAGACTAGTGGGAATCAAGCTTTAATGGAGGGAAAAGTATGGAATCAATATTTGTGAAATTTGCCCAGTATCCGTCTATAGAAACAGAGCGTTTGTTGCTCCGACCTGTAACCTTGGATGATGCGGATGCTATGTTTCAGTATGCCTCAGACAGAGAAAATACGCGCTACACTTTTCCAACCAATCAAAGCTTGGAAGAAACCAAGAATAACATCGCTCAGTTCTACTTGGCCAATCCCTTGGGACGATGGGGAATCGAACTAAAAAGCAATGGTCAGTTTATCGGTACCATTGACCTGCACAAGATTGATCCTGTTCTTAAAAAAGCAGCTATTGGCTACATTATCAATAAAAAGTATTGGAATCAAGGATTGACAACAGAAGCCAATCGAGCCGTGATTGAGCTGGCTTTTGAGAAGATTGGGATGAACAAGTTAGTTGCTTTATACGATAAGGATAATCCGGCGTCAGGAAAGGTCATGGAGAAATCAGGCATGCGCTTTTCCCACGAAGAAGCTTATGCTTGTATGGACCAGCATGAAAAAGGACGAATCGTTACAAGAGTTCATTATGTCTTGACCAAGGAAGATTATTTTGCAAATAAATAAGCAGTTGAAAAGAAATTTTCGACTGTTTTTTCTTACTCTTACGAATAACATAAGAGAGGAGAAAATATGGAAGCAATTATCGAGAAAATCAAAGAGTATAAAATCATTGTCATTTGTGCTGGTTTAGGTTTGGCTTTGGGCGGATTTCTCCTGCTAAAGCCAAGCTCCCAAACTCCCGCAAAGGAGACTAATCTACAGGTTGAAGTTGCCGCTGTTTCAAAGGATTCATCTTCTGAAAAAGAAGTAAAGAAGGAAGAAAAGGAAGAGTCTCCTGAACAAGATTTGATTACAGTAGATGTCAAAGGTGCTGTTAAATCTTCAGGAATTTATGATTTGCCAGTAGGTAGTCGTGTTCATGATGCCGTTCAGAAGGCGGGTGGCTTGACAGAAGAAGCAGACAGTAAGTCGCTCAATCTCGCTCAGAAAGTCAGTGACGAGGCTCTTGTCTATGTTCCAACTAAGGGAGAAGAAGTAGCTAGTCAGCAGGCTGCCTCTGGAACGACTCCTTCGTCAAGTAAAGAAAAGAAGGTCAACCTCAATAAAGCTAGTCTGGAAGAACTCAAGCAGGTCAAAGGCTTGGGAGGAAAACGAGCTCAGGATATTATCGACCATCGCGAGGCAAATGGGAAATTCAAGTCGGTAGATGAATTAAAGAAAGTATCTGGCATTGGCGCTAAGACCATAGAAAAGCTAAAAGATTATGTTACAGTGGATTAAGAATTTCCCTATCCCCCTAATCTATCTGAGTTTTCTGTTACTCTGGCTTTACTACGCCATTTTTGGAGCGTCCTATCTCGCACTGCTAGGTTTTGTTTTTTTGCTCGTCTGTCTCTTTTTCCAATTTCCTTGGAAATCGGCTAGTAGAGTTCTAGCGATTTGTGGACTCTTTGGCTTTTGGTTTCTGTTTCAAACTTGGCAACAGACACAAGCTAGTCAAGACTTAGTCGCTTATGTTGAAAAGGTGAGGATTTTTCCAGATACTATCAAAGTCAATGGAGATAGCCTGTCCTTTCGGGGCAAGGCCGACGGACGCACCTTCCAAGTTTACTATAAACTCCAGTCCGAGGAAGAGAAAGAGCACTTTCAGGCCTTAACAGATCTTCATGAGATTGAACTAGAAGGAAAACTGTCCGAGCCAGAAGGGCAGAGGAATTTTGGTGGATTTGACTACCAAGCCTATCTGAAAACTCAAGGGATTTACCAGACACTGACTATCAAGAGCATCCAGTCACTTAAAAAAGTTAGCAGTTGGGATATAGGTGAAAATTTGTCGGCTTTACGTCGAAGGGCTGTAGTTTGGATCAAGACGCACTTTCCAGACCCTATGCGCAATTATATGACGGGGCTCTTGCTGGGACATTTGGACACGGACTTTGAGGAGATGAATGAGCTTTATTCCAGTCTAGGAATTATCCATCTCTTTGCCTTGTCGGGTATGCAGGTGGGCTTTTTCATGGATGCCTTTAAGAAACTCCTCTTACGATTGGGCTTGACCCAAGAAAAGTTGAAGTGGCTGACTTATCCCTTTTCTCTTATCTATGCTGGTCTGACAGGATTTTCAGCATCGGTCATTCGCAGTCTCTTGCAAAAGTTACTGGCCCAACATGGCTACAAGGGCTTGGATAATTTTGCCTTAACAGTCCTTGCCCTCTTTATCATCATGCCCAACTTTTTCTTGACAGCTGGAGGGGTTTTGTCCTGTGCCTACGCCTTTATCTTGACCATGACCAGCAAAGAAGGGGAGGGGCTCAAGGCTGTTGCCAGAGAAAGTCTGGTCATTTCTTTAGGAATATTGCCCCTTTTATCCTTCTATTTTGCAGAATTTCAACCTTGGTCAATTCTCTTAACCCTTGTCTTTTCCTTTCTGTTTGACTTGGTATTCTTACCACTTTTGTCCATCTTATTCATCCTGTCTTTTGTTTACCCAGTCACTCAGCTTAACCTTGTCTTTGAATGGTTGGAGGACATCATTCGCTTGGTATCGCAGATGGCAAGCAGGCCCTTGGTCTTTGGACAACCCAACGCATGGCTTTTGATTCTACTCTTAGTTTCATTGGCCTTGGTCTATGACTTTAGGAAAAATATCAAAAGAGTAGCAGGGTTCAGCCTCTTTATAGTGGGACTCTTTTTCTTAACCAAACACCCGCTGGAAAATGAAATCACCATGCTGGATGTAGGGCAGGGAGAAAGCATTTTTCTACGGGATGTAACTGGTAAAACCATTCTCATAGATGTGGGCGGAAAGGCAGAATCTGATAAGAAAATAGAGGATTGGCAAGAAAAATCGACGACTAGCAATGCCCAGAGGACCTTGATTCCCTATCTGAAAAGTCGCGGAGTATCCAAAATTGATCACTTAATTCTGACCAACACAGATAAAGAACATGTTGGAGATTTGCTGGAGATGACCAAGGCTTTCCATGTCGGGGAAACTTTAGTATCAAAGGGAAGTCTGACACAAAAGGAATTTGTAGCGGAACTACAAGCGACTCAAACCAAGGTGCGCAGTGTGACAGCAGGGGAGAACTTACCAATTTTTGGCGGTTACTTAGGAGTCCTATCTCCAAGGAAGATTGGAGATGGAAGTTATGATGATTCTCTCCTTCTTTATGGAAAACTCTTGGATAAGCACTTTCTCTTTACTGGAAATTTGAAGGAGAAGGGAGAGAAAGAACTTTTAAAGCAATACCCTACCTTAGAGGTGGATATCTTGAAGGCAGGTCAACATGGTTCAAAGACTTCATCTAGTCCAGCTTTTTTAGAGAAGCTCAAACCGCAAATTACTCTCATTTCAGTGGGCAAGAACAATAGTGCCAAACTACCTCATCAGGAAACCTTGGAACGACTAGAAAGCATCAAGAGTAAGATTTACCGAACTGACCAGAACGGAGCCATTCGCTTTAAAGGATGGAATAGTTGGCGAATGGAAAGTGTTCGATAAAATAGACAAACTTTTTGAAAAAATGACTTTTTATCTTGACAAGGGATAGAAAACTTGGTATCATATAAAAGTTGAGAAAAGCAGAAGTGAGAGCTTCTCGCCTTGTGACATCAAGTTGCCTGGCCCTACGGATGAAAAGTTTCTAAGAAACGCTATCATAACGTGCGGGCTTGTATTATTACGAGCCCGCTATTGTTTTTCTCTAATAATAAAAAAGAGGTGAAAACCATAGCAAAGCAAGACTTATTCATCAATGATGAAATTCGTGTACGTGAAGTTCGCTTGATCGGTCTTGAGGGAGAACAGCTAGGCATCAAGCCACTCAGCGAAGCGCAAGCATTGGCTGATAGTGCAAATGTTGACTTAGTATTGATTCAACCCCAAGCAAAACCACCTGTTGCTAAGATTATGGACTACGGTAAGTTCAAATTTGAGTATCAGAAAAAGCAAAAAGAACAACGTAAAAAACAAAGTGTTGTTACTGTGAAAGAAGTTCGTCTGAGTCCAACTATTGACAAGGGTGACTTTGACACAAAACTTCGCAATGCACGCAAGTTCCTTGAAAAAGGAAATAAAGTTAAGGTATCCATTCGCTTTAAAGGGCGTATGATTACCCATAAAGAGATTGGTGCAAAAGTTTTAGCCGAGTTTGCTGAAGCAACACAAGATATTGCGATCATCGAACAACGAGCTAAGATGGATGGACGCCAAATGTTCATGCAGTTGGCGCCAGCAACTGACAAAAAATAATTGTCAGAAAGTTAAATAAAGGAGAAAAAATCATGCCAAAACAAAAAACACACCGCGCATCAGCTAAACGTTTCAAACGTACAGGTTCTGGTGGACTTAAACGTTTCCGTGCTTACACTTCTCACCGTTTCCACGGAAAAACTAAGAAACAACGTCGTCATCTTCGTAAAGCATCTATGGTGCATTCAGGAGATTTCAAACGTATCAAAGCAATGCTTACTCGCTTGAAATAATAGCCTAACAGTAAGTAAACAATTCTAGGAAATATTTGGAGGAAATAAAACATGGCACGTGTTAAAGGTGGCGTTGTATCACGCAAACGTCGTAAACGTATTCTTAAATTAGCAAAAGGTTACTATGGAGCTAAACACATCTTGTTCCGTACTGCAAAAGAACAAGTAATGAACTCTTACTACTATGCATACCGTGACCGTCGTCAAAAGAAACGTGACTTCCGCAAATTGTGGATCACTCGTATCAACGCGGCAGCTCGTATGAACGGACTTTCATACTCACAATTGATGCATGGTTTGAAATTGGCTGAAATCGAAGTTAACCGTAAAATGCTTGCTGACTTGGCTGTTAACGATGCAGCAGCTTTCACAGCTCTTGCAGATGCAGCTAAAGCAAAACTTGGTAAATAATAATTGATAAGACTGGAACAGGATTGTCCCAGTCTTTTTAAAAATAAAGGAGAAAGCTATGGCTTCAAAAATGCTACACACTTGCTTGCGAGTAGAAAACCTTGAAAAATCAATTGCATTCTATCAAGATGCTTTCGGTTTTAAAGAATTGCGTCGCAGAGATTTTCCGGACCATGCCTTCACGATTGTCTATCTAGGACTTGACGGTGATGACTACGAGTTGGAATTGACCTATAACTATGACCACGGCCCTTATGTGGTTGGAGATGGCTTTGCCCATATCGCCCTCAGTACACCTGACCTTGAGGCCCTACATCAAGAACATAGTGCGAAAGGCTATGAGGTTACAGAGTCAAAAGGCCTACCTGGAACCCCACCAAACTATTACTTTGTCAAGGATCCTGATGGCTACAAGGTCGAAGTCATTCGTGAAAAATAATCGAGTGAAGTCAAGTAGAATGTTCGTTTTCTGCTTGACTTTTTTTCTTTGAAAGAGTATACTAATACAAATTTAACCTTTAAGGGGAGTCCAGAGAGACTCACAAGGTGTCAGATAAAAGGGATAAGGGGACTCTCTGTGGAGACTTTTTAAGTGTGCGCATGAGTTCTAGCCTAACCTAACTGAGACCTTGCTATAGCAAGGTCTTTTCTTTATCTGGTCCCCTTAAATTTAAGGAGGAAAAGTCATGAATCCCACATGTAAGAAGCGTATGGGTGCGATTCGTATGGAAAGCATGAAGGTGGTCGCACAGGAGGAAATCGCGCCAGCAATCTTTGAATTAGTCCTAGAAGGAGAAATGGTTGAAGCCATGCGAGCAGGTCAATTTCTCCATCTGCGTGTGCCTGATGATGCCCATCTCTTGCGTCGTCCTATTTCAATTTCATCTATTGACAAGGCTAAGAAGCAGTGTCATCTCATTTATCGGATTGAGGGAGCTGGAACCGCTATTTTTTCAACATTAAGTCAGGGAGATACTCTTGATGTGATGGGACCTCAGGGGAATGGTTTTGACTTGTCTGATTTAGGCAATCAGAGTCAAGTTCTCCTCGTTGGTGGTGGGATTGGTGTTCCGCCCTTGCTCGAAGTAGCCAAGGAATTACATGCGCGTGGGGTGAAAGTAGTGACAGTCCTCGGTTTTGCCAACAAGGATGCTGTTATTCTCGAAACCGAATTGGCCCAATATGGTCAGGTATTTGTAACGACAGATGATGGTTCTTATAGCATCAAGGGAAATGTTTCTGTTGTTATCAATGATTTAGACAGTCAATTTGATGCTGTTTACTCATGTGGGGCTCCGGGAATGATGAAGTACATCAATCAAACCTTTTATGATCATCCAAGAGCCTATCTATCTTTAGAATCTCGTATGGCTTGTGGTATGGGAGCTTGCTATGCCTGCGTTCTAAAAGTGCCAGATAGTGAGACCGTCAGCCAACGCGTCTGTGAAGATGGCCCTGTTTTTCGCACAGGAACAGTTGTATTATAAGGAGAAAGTCATGACTAACAAACGTTTACAAGTTTCTCTACCGGGCTTGGATTTGAAAAATCCCATCGTTCCAGCATCAGGCTGTTTTGGTTTCGGCCAAGAGTATGCCAAGTACTATGATTTAGACCTTTTAGGCTCCATTATGATCAAGGCAACGACACTTGAACCCCGTTTTGGGAATCCTACTCCCAGGGTGGCAGAAACGCCTGCAGGTATGCTCAATGCAATCGGTTTGCAAAATCCAGGTTTAGAAGCTGTTTTAGCTGAAAAGTTGCCTTGGCTGGAAAGAGAATATCCTACGCTTCCCATCATCGCCAATGTAGCAGGCTTTTCAAAACAAGAGTACGCTGCCGTTTCTCAGGGGATTTCCCAGGCAGCCAATGTAAAAGCTATAGAGCTCAATATCTCCTGCCCCAACGTAGATCACGGCAATCATGGCCTTCTGATTGGGCAAGATCCTGATCTAGCTTATGAAGTGGTAAAGGCAGCTGTGGAAGCCTCTGATGTGCCAGTTTATGTCAAACTAACCCCAAGCGTGACAGATATCGTCACCGTTGCAAAGGCAGCAGAAGATGCAGGGGCAAGTGGATTAACCATGATCAATACTCTAGTCGGTATGCGCTTTAATCTAAAAACCAGAAAACCAATCTTGGCCAATGGAACGGGTGGAATGTCAGGTCCAGCAGTCTTTCCAGTAGCCCTCAAACTCATCCGTCAAGTCGCCCAAACAACAGACCTTCCCATTATTGGAATGGGAGGAGTGGATTCGGCAGAAGCTGCTTTAGAAATGTATCTGGCTGGAGCGTCTGCCATCGGAGTTGGAACAGCCAACTTTACCAATCCTTATGCCTGTCCTGATATCATCGAACATTTACCAAAAGTCATGGACAAATATGGCATTAGCAGCTTGGAAGATCTCCGTCAGGAAGTCAAAGCCAGTCTGAGATAAGCTAGACACTCCTTATCGTCAACAAGAAATAGAATCTTCATCAATTTGTAATATTTCCGTTGGTTAACTATGTTACAATAGGGTTTAGAAAACGTTATTGGAGCATTTAAATGAAACGATGGAAAGTGGCCCTAGTAAGTGCTGGCTTATTGGGGTGTTTTTTTACTGTAGTAGAAACAGCAAAAGCAGATGAAGGGACTTGGCAAGGAAAGACCTACCTCAAAGCTGATGGAAAACAAGTAACCAACCAATGGATCTTTGACCAAACGTATCAGAATTGGTTTTATCTTAAGGCTGATGGACAACGTGCAGAAAACGGCTGGCTGACTGTTGGTGATAAGGATTACTATTTTAACGAAGCTGGAAAATTAGCTACAAAAACGTGGATTAACCAGTACTATGTAGCTGAAAGTGGTACTAAGGTCAAGAATCAATGGGTGTTTGACCAAGAAAAACAATCTTGGTATTATCTCAAGTCTGATGGTCAGAAAGCTCAAAATGAGTGGATCCAACAAGGTCAGGAAAAATATTACCTTAAAGAAGATGGGAAAATGGCCAAAGATGAGTGGGTCACTCAAGGTGGAAACCAATACTACGTTAATTCTCAAGGTAAAATGCTGAAAAGTACTTGGCTTGGTAAGAACTATTTGTCAGAAAATGGTAATAAGGTCAAACAAGGTTGGATTTATGATGATAACTATAGCAGTTGGTTCTACATTCAACAAGATGGTACCTATGCTGAAAATGGCTGGCAAACCATAGATGGAAAGGACTACCATTTCAAATTTGGAGGCTATCTTTCTACCGAGCGCTGGATTGGCCGCTTCTATGTTGCAAAGAGTGGAGCCAAACTGAAATCCGAATGGCTCTTTGATAAGAATTACGATTCTTGGTTTTACTTGAAAGCAGACGGTAGCTATGCCGAAAAAGGCTGGGAAACGATTAAAGGTAAAGATTACCATTTCAAATTTGGAGGCTATCTTTCCACTGAACGTTGGATTGACCGCTTCTATGTTGCAAAGAGTGGAGCTAAACTGAAATCCGAATGGCTCTTTGACAAAAATTATAACTCGTGGTTTTACTTGAAAGCAGACGGAACCTATGCTGAAAAAGGCTGGGAAACGATCAAAGGCAAGGATTACCATTTCAAATCCGGTGGCTACCTCTCCACAGAAACTTGGATTGACCGCACCTATGTGACGAGCAGTGGAGCAAAAGCAGGTAAAGGTTGGCTCTTTGATAAGAATTATAACTCTTGGTTCTATATCAACTCTGATGGGAATTATGTTGATAAAGAATGGATCTGGGATAATGGTTATTACTATCTCAAATCTGGCGGTTATATGGCTGCGAGTGAGTGGGTATGGTACAAGAATAACTGGTTCTACCTCAAGTCAAATGGGAAGATGGCTGAGAAAGAGCTTATCTACGATTCATCCGATCAATCATGGTACTACCTTAAATCAGGCGGTTACATGGCAAAAAACGAGACTGTAGATGGTCATACCTTGGATGCTTCCGGTAAATGGCATGTTGCGGATAAAACCAAATATTACAAAGTTAAACCAATCACAGCCTATGTCTATAGTGCATCTGGAGATATCTTGAGTTACATTAACCAAGGAAGCATCGTTTCACTGGATAGCTCGACGCGAAAAGGTGGCCGACTTGCAGTTTCGATTTCTGGCTTGTCTGGCTATATGAATCAAAGTGATTTGACAGCAGTGGATGAAGGAAGCGAGTTTATCCCTCATTATACTAGTGATGGGAAATTCCTCTACCATGAACTCTCTCCTTACACGAGTATCAAAGTAGCTCCACACACATCTGCTATGGTTATTGGTAAGAAGTACTACTCAACTGATGGTGAGCATTTTGACGGCTTTACCATTAAAAATCCTTTCCTCTATAAAAACTTGAGAGAACCAAGTAATTATAGTGCAGCTGAATTGGATAAACTGTATTCGATGATGAACTTGCAGGATAGTCCTCTTGCGGGTAAAGGAGCGACTTTCAAAGAAGCTGAGGAACGCTATGGTGTCAATGCCCTTTACTTGATGGCTCATAGCGCTCTTGAAAGTTCATGGGGACGCAGTCAAATTGCCAGAGATAAGAACAACTTCTTTGGTATTGCGGCTTATGATACTAGCCCATATCTTTCAGCTAAGAGCTTTGATGATGTGGACAAAGGGATTCTCGGAGCGGCCAAGTGGATTCGTGAGAATTACATTGACTATGGCAGAGACCACCTTGGAAACAAGGCAACAGGAATGAATGTTCGCTATGCTTCCGATCCATACTGGGGTGAGAAAATAGCCAGCATCATGATGACCATCAACAGCAAACTTGGTGGGAAAGACTAATCAAAAGAACTTGACGGTAACTACTGAAAAGTGGTTATCGTTTTTGTTTTAGTTATTGGAGGAGAAATAGTATGATAACAGTCTCTTTATTCTTGAATAATTAACAAAATGATAGTAGAATGAAAGAGGGGATATTAATCTAATCACTATATAAAAATAAAGGAGATTTTTATGAAAAAGCTACTATCTTTCTCAATTGCCTTGCTTTCGATCACAACACTAGTTGCTTGTTCTGGACATAAGGTAGAATCAAAGGTTCCAGAAGAAAAAATTGAACAGAAGCAAATTAAGTTCGATGAGAAGTTGTTTAAAGAAGCTGGACTTTTGCCTTTTAAAAATGAAAAGCAGCTAGAACTTGGAGAATTGGATTCTAAATCACGCGCAACGGGTGCTCATATTCAACTTAAGGACAGAGATGAGCCAAATGAGAAGAGAGAGCCTAAGATAAGTTATAACCCGGTTGGTTGGCATAACTATAATTTTTACTATGGAGATGGTTCTAAAAAGGCATGGTTAATGAATCGAGGTCATTTGATTGGGTACCAGTTTAGTGGATTGAATGATGAAAAGAAAAACTTGGTTCCGATGACTAACTGGCTCAATGCTGGAAATTATTCTGGAACAGATAACACTAATCAAGAAAGCATGCTTTACTATGAAAATCGATTGGACTCCTGGTTGGCCAATCACCCAAACTACTATCTTGATTATAAGGTGACCCCAATCTATCAAAAAGATGAATTAATTCCGAGACAAATTGAATTACAGTATGTGGGAATTGATGAAAATGGTAAACTCTTGGAGATTAAGTTGGGTGGTAGTAAGGAAAAGGTTGATCAGTATTCTGTGACGCATGTTATTCTAGACAATGTTTCAGCTAATGCGGAAATCAACTATTTGGATGGTACTGCCAAAAATACAGTTGAAGATGCAAAGATAAAAGAAAAGGCTAAGAAGGAAGCTGAGGAAAAAGCCAAGAAGGAAGCTGAGGAAAAAGCCAAGAAAGAGGCTGAGGAAAAAGAAGCAGCTGAAAAGAAAGCAAAAGAAGAAGAGCAAGAAAAAGCTCGCCAAGCCGCACAAGAAAAGGAAGAAAGCCAGGAATCAAACTCGCAATCAACAAATTCAGGTGGCTACTTCAGAGATAGAAAAGGGAGATGGCACAGACCAAATGGTAAATTTGCTTCTAAGAAAGAAATCAGAGAAGCTGGATTGCAGTGGTAGGAAGAATTTAGTAGATATACAGTCAAAAAGCCGTTGGAAAACGGTTTTTTTGTTGCTTGTTTTGATGTATTATAGTAAAATTGTGAAGATGTTAAATACTTTTTGGAGATTGAAATGAAGAAAAAAATAATGATATTGTCAATGTGTCTCATCATAGGAATTTCTGGTCTGGGCTACTATTTCTTGTCCTATGCGCCACATCAAGCTGCTGTGACTAAGTTTGAAGATGTAGTAAAGGATTTAAATGAAAAAAATAAAGAAGTTGAAGATCAAATAGCTGAGGCTGAAAAGGTTATTGAGAATAATGAAGAACCTCTTGATTCTAAGACATTGGAAGAATTGAAATCAACTATAAAGGATAGCAAAGATTCACTTCGTAAAGTACCAGAAATGGAGAAAGCGACTGCTAAGATTGAGAAGCAAATTGAAGAATTAAGTCAACCATTAGATTATAGTGAAACAAAAAAGAATTTATCTGAAAAATTGATTCACTATCAAAATAGCATTCTTCAATTAAAACAAATTACAAATCCTTCAAGTTCTTTTATTGAAGAAAGACTCAAAGAAATTGAATCAATTACTGGAGTACAATCTGTTACGGAGGATAATGACCCTAATAAAAAATTAAATAAACAAGGTGGGTATACAGCGTCTGTATATTTTGTTGACAAGCAAGTGAATGAATCTGTAGAAGGCTCAGATATTGTTCAAAAAGGTAATGATGCTGGGGGAAATATAGAGGTTTATAAGACAAAAGAAGATGCAGAGAAACGCAATACTTATATTAGTGCTTTTGATGGAACTGCTTTGAATCCGGGATCACACTATGTTTATGGAACCATATTAATTCGCACTTCGCACCATTTAACAGGAACGCAACAGAAAGAACTGACTGAGAAAATCTACAATAAATTAATTGAACTGAAATAATAAAAAAAATTGGATAGCTATTTGTTTTATTGAACTAAGACACAGTCAAAAAGCCGTTGGAAAACGGTTTTTTGTTATAATTAATTGAAGAATGTAGAATTAAAGGAGAACACCATGACTTTTGAAGAAATCCTGCCTGGATTAAAGGCCAAGAAAAAATATGTACGAACTGGTTGGGGAGGAGCTGAAAACTATGTCCAACTCTTTGACACTATCGAACAAAACGGGGTTGAACTTGAAGTGACGCCTTATTTCCTCATCAACGTGTCAGGAGAAGGGGAAGGTTATTCCATGTGGAGCCCGACACCTTGTGATGTTTTAGCGACGGACTGGGTAGAAGTCCATGACTAGACGTGTATTGATGACGGGAGTAAGTTCAGGGATTGGTCTGGCTCAAGCTCGACTCTTTTTAGAGAAGGGGTATCAAGTTTATGGAGTTGACCAAGGTGAAAATCCCCTCTTAGAGGGTGATTTTCACTTTTTACAGAGAGATTTGACCTTGGACTTGGAGCCTATTTTTGACTGGTGTCCTTATGTGGATGTTTTGTGCAATACTGCAGGAGTTTTGGATGATTACAAACCCCTTTTGGATCAAACAGCGCAGGAAATTCAAGAGATTTTTGAAATCAACTACGTGACTCCTGTTGAGTTGACTCGCTATTATTTGACACAAATGCTGGAAAATAAAAAAGGAATCATTATCAATATGTGTTCGATTGCTTCGAGTCTGGCTGGCGGAGGTGGACACGCTTATACTTCTTCCAAACATGCCTTGGCTGGCTTCACCAAGCAGTTGGCTCTAGACTATGCAGAAGCTGGGATTCAGGTCTTTGGTATCGCTCCAGGAGCTGTTAAGACAGCTATGACTGCTACGGACTTTGAACCCGGTGGATTGGCTGACTGGGTGGCTAGTGAAACGCCAATCAAGCGCTGGATTGAGCCAGAGGAAGTAGCAGACCTTAGCCTTTTCTTAGCAAGTGGAAAAGCAAGCGCCATGCAAGGACAAATCCTGACGATTGATGGTGGCTGGTCTTTGAAGTAGCATAGTTGGTATTTAGTGAATATGTGGAGGTAAGCTATGAAAAGAGATGAGTTCGCATTTGTGTTACCAAGCCTCTATTATCAGTTTTTATCAGAATGGGACGAAGTGGATCCTTATGAGATTGGTGACTCAGGTATCTGTTTATATGCTAAGGAGGATCTCTTAGAGCGTAATGAGACCTATCAGATAGAAGTAGATGAACCAGACTTCTTTATGATTGGTCAAGAGGGAGATTTGGCCTACTTTATCAAGAAAAATGCTGATGATTGCATTTATGAAAATGATTTGGGTGCTTTGGGCTCTTTAGAAATGCAAAAAGTTTCTGCAACTGTCTATGACTTTATTGACAAGGTCTTAGAAGAAAGATTATAAAAACCGGAGGGATAATTATGCTGAGAGCAACAGATGCGAATGAGCCAATTACAAGAGAAGACCTTTTACAATTTGAGGAGAACCTTGGAAAGAAATTGCCGGAAGCCATGTTAAACTTTTATCTCAAGTACAATGGTGGTCAATCTTGTGTGTCTGGTGTTCATGATGACAAACATCTCTTTCCTTTCAATGCTTTTTATTCATTAGAGGAGATGGAGAAGGCCCTCAACTGGTTTGACGATGAGGTTGTTCCTGCTGGATTTCAGGCTAAAGACCTCCTTCATTTTGCCTATGATCCTGGGTCTGGAAACTATGCTCTGTCTCTAAGGGAAGAAGATTATGGCAAGGTTTACTACTATGTTTTAGAAGAAAGAGCTGAGATTTTTGGTCAATGGCTTTCATTTGAGGCTTTTCTGACTAGTTTTGTGGAAGGTGAGTAGAAATAAAAGGAGCAATCATGCGTAAACACCAATTCTTTTCACTAGCAGATATTTTAGAGCAAGTTAAGTTAGAACAATGTACTCAAGATGACTTTTGCCTCTATGACAATGATGAAGGGAATTTGGCTTTCGATAGTCTTTATTTTGGTGTCGGATTATCCAGTTGTAGTTGATGATAAAGATGTCTACCCTGTGGAAGTAGTAGAGAGAAATCTTAATCTGGTATATTATGGTGAGCATCTGATAGATGTCCTTCTAGTGCATTGGATGAAAAGCCAGACGCAAGCCCTGAATACTTGGTCGATGCCTTAATTTATTATAATCAACATGATACTTTTATTCCCTTTGCCTAGTAACTAAGCTGGATTTGCATAGTTCTATTAAACATAAGCGAATACAGTAAGGAGTCAAGAAATGATAGATTACAAAATGGTAAATAAAAAAATTTCACCTTTTAAATTTTTAGTCCATGATGAAGAGACACAAAGTGTTCGAGGGTCGCTCATTTATTATCCTGATGGAGAATACAGACAGGAAGTATTCGACACTCGGGAAGATGAGGGATTCGAAGGAAATGGATACGATTGGGCATCTCTTGCTTTGATATTTTTAGAGGAAAAAATGCCTGAATTAAGCGAATCTATTGACTTTGATCCAGAAGGAAGTATGTTTTGTGCCTATTCTTCCAATATTGATGCCTTAGCAACATTTGCTTTAGGTTTTAAGGAGTTTTGCGACGATTCTGAGTCTATGATAGACTTGTTTAGTCGAGCAGAGTTAGATTAGCTGATTAGAAAAGCTTTAACTACTAGATATTTGACTAGGGAAAAGACACAAAGGAGTTAAGATGAAGCTGATAGAAGTATTTGAGCTAGTGGAAAATCATTCTGATTTAAAACCCTATGTAGAAAAAATATTAAAAAAGTACAAGAAGACCAACTGTTCCTATCTTGAGTCTCTTAATCACCTTGCTTATTTACTCTATCTACATGGTCAAAAAGAACTAGCTAAAAAGTTGTTAGATATTTTGCTACAAATTCCCTTTGAAGGAGATTATAATAGTTGGACCTTTGTTGAGAGTTCGATAGTCTTGTTGGCCTATATGGAAAAGCAGACGGAAAATCAGGTGTCCATCTATCAAAATCTCCTTTTAAGTCCACTAGATTCTGGGGAGGAATCAACTAGAAAAATAAGAAGGAGAGTACATCAGAGATTTTTGAATGGTGATACTTTGGAACAAAAGCTTGCAAAAATCGAGCAAGCTTCGACCTTTACATCTGAAATTGAATGGCGCTTACTTTACTTAGCAGACTTGTTAAAACTTCAGTTGTTTAGTGCGGAATCAACTCTGGACGAGGCGGATATCCAGTCTAAAATAGAAGAACAAATCGAAAGATTACAAAGCTTTATCAAGGAGCAAGGTATTGTTAGCCTTTTCCCTTTTAAGGGATGAGGAAGTGTGGCTAAATTTGAAGGATGGAAAGAGGTGAATGGCTATGAAAAACCAGCTAGCCCTTAGTGGAGAGCAAATTGTTGAAAAAGTTTACCCACAACTATTGCATCATGTTGGTATGATTCGTGGGGAATACTTACTGAGAGAGCTTAATCAAAACATCCTATTAGCAAGTTGTCAGCAATTTGTAAAAGATTATCTAGATACCATTTGCTCCTTGTACTCAGATGAAGAGGTTTGGTATCGTTTTTCAGAGTTAACAAATACAGAAGCTAATTGTTTAGAGGGGACTAAAGAGTATTTTGATGAAAATCATCCCTTATTTGGATATAGAGGGATAAGGCGTTTGCTGGCGTGTCCGAATGAATTTCAGGCTGAGGCACATGTCGTTACAGAAGTTTATCAAACCAATTCCAATCTGTCTCTTATTTTTCCTTTTGTCAATGATGCCGACCAATTAAAACAAGCTATTAGAGTATTGCGTGAGCATGGTTTTACTGGAAAAGTCGGTACAATGATTGAATTACCGTCAGCATATTTTGACTTGGATAGGATACTGGAAACTGGCATTTCAAAGATTGTAGTTGGAATGAATGATTTGACTTCTTTTGTTTTTGCGACTGTGAGAAACAGTCAATGGCATGATATGGAAAGTCCAATAATGTTAGATATGCTGAGAGATATGCAGGATAAAACAAGGATGAAAAAGATTGACTTTGCTGTAGCAGGCTATCTGAATGCTTCTTTCATACAAAAAACGAATCAGATGGGTATCAAGTGTATTATCCACTATAGTTCTATTCCAGAGATTTTTGATTTAGAGATTGATCATCCAGACCACCTCAAACGTGTAAAAGAAGTAAGTAAAAAATTACAAAGGAGTGATCTATGACACCGCAAGAAATGTGGAATATTTACAAGCAAATTAACCCCTCTATCGGAGATGAGATAGACGCCTGGGCTTTTGGAGTGGAAGCAGATCTCTTGGCAGATTTGGTTTTAAAAGGCGAAAAGACAGCAACCGCCTCAGTCTACGACCTCTACGCACTAGAAGACGAACCTCTTCCACAAGAAGGAACCTTCGATGTCATTTTAGACAGTCAAAATCAGGCTGTCTGCATTGTCGAAATTACCAAGGTTTCCGTTCAGCCTTTTCATCAAGTTTCTGCAGACCATGCCTACAAGGAAGGTGAGGGAGACAAATCTTTAGCCTATTGGCGCCAGGTTCATGAGGACTTTTTCACCGAGTGGATGAGGGAGGCTGGACTGACTTTTACACCTGACAGCAAGGTCGTTTTGGAAGAATTTCGTAAGGTCTACCCACTGTAGACTGCCAGAAGGAAGAAAGTTTTGGAAATTACCGTCCAATCCTTTTTTCTAAAGCAAAACATGATATAATAAGTTTGTTTGAAGAAGAGTAAAACTCTTAAACTTAGAATAGGAGAAAACTATGCAAGCAGTTGAACATTTTATTACCCAATTTGTTCCTGAACATTATGATTTATTTTTAGACTTGAGTCGTGAGACCAAGACCTTTTCTGGGAAGGTGACCATTACTGGTCAAGCACAGAGTGATCGTATTTCCCTTCACCAAAAAGACTTGGAAATCGCTTCTGTAGAAGTTGCGGGTCAAGCTCGTCCGTTTACAGTTGACCATGACAATGAAGCCCTTCATATCGAATTAGCTGAGGCTGGCAAAGTTGAAGTGGTTCTTGACTTTTCTGGTAAAATCACAGACAACATGACAGGGATTTACCCTTCTTACTACACAGTTGATGGTGTCAAGAAGGAGGTCTTGTCTACTCAGTTTGAAAGCCATTTTGCGCGTGAAGCCTTCCCATGTGTGGATGAGCCTGAAGCCAAAGCAACTTTTGACCTTTCTCTACGTTTTGACCAAGCAGAAGGTGAAGTTGCCTTGTCAAACATGCCAGAAATTGATGTTGAAAACCGTAAGGAAACAGGCATCTGGAAGTTTGAGACAACACCTCGCATGTCTTCTTACTTGTTGGCCTTTGTTGCTGGTGATTTGCAAGGGGTAACGGCTAAAACTAAAAACGGTACCCTCGTCGGTGTCTACTCAACGAAAGCCCACCCACTATCTAACCTTGATTTCTCACTAGACATCGCCGTTCGCTCGATCGAGTTTTACGAAGATTACTATGGAGTTAAGTATCCAATCCCTCAATCACTTCACATCGCCCTTCCTGACTTCTCAGCTGGTGCTATGGAAAACTGGGGTCTTGTGACTTACCGTGAAGTTTACTTGGTTGTAGATGAGAACTCAACCTTTGCTAGCCGTCAACAAGTTGCCCTAGTTGTAGCGCATGAGTTGGCCCACCAATGGTTTGGAAACCTCGTTACTATGAAATGGTGGGATGACCTCTGGCTCAATGAAAGCTTCGCTAACATGATGGAATACGTCTGTGTGGATGCCATCGAGCCAAGTTGGAATATCTTTGAAGATTTCCAAACAGGTGGTGTTCCAGCTGCGCTTAAACGCGATGCGACGGATGGTGTTCAGTCTGTTCATGTCGAAGTCAAACACCCAGATGAAATCAATACGCTCTTTGATGGCGCTATTGTCTATGCCAAAGGAAGCCGTCTCATGCATATGCTTCGTCGTTGGCTAGGTGATGCGGATTTTGCTAAAGGTTTGCATGCATACTTCGAAAAACACCAATACAGCAATACAATTGGTCGTGACCTTTGGAATGCCCTTGGTCAAGCATCAGGACGTGATGTCGCAGCCTTCATGGATTCTTGGTTGGAACAGCCTGGATATCCAGTTCTTACTGTCAAAGTTGAAAATGATGTCTTGAAGATTTCGCAAAAACAATTCTTTATCGGTGAGCATGAAGACAAGAACCGCCTCTGGGTTGTGCCACTCAACAGCAACTGGAAAGGCTTGCCAGATACACTCGAAACTGAAAGTATCGAAATTCCAGGCTATGCAGCTCTTTTTGCTGAAAATAAAGGAGCCCTTCGTCTCAACACTGAAAATACAGCCCACTACATTACCGACTATCAAGGAGACTTGTTAGAAGCTGTTCTTGCTGAGTTAGAGACACTTGATAACACAAGCAAACTGCAAATCGTTCAAGAACGCCGTTTGCTTGCTGAAGCGGGTCACATTTCTTATGCGGACTTGCTCCCAGTCCTTGATAAACTTGCTAAGGAAGAGTCTTACCTTGTGGTTTCAGCTGTTTCTCAAGTGATTTCTGCCCTTGAGCGCTTTATCGATGAAGGAACAGAGACTGAGAAAGCCTTTAATACACTCGTTGCTAAATTGGCTCGTCACAACTATGACCGTCTTGGTTTTGAAGCAAAAGATGGAGAATCAGATGAGGATGAATTGGTTCGTCAGTTGGCCGTTTCTATGATGATTCGCTCCAATGATGCAGAAGCTAGTCAAGTCGCTAGCCAAATCTTTGCAGCTCACAAGGAAAATCTTGCAGGACTTCCTGCAGCCATCCGTGCTCAAGTTCTCATCAATGAAATGAAACACCATGAGACCAAGGACTTGGTCGCAACTTATCTGGACCTCTACACTCATGCCACAGATGCTGTCTTCAAACGTCAGTTGGCAGCTGCTCTAGCATACAGTACAGATGCTGACAATATCCAAACCTTGATTAGTTCATGGAAGGATAAGTTTGTTGTGAAACCACAAGACTTGTCTGCTTGGTATTACCAGTTCCTAGATCATCAAACAACTCAAGAAACTGTTTGGGTATGGGCGCGTGAAAACTGGGATTGGATCAAGGCAGCTCTTGGTGGTGATATGAGCTTTGATAGCTTTGTTATCCTACCTGCCCATGTATTTAAGACTGAGCAACGCTTGGCAGAGTACAAGGAATTCTTTGAACCACAACTTTCTGACCTAGCTCTTAGCCGTAACATCCGTATGGGAATCAAGGAAATCGCAGCGCGTGTTGACTTGATTAAGCGTGAGAAAGCAGCAGTCGAAGCTGTTGTAGCTCAATATGCTAAAGCTTAATTCGTTCGAAATGTAAATAAAAAACTCAACTTTCTATCTGAAAACAAGAGAGAGTTGAGTTTTTTTTAAGGCAATTTTGGTATAATAATCATAACAAGGAGGAGTTTCTGATGATAAAAATCTTATTAGTAGAAGATGACCTAGGTCTGTCAAACTCAGTATTTGACTTTTTAGATGATTTTGCAGATGTCATGCAGGTCTTTGATGGAGAAGAAGGTCTCTACGAAGCTGAAAGTGGCGTCTATGACTTGATTTTGCTTGACCTGATGTTGCCTGAAAAAAATGGATTCCAAGTCTTGAAAGAGTTGCGCGAAAAAGGAATTACAACACCAGTCCTTATCATGACTGCTAAAGAGAGTTTGGATGATAAGGGACATGGATTTGAGTTGGGAGCGGATGACTACCTCACCAAACCTTTCTATCTAGAAGAACTCAAAATGCGGATTCAAGCCCTTCTCAAACGTTCAGGTAAGTTTAATGAAAACACATTGACCTATGGAGATATTGTCGTCAACCTTTCGACGAATGAAGTGAAAGTGGAAGATACTCCTGTAGAACTACTCGGAAAAGAGTTTGAGTTATTAGTTTACTTCCTTCAAAATCAAAATGTCATTCTTCCCAAGACGCAAATTTTTGACCGCCTATGGGGATTTGATAGCGATACGACGATTTCCGTCGTAGAAGTCTATGTTTCAAAAGTTCGTAAGAAACTGAAGGGTACAGCTTTTGCTGAGAATCTTCAAACCTTGCGTAGTGTCGGGTATATTTTAAAA
Source organism: Streptococcus oralis (assembly GCF_023611505.1). Classification (NCBI taxonomy): domain Bacteria; kingdom Bacillati; phylum Bacillota; class Bacilli; order Lactobacillales; family Streptococcaceae; genus Streptococcus; species Streptococcus oralis. The sequence continues at coordinate 1,211,979 of NZ_CP097843.1, read as the reverse complement.
GATGTTCAATAAACTAAAAAAAACATGGTATGCGGATGATTTCAGTTATTTTATTCGAAACTTTGGAGTGTTCACCCTGATCTTCTCTGCTATGACCTTGATTATCCTCCAGGTCATGCACTCGAGTCTCTACACTTCTGTAGATGAAAAACTCCAAGCTCTTAGTAGTAGTCCCCAAGCGGTTATCCAGTTAGCCCTGAATCGGGCAACTGAGGAAGTCAAGGATATTCAACCAGCAACAGCGGATGCCAGCAAGGCTGAAATCAAACCCAATGTCAGCTCCAATACGGAAGTCTTGCTCTTTGACAAGGATTTTAACCAACTCTTACTGGGCAATCGTTTTTTAGGTTTGGATAAGATCAAGCTGGATAAGAAAGAGTTGAATCACATTCGTCAAATCCAAGTTGTCAATAGCTACGGTCTGGAAGAAACCTACCGGATGATCTTGATGGAAACCAATTCATCCACTGTTTCAAGTAATGTCAAATATGCGGCAATCTTGATCAACACTAGTCAGCTTGAGCAGATTAGCCAAAACCATGAGCATTTAATCGTAGTGGTCATGGCCAGTTTCTGGCTCCTATCTTTAATTGCCAGTGTTTATCTGGCACGTGTCAGTGTCAAACCTCTGCTGGAAAGTATGCAAAAGCAGAAGTCCTTTGTCGAAAATGCCAGCCACGAACTGAGAACGCCTTTGGCCGTTTTACAAAATCGTTTAGAGACTCTCTTTCGAAAACCAGAGGCAACGATTATGGAATCCAGCGAAAGTATCGCTTCGAGTCTTGAAGAAGTTCGCAACATGCGTTTCCTCACGACCAATCTTCTCAACCTTGCACGTCGAGATGATGGAATCAAACCAGAAATAGCAGAAGTATCACCACAGTTTTTTAAGACTACCTTTGCCAACTATGAGTTGATTGCTTCTGAAAATGATCGTATTTTTGAGTATGAAAATCGGATTTATCGTTCTTTTATGACCGATCAGTTGCTTCTAAAACAGCTCATGACCATCTTATTTGATAATGCCATTAAGTATACTGAAGAAGATGGGAAAATTGAGTTTGTGGTCCATGCTACGGATCGCCACCTCTATCTATCCGTAACGGATAACGGAATTGGGATTTCAGCTGCCGATAAGAAGAAAATCTTTGACCGCTTTTATCGTGTAGACAAGGCGAGAACTCGTCAGAAAGGCGGTTTTGGTCTAGGTTTGTCTTTGGCCAAGCAAATTGTTGATGCCTTACGAGGAACGATTACCGTTAAAGATAACAAGCCTAGAGGAACAATTTTTGAAGTTAAGATTGCTATTCAATCTCCTCCCAAACGTAAGAATAAATAAAAAGACAGTTCTATAACTGTCTTTTTTGATAACTAGAAAAGAGGTTGGTACCACTACCAACCTTTATTTTGAAATTTTTCGTTTAATGATCTTTCGTTGGAGTTGGAGGAGTGCCAAGCTTGCCCCTATAGCAGCAACAAATGATAAAGCTGTGTTCAATTTTAAGGCTAAAAAGATAAAACTAAAAAACACCATAAAAATACAAAAACAAGCAATATTTACAAAAAATAAAATCTCTTTTAAATTGGAGCTAACAGGTGCTTCCAGTGAATAGTCTTGATAAAGCGGAGTTTGATTCGATTCGGGAGTTTGTTCAAACTCATAAGCTTCTAATTTTCTTGCGGGCATGATTCTCTCCTTAACAGTACATAACTATTTTATCATTTTTTATGCAGAGAATTATTACAGAATTGTTACAAAACTACTAAAGTCTCTTATCATCTTCTAAGTCACTCTTCTTGACACCCACTGGGGAAAGTGATAGCATAGATGTTACACTTAAAACAGATGACCCGACCTTCTCTATTATAAATATACTGAGAAAGGAAAGAATAACTTATATAAATTGATAGCAAGCTGAGGCTTTTTCCTAAGATGATTTGTTAAGTTGCTACCTGGATACTTTTGAAGAGTATTGGTAGGAGTTGTTTTGAATGGATGGAAGGACAGAGATTCTGTCTATTGGACTGGGTGGCCTTCTTGCTACCTCTGGGGAAAGTTAAAGGAGATAAGCATGTATCTTGCTATCAAAGAAATAGTACGAAACAAACTTCGATATAGTTTGATTCTAACTACCATTTTTCTTATCGCTTTTATGGTCTTTTTTATGACCAGTCTAGCTCTTGGTCTTGTGCGAAACAACCGAGCCGCTATTGATAACTGGCAAGCAACGGGTGTCGTTTTATCCGACTACGCAAATGATAATTTGACAGCATCCTTTATTCCTGAAAAGGACTACAAGGATAAGAGTTCGGAAGAGGCTGCTCCATTGGGCTATATGTTCGCTGTGACCAATCTAGTCGATGATAGTGAAAAGGTCAATGTTTCCATCCTTGCTCAAGAGTGGGACTCTTTTATCTCTCCGAGTTTGACGGAGGGCCGTTATCCTGAAAGAGATGATGAGGTTGTTGTGGATCAGTCCTTTGAGAATTATGGGATTAGGCTAGGTGATGCCATTCAGCTGAATGGAAGCGAGGCAAGTTACAAGATTGTAGGCCTGACTCAAGGAAATAAGTTTTTCACTGAGCCTGTTGTCTTTACGAGTTTGACAACTTATTGGACCTTACAAGGAACCTTGAAAGCCAATCGTTCTATCTCTGCCTTGGTATTGAAAAATGATATAGAAGTGGTTGGCGATGGACTGAAACAGATTTCCATCCCAAAAATGATATCGAAAATTCCTGGTTACACACCTCAGGTTAATGTATTTTCAGGGATGATTCTTGCTATGATTGTCATCACAGGCTTGATTGTGGGTATTTTTGTTTATATCATTACCATCCAAAAACTAGGACTTTATGGAATAATGCGAGCTCAAGGGATACAGATCAAAACCATTGTATGGTCCCTTTTCTGTCAAATCTTCCTCCTAGCTGGTATGGGGATTGCTTTAGCCTTGCTGGCAATCGGAGGAGTGATTTTAGTCTTACCAGCTACCTTCTTTTTCTACCCAAGCTGGATAGCTTACTCTGTCCTAAGCTTGGTAATTTCCTTGATGGCCCTTCTAGGTGGTGTCATTTCACTTCCACGCTTGCTAAAGGTGGACCCGATTACTGCAATTGCAGAATGATAAGGAGAATTGTATGACAGCATTGATTGAAATGACTCAAGTGACAAAAACCTATGGGGAAGGAAAGATGAAAGTCGTTGCCTTGCATGAGACGAATTTTCAGCTAAATGCGGGAGAGTTCGTAGCTATTGTTGGGCCTTCAGGCTCTGGAAAGACGACCTTTCTAACAACTCTTGGACAACTCCAGGAAGCATCGAGTGGAAAGATTTTGGTAAAGGGAAAGGAAACAGGTAGTTTGACGGAGAAGGAGAAAACAAACCTCCGTTTTAGAGAGTTTGGCTTTATTCTACAAGCTTCAAACTTAATTCCATTTCTAACGGTCAAGGAACAGCTGGATTTGATTGACAGACTAGATAAGGGAAAAAATAGCAAAAGTGACCGAAAAGAGCTCTTTGACTTGTTGGATTTGGAAAAAGTACAAGATCATTATCCCAAGGCTCTATCGGGTGGCGAACGTCAACGTGCGGCGATTGCTAGAGCGCTTTATAATAATCCGAGCATCGTTCTTGCAGATGAGCCGACAGCCAGTCTAGATACCCAGCGTGCTTACCAAGTAACAGAAATGTTGGCTGCCATTGCCCATGAACAAGGTAGAGGAGTTGTCATGATTACACATGATACACGCCTTCTTGATAAGGTCGATCGTATCTATGTTATGAACGATGGCCACCTAGTTGAAGAAACACATGCATAAAATAAAATAGAGTGAATGGTACAAGTTACTATTCACTTTTTTGATTGGGAAAGATAGAAATAAGTTTAACTTTTTGTGAAACTCTCAGTATTCATAGCTGATTTTTGAGAAATGTGGTATAATTTTTCTTATGGAAAAGATTATTATTACAGCAACTGCTGAAAGTATTGAACAAGTTGAACAACTACTCGAAGCTGGCGTAGATCGTATCTATGTTGGTGAGAAAGATTTTGGCCTTCGTCTGCCAACAACCTTTAGCCAGGATGAGTTGCGAGAAATCGCCAAGCTGGTTCATGAAGCAGGTAAGGAATTGATCGTTGCGGTCAATGCCCTTATGCACCAAGACATGATGGATCGTATTAAGCCCTTCTTGGACTTCTTGGAAGAAATAAAGACAGACTATATTACAGTAGGAGATGCGGGTGTCTTTTACGTGGTCAACCGTGATGGCTATTCCTTCAAGACTATCTACGATGCTTCAACCATGGTGACAAGCAGTCGTCAGATTAACTTCTGGGGTCAAAAGGCAGGAGCCTCTGAAGCAGTCCTGGCACGTGAAATTCCATCTGCCGAACTCTTCAAGATGCCAGAGATTTTGGAAATTCCTGCTGAAGTCTTGGTTTATGGTGCCAGTGTCATCCATCATTCTAAGCGTCCGCTTTTACAAAACTACTATAACTTTACGCATATCGATGATGAAAAGACGCGTAAACGTGACCTCTTCTTAGCAGAACCGAGTGACCCTGAGAGCCATTATTCTATCTTTGAAGATAATCATGGTACCCATATCTTTGCCAACAATGACCTTGATTTGATGACCAAATTGACAGAATTGGTGGAGCATGGTTTTACCCACTGGAAGCTAGAGGGGCTCTACACACCTGGTCAGAATTTTGTAGAAATTGCTAAACTCTTTGTCCAAGCACGCAGCTTGATTCAAGAGGGGAATTTCAGTCATGACCAAGCCTTCTTGTTAGATGAGGAAGTGCGCAAGTTACACCCTAAAAACCGTTTCCTCGATACGGGATTCTATGATTACGATCCTGACATGGTTAAATAGGACATAAAAACCCGAAATAAAAATGTTCGGGTTTTTCAAGTGTATTCATGAAATAAAAACGGATACATGTTATAATAAAAATAGCTCTTTAATGGAGGTGTTTAAGTGGAGAATCTGAAAAAGATGGCAGGTATCAAGGCTGCTGAGTTTGTCAAGGATGGCATGGTAGTCGGACTTGGAACGGGCTCTACTGCCTACTATTTCGTAGAAGAAATCGGTCGTCGGATTAAGGAAGAAGGTTTGCAGATTACTGCTGTGACGACTTCCAGTGTGACCAGTAAACAGGCCGAAGGTCTTAATATCCCGCTCAAGTCGATTGATCAAGTGGACTTTGTCGATGTGACAGTCGATGGAGCGGATGAAGTAGATAGCCAGTTTAACGGGATCAAAGGCGGTGGTGGTGCCCTTCTCATGGAGAAGGTTGTCGCAACGCCCTCAAAAGAATACATTTGGGTGGTGGATGAAAGCAAACTGGTAGAGAAACTAGGTGCTTTTAAATTGCCAGTAGAAGTGGTTCAGTATGGCGCAGAACAGGTCTTTCGTCGGTTTGAGCGAGCTGGCTACAAACCAAGTTTCCGTGAAAAAGACGGCCAACGTTTTGTGACCGATATGCAGAATTTTATTATTGACCTAGCCTTGGATGTCATTGAAAATCCAATTACCTTCGGGCAAGAATTGGATCATGTCGTTGGTGTCGTAGAGCATGGCTTGTTCAACCAAATGGTGGATAAGGTCATCGTTGCTGGACGAGATGGCGTTCAGATTTTAACTTCAACAAAAGCAAGATAACTAAAATAATAAGGAGACACACTATGTCAAAATTTAATCGGATTCACTTGGTGGTACTGGATTCTGTGGGAATCGGTGCTGCACCAGATGCCAATAACTTTGTCAATGCAGGGGTTCCAGACGGAGCTTCTGACACACTGGGACACATTTCAAAAACCGTTGGTTTGAATGTACCAAACATGGCTAAAATCGGTCTAGGAAATATTCCTCGCGAAACGCCGCTTAAGACTGTACCAGCTGAAAGCAATCCAACAGGTTATGCAACAAAATTGGAAGAAGTTTCCCTTGGTAAGGATACCATGACTGGTCACTGGGAAATCATGGGACTCAACATTACCGAGCCTTTCGATACTTTCTGGAACGGATTCCCAGAAGAAATTTTGACAAAAATCGAAGAATTTTCAGGACGTAAGGTCATTCGTGAAGCCAACAAACCTTACTCAGGTACGGCTGTTATCGATGATTTCGGACCACGTCAAATGGAAACTGGGGAGTTGATTATCTATACTTCAGCTGACCCTGTTTTGCAAATTGCTGCCCACGAAGACATCATTCCTTTGGATGAATTGTACCGTATCTGTGAATACGCTCGTTCAATTACCCTTGAGCGTCCTGCCCTTCTAGGTCGTATCATTGCTCGTCCGTATGTTGGTGAACCAGGTAACTTCACTCGTACAGCAAACCGTCGTGACTTGGCTGTATCTCCATTTGCACCAACCGTTTTGGATAAATTGAACGAAGCAGGTATCGATACTTACGCTGTTGGTAAAATCAACGATATCTTTAATGGCGCTGGTATCAATCATGACATGGGACACAACAAGTCAAATAGCCATGGAATTGATACATTATTGAAGACTATGGGCCTTGCTGAGTTTGAAAAAGGATTCTCATTCACAAACTTGGTGGACTTTGATGCCCTTTACGGCCACCGCCGCAATGCTCATGGTTACCGTGATTGCTTGCATGAGTTTGATGAACGCTTGCCTGAAATTATCGCTGCTATGAGGGAGAATGACCTTCTCTTGATTACTGCGGACCATGGAAATGACCCAACCTATGCAGGAACAGACCACACTCGTGAATACATTCCATTGTTGGCCTATAGCCCTTCCTTTAAAGGAAATGGTCTCATTCCTGTCGGACATTTTGCAGATATCTCAGCAACAGTTGCGGATAACTTTGGTGTTGAAACTGCCATGATTGGGGAAAGTTTCTTAGATAAATTGGTATAAGATGACGCGATATGCTTTACTTGTTCGGGGCATTAATGTTGGTGGAAAAAATAAGGTTGTCATGGCGCAACTTCGTCAAGAACTGACAGAGTTGGGACTGGAAAAGGTTGAAACCTACATCAACAGTGGCAACATTTTCTTTACTTCTATAGTTCCCAAAGCCCGATTGGTTGAAAAGTTAGAGGTTTTCTTTGCAGTCCATTATCCATTTATTCAGAGCTTTTCTTTGCTGAGTCAGGAAGATTATGAAGAAGAGCTGAAGAATCTGCCAGATTGGTGGACCAAAGATTTGGAACGAAAGGATGTCCTCTTTTACACGGAGGGCTTGGATGTGGATCAAGTCATAGCGACAGTTAATAGTTTAGAACTGAAAGATGAAGTGGTTCATTTTGGAAGACTTGGGATTTTCTGGGGGAAATTCTCTGAGGAATCCTACTATGCAACTGCCTATCATAAGTACTTGCTCAAGATGCCTTTTTATCGCAACATCACCATTCGCAATGCCAAAACCTTTGACAAAGTCGGTCAAATGCTAAAAAATAATAAAGGAGATACAGAATGACATTTTTAGATAAGATCAAGGAAACAGCTGCTTTCTTGAAAGGAAAGGGAATCCAAGCTCCCGAGTTTGGTCTAATCCTTGGATCAGGTCTTGGAGAACTTGCAGAAGAAATCGAAAATCCAGTTGTAGTAGACTATGCTGAGATTCCAAACTGGGGCCGCTCTACAGTAGTTGGTCACGCTGGTAAATTGGTATATGGTGAACTTGCAGGGCGAAAGGTCTTGGCTCTTCAAGGTCGTTTCCATTTCTACGAGGGAAATCCTCTGGAAGTCGTGACTTTCCCAGTTCGTGTGATGAAAGTTCTCGGATGTGAAGGTGTCATTGTAACCAATGCAGCTGGCGGTATTGGATTTGGTCCTGGTACATTGATGGCTATCTCAGACCATATCAATATGACGGGGCAAAACCCATTGATGGGTGAAAACTTGGATGATTTTGGTCCACGTTTTCCGGATATGTCTAAAGCCTACACTCCAGAATACCGTGCTACTGCCCATGAAGTGGCTAAAAAACTCGGTATCAAGCTTGATGAAGGTGTCTATATCGGTGTAACCGGTCCGACTTATGAAACCCCAGCAGAAATTCGTGCCTATAAGACATTGGGAGCAGATGCAGTTGGTATGTCTACTGTTCCTGAAGTTATTGTGGCAGCCCACTCAGGTTTGAAAGTTCTCGGTATTTCATGTATTACTAACCATGCTGCAGGCTTCCAAGAAGAACTCAATCACGAGGAAGTTGTAGAAGTGACTGAGCGTGTCAAAGGCGACTTCAAAGGTTTGGTTAAAGCTATTCTTGCTGAACTCTAATCCTATGAAAGCACGACTCCGAAGCCTGCCCTACGGACTGAGGCTACTTCTAGCCACTCTATCATTGGGAATAGGGACGGGTTTGGTTGGAATTGCTTGCCATTATTTACTAGAAAGTGTGCACTGGCTGGCCTTTGGCCAAACTAGTTCGGATTTGCTCCAGCAATTTCAAGAAGCTGGGGGTCTCCGTAGATTCCTCGTTCTGTGTGTGACAGGGGTCTTGGCAGCTGGCTTCTGGTATGTCCTACAAAGGCGCAATGAGATTTTGTCTATTCGTCAGCAAATTATATTAGCTGGAGACAGGGAGCCAGCGCTCTTAGCCCACCTCTTTCATGCAGGTATGCAGGTTGCGATTGTCGGAGCAGGCGCATCGGTCGGAAAAGAAGGAGCACCACGTGAGGTCGGGGCTCTTCTAGCTGGTCGCTTGTCGAAGGGATTCTCTCTAACTCTCAAAGAACGAAAGGTGTTGGTTGCCTGTGGAGCAGGAGCTGGTCTAGCTGCGGTCTATCAGGTTCCCTTTGCTAGTAGTTTGTTTGTCTTTGAGACCTTAGGACTTACCTATAGTTGGCAGAACTTTTTGCTGGTTTTGGCTAGTACTTATCTGGCAACCTGGGTGGCTCAGCCCATTGTTGGTCAGGATGCTATTTATCACCTATCTGCGGTCTCTTGGTCGTCTAGCAGTTTTTTGCAGGCGATTCTGATTGCTTCATTGGTTACTCCACTTGCGCTGGGCTTCCGATTTTTAGCTAAACGGGCGGGCCACAAGCGACGGAAGAATGGGACAATTCTTTGGGCTCTTCCTCTAGCCTTTCTCGTGCTGGGGAGCCTGGCAGTCTTTTTCCCTATCTTTATGGGAAATGGCCAGGTACTAGCCCAAGCCTTGTTGTCTAGCCAGCCAATTCCCTATCTTCCGTTGACTCTTGCAGTGAAGGGGCTTCTAGTTTATCTCCTCTTGCGTAATGGTGCCTATGGAGGAACCTTGACGCCATCATTTGCCTTGGGGATTGGATCTGGCTATTTAGTGACTTTACTTTTGACAGTAGTTGGCATTCATCTGGATCCAGCTCTAGGAATGCTACTAGGAGCAACAGTCTTTTTAGGGACGACCTTACAAGCTCCTCTGACGGCTATTGCCCTGAGCCTTGGATTTACAGGTCAGGATTGGAGTTTGACAATACCGCTTGTACTAGCGGCAGGCTTGTCTTACGTGATTCGAAAGAGATGGGAGAAGAAACAATGAAGGTACATTTTGTACTGCATGAAACATTTGAAGTTCCGGGCGCTTATCTAAAATGGGCTCTGGCACGAGGGCATCACATTACATCAACAAAGGTTTACGAAAAAGAACCTCTTCCTGAAACAATTGACGGAATTGATTTTCTGATTGTTATGGGTGGCCCTCAATCACCTGATGAGGATAGAGAAAACTTCCCATACTATGACCCTAAGGCTGAGCTTGCTTTTATGAAAGAAGCAATTGCTGCAGATATCTATATTGTTGGTGTCTGTCTTGGTGCGCAGCTCCTGTCTGTTGCCTATGGTGCGAAGTATGAACATAGTCCAGAGCGCGAGATAGGCGTTTATCCTGTGACATTGACGATGCAAGGTCTAACAGATCCTCATGTCAGCTTGTTCGGAGAAACCTTAGAAACCGGCCACTGGCACGGTGATATGCCAGGGCTGACAGAGGATGCTGTTGTTCTTGCGACGAGTCAAGGTTGTCCACGTCAGATTATTCGCTTCAGTTCGAAACATTATGCCTTTCAGGCTCATTTGGAATTTGATCCCGAAGCAGTAGAACTCTTAATCACTGCGGATGGTGAGGAGCAATTAAGAGAGCAAAGTGAAAAGTTATCTTTTGTTCAGACACCAGAAGAATTACGTGGAAACGATTACTCTGAAATGAATGCAAAACTGTATGCATTTTTAGATTCGTTGGTAAACTAGGAACTACAGAAAGGCAGGATTCCAGCTCTGGAAGAGAACTTGGAATCATCTTACTATGAAATCAAAAGGTGTAGTAAGTATTTAATACTACCCCTCTTTAAACTTTATATAAAAAGGAAGGTAGAGCGAGATGTTCTGATTTGAACACGAGCGGAAAACTTTTCATAACAATAAAAGAAAGGATGGGTAAACCGTATTCGCTGAACTGAATACGGGCGGAGAACTGTGCAAAAAAGATAAACTGTCTAGCATCTACGATGCGTCGTCAGTTTCCTATTTTTACTTTGTTTTCTGTCGCTATCCTAAATATACAATAAAGAAAGGTAGAGCAAGGTGTTCTAATTTGGACACGAGCGGAAAACTTGGAAAATAGATAATCTGACTGAGAAATCAGGATTTCTCGTCAGATTCCTAATTTTCAGTCGTTTTCTTCTCGCTCTTTGTATCATAAATTATGTCTATCCATATTGCTGCTAAGCAGGGTGAAATTGCTGATAAAATTCTTCTTCCTGGGGATCCTCTTCGTGCCAAGTTTATTGCGGAGAATTTCCTTGAAGATGCTGTTTGTTTTAACGAAGTGCGTAACATGTTTGGTTACACTGGTACTTACAAGGGCCACCGTGTATCTGTCATGGGAACTGGGATGGGAATGCCATCTATTTCGATTTATGCGCGTGAGTTGATTGTGGACTACGGAGTGAAGAAATTGATCCGTGTGGGAACTGCGGGTTCGTTAAATGAGGATGTTCACGTTCGTGAATTGGTCTTGGCGCAGGCAGCTGCAACCAATTCAAACATCATCCGCAACGACTGGCCACAGTATGATTTCCCACAAATCGCTAGCTTTGATTTGCTAGACAAGGCCTACCATATCGCCAAAGATCTCGGTATGACTACCCACGTTGGGAACGTTTTGTCGTCAGATGTCTTTTACTCAAACTACTTTGAAAAGAACATCGAGCTTGGTAAATGGGGAGTTAAGGCTGTAGAAATGGAAGCGGCAGCTCTTTACTATCTCGCTGCCCAACACCACGTTGATGCTCTTGCAATCATGACTATTTCTGATAGCTTGGTTAATCCAGATGAAGACACTACTGCAGAAGAACGCCAAAACACCTTCACTGATATGATGAAGGTCGGCTTAGAAACCTTGATTGCAGAGTAATCAGAGAATAGCTTTTCAATTACATTAGTTACAAGAACTGTTGTAAGTGATTTATTTTCAATATCTAAGCAATGATAAAGAAAGAGTTGAAAATCCAACTATTGATTTTCAACTTTTTTAGAACACAGCTTAAGGAGAAATGTGATGGATAAAATTGAACAATTACAAGATTTGATAGATCAAAGCCAACGGATTGTTTTCTTTGGAGGGGCAGGAGTGTCAACCGAGTCTAATATCCCAGATTTTCGTAGTTCAGATGGTGTTTATAGTCATCAGTTAGGCCGTCATTTTACGGCAGAGCAACTCGTTTCTCGGACCATGTTTGAGCGCTATCCAGAAGATTTTTTTGACTTCTATAAAAAATACCTGATTTACCCAGAAGCCAAGCCTAATGCAGCTCATCACTACCTAGCTGCTTTGGAAAAAACTGGCAAGCTAAAGGCTGTTGTGACACAAAATATTGATAGTCTTCATGAAATGGCTGGCTCCCAAAAAGTCTTTAAATTGCATGGGAGTGCGGACCGGAATTACTGCCTAGGTTGTCAACGTTTCTATGACTTAACTGCCTTTCTGGCCCTCGAGGGACCGGTTCCCCACTGCTTAGACTGTGGCAAGGTGGTCAAACCTGACGTGACCTTGTATGAAGAATCACTTGACATGAATGTCTTTAGCCAAGCTGCACAAGCTATTCGGCAAGCTGACTTGCTGATTATTGGTGGGACTTCCTTGGTTGTTTATCCTGCAGCTAGCCTAGTAAACTATTTTTCTGGGACAAATCTGGTCCTTATCAATAAAACCAGTATTCCACAAGATAGCCAAGCTACATTGGTCATTGAAGGCAAGATTGGGGAAGTCTTTTCGAAATTGAGACAATAAAAGAATTTTAGAAGATAGCAACAAAAACTTGTTACTTGAAAGAGAAAACTATCTCATTTATTGACCACAATCTCGCTCTTTAAGAGTTATTAAAAACTGGCTGAGAAAATCAAAACACCTTCACCGATATGATGAAGGTTGGTTTGGAAACCTTGATTGTAGAGTAAAATGTAGAAGGAAATCCTGATTTCAAGTGAAATCAGGATTTTTTCATAGATGCGATTTTTTTTGGGTCTGGTGTAACACGGAGGGTCTTTTGTCCAGTATAGGTTACAAAACCTGGTTTTCCACCAGTTGGTTTGTTGAGTTTTTTAACCTCAATCATATCCACTTGAACCAAGTTCGATAAGCGCCCTTTGGAGAAGTAGGCAGCTAGCTCCGCCGCGTCCGTCTTGACTTCATCAGAAGGGTTGATGTTGCCTGAGATGACGACGTGGCTTCCTGGAATGTCCTTGGCGTGGAACCAAAGTTCTTCCTTGCGAGCCATTTTAAAGGTCAATTCTTCGTTTTGAAGATTGTTTCGACCGACATAGATAATGGTTTTGCCATCGCTCGCCAGATACTGTTCTGGTTTTTTGCGTTTCTGGATTTTTTCACGTTGGCGTCTTCTAATAAAGCCTGTTTGGATTAATTCTTCACGGATTTCAGCGATTTCTTCCAGTCCAGCTTGGTTGAGGACGGTCTCCACGCTTTCTAGATAGAGAATGGTAGCCTTGGTTTCTTCGATCAGCTCAGTCAGGTATTTAACAGCTTCTTTGAGCTTCTGATAGCGTTTAAAGTAGCGTTGGGCATTCTGACTGGGAGTCAGGGCCTTATCAAGCGTGATGGTAACAGGTTGATTCGTGTAGTAGTTATCCAAGACAACCTGATCTTGGTCATTGGGAACTTGGTGGAGAAAGGTTGTCAGTAATTCGCCCTTTTGGCGAAACTCCTCAGCGTTGTCTGTCGCCAGTAATTCTTTTTCTTGTTTTTTGAGTTTGTGGCGATTTTTCTGAAGCTCATTTTCAACGCGGCGAATGAGTTCGCTGGCCTGCTGTTTGACGCGATCGCGCTCTGCCTTGTCTTTGTAGTAGGTATCCAGAAGATCAGAAAGACTGGCAAAAGGCTCTCCTACACGATTCGTAAAAGGAACTGGACTGAAGGAAGTCTCCGTTAGGTAGGGCTTGGTTTCTTGATCGAAGAAGTTTCGGAAAGTGGATAGTTTGTCACTGACCAAGAGCCTTTCCAATTCGTTTGCCGTATCGCGTCCTAGACCTTGAAAGAGGCTTTGAAGATTTTTTGCTGTTAGCTCTTGGGTTTGAAGGATTTCAAAGAGCTTTTCATCCTTGACAGTAAAAGGATTGAGAGATTCCGTGCTTGGTGGAGCGATATAGCTTGACCCTGGGAGCAAGGTGCGGTAGCTGTTTTGTGAAAAACCAACGTGTTTGATGACTTCGAGGATTTTATGGCTACTTTTATCTACGAGGAGAATATTGCTGTGTTTGCCCATAATCTCGATAATCAGGGTAGCCTGGATATGATCCCCAATTTCGTTTTTATTAGAAACCGTGATCTCCACAATGCGGTCATTTTCCACTTGCTCAATCGACTCAATCATAGCACCCTGCAAATACTTTCTCAAAACCATGATAAAAGTCGAAGGTTGGGCTGGATTTTCAAAGGTCGTTTGGGTCAGCTGAATGCGTCCAAAAACGGGATGAGCAGAGAGGAGCAGGCGATGGCTTTGGCGATTGCTACGGATTTGCAAGACCAACTCTTGTTCAAAAGGTTGATTGATCTTCTGAATGCGACCATTGACCAACTCGCTTTGCAATTCCTCAACCATGTGGTGTAAAAAAAATCCGTCAAATGACATCGTTCTCTCCTTGTGATTGTATTCCATAGTATTATATCAAAAAGGTAGAATAAAATCATGGAAATGTGGTATAATAAAGCCAAGTAAAGAGAATCGAGAAGTACATGTATATTGAAATGGTAGATGAAACTGGTCAAGTTTCACAAGAAATCTTGCAACAAACCCAAGAAATTTTGGAATTTGCTGCCCAAAAAATAGGAAAAGAAGACAAGGAAATGGCAGTCACTTTTGTTACCAACGAGCGTAGTCACGAACTCAACCTCGAGTACCGTGACACCGATCGTCCGACGGATGTCATCAGCCTTGAGTATAAGCCAGAGTTGGATATTGCCTTTGACGAAGAGGATTTGCTTGAAAATCCTGAATTGACAGAGATGATGTCTGAGTTTGATGCCTATATTGGGGAATTGTTTATCTCTATCGATAAAGCGCATGAGCAGGCTGAGGAATACGGTCACAGCTTTGAGCGTGAGATGGGCTTCTTGGCAGTACACGGCTTTTTACATATTAACGGCTATGATCACTACACTCCGGAAGAAGAAGCGGAGATGTTCGGTTTACAAGAAGAAATTTTAACAGCCTATGGACTCACAAGACAATAAACGAAAATGGAAAAATCGTGACCTGGTATCCAGTTTAGAATTTGCCCTTACAGGAATTCTGACTGCGATCAAGGAAGAACGCAATATGCGAAAACATGCAGTGACAGCCCTTGTGGTTATCCTTGCAGGTTTTGTTTTTCAGGTGTCACGAATCGAATGGCTCTTTCTCCTAATGAGCATTTTCTTGGTAGTAGCCTTTGAAATTATTAACTCTGCTATTGAAAATGTGGTGGATTTAGCCAGTCACTATCACTTTTCTATGTTGGCAAAGAAAGCCAAGGACATGGCGGCAGGAGCCGTGCTTGTGGTTTCCCTTCTTGCTGCAGTGATTGGTGTACTTATCTTTCTCCCACGCATTTGGGATATACTATTTTAAACACTAAGAGGAAATTATGACATTTAAATCAGGCTTTGTGGCCATTTTAGGACGTCCCAATGTTGGGAAGTCAACCTTTTTGAATCACGTCATGGGGCAAAAGATTGCCATTATGAGTGACAAGGCGCAAACAACACGTAATAAAATCATGGGGATTTACACAACGGATAAGGAACAAATCGTCTTTATCGACACACCGGGGATTCACAAGCCTAAAACAGCTCTTGGGGATTTCATGGTGGAATCTGCCTATAGTACCCTTCGTGAAGTAGACACTGTTCTCTTCATGGTGCCAGCTGATGAGCCACGTGGTAAGGGTGACGATATGATTATCGAGCGTCTGAAAGCTGCTAAGGTTCCTGTGATTCTGGTGGTGAATAAGATTGACAAGGTCCATCCAGACCAGCTTTTGGCTCAGATTGATGACTTCCGTAACCAGATGGACTTTAAGGAAATTGTTCCGATCTCAGCTCTTCAGGGAAATAACGTTTCTCGTCTAATTGACATCCTCAGTGAAAATCTAGAGGAAGGTTTCCAGTATTTCCCAGCTGATCAAATCACAGATCATCCTGAGCGTTTCTTGGTTTCTGAAATGATTCGTGAGAAGGTTCTTCATTTAACGCGTGAAGAGATTCCTCATTCAGTTGCCGTAGTGGTTGACTCCATGAAGCGGGACGAAGAGACAGACAAGGTTCACATTCGCGCAACCATCATGGTCGAGCGTGATAGTCAAAAAGGTATTATCATTGGTAAAGGTGGCGCTATGCTCAAGAAAATTGGGACCATGGCCCGTCGTGATATCGAACTCATGCTAGGGGACAAGGTTTTCCTAGAAACTTGGGTCAAGGTCAAGAAAAACTGGCGTGATAAAAAGCTAGATTTGGCTGACTTTGGCTATAATGAAAAAGAATACTAAGTAGAGGTGGGCTCATGCCTGCTTCTTGTTTTTACAGAAGGAGGATTTATGCCTGAATTACCAGAGGTTGAAACCGTTCGTCGTGGTTTAGAGAAATTAATTTTGGGAAAGAAGATTTCGAGTATAGAGGTTCGTTATCCTAAGATGATCAAGACAGATTTGGACGAGTTTCAAAAGGAAGTGCCTGGCCAAGTGATTGAGTCCATGGGACGCCGTGGCAAGTATCTGCTTTTTTTCCTGACAGACAAGGTCTTGATTTCCCATTTGCGGATGGAGGGCAAGTATTTTTACTATCCAGACCAGATTCCTGAACGCAAGCACGCCCATGTCTTCTTCCAGTTTGAAGATGGAGGCACGCTTGTTTATGAAGATGTACGCAAGTTTGGTACCATGGAACTGTTGGCACCCGACCTATTGGAAGCCTACTTTGTTTCTAAAAAATTAGGACCTGAGCCAAGAGAGCAGGACTTTGATTTGCAGGTCTTTCAAGTTGCTCTATCCAAGTCTAAAAAGCCTATCAAATCCCATCTCCTAGACCAGACCTTGGTAGCTGGCCTCGGTAATATCTATGTGGATGAGGTTCTCTGGCGAGCTCAGGTCCATCCGGCCCGACCTTCTCAGAGTTTAACAGCAGAAGAAGCGTCAGATATTCATGGCCAGACTATTGTTGTTTTGGGACAGGCTGTTGAAAAAGGGGGCTCCACCATTCGAACTTATACAAATGCCTTTGGGGAAGACGGAACCATGCAGGATTTCCATCAGGTCTATGACAAGGCTGGCCAAGAGTGTTCACGCTGTGGGGCAGTGATTGAGAAAATCCAACTTGGCGGACGAGGAACTCATTTTTGTCCTCAGTGTCAAAGGAGGGACTGATGGGAAAAATCATTGGAATCACAGGAGGAATTGCCTCTGGGAAGTCAACTGTGACAAATTTCCTAAGAGAGCAAGGCTTTCAAGTGGTAGATGCTGACCGACTTGTCCACCAGCTACAGAAACCTGGAGGCCGTCTGTATCAGGTCTTAGTTCAGCATTTTGGACAGGAAATCATCCTTGAAAATGGAGAACTCAATCGCCCTCTCCTGGCTAGTCTCATCTTTTCAAATCCAGAAGAACAAGAATGGTCTAAGCAAACCCAAGGAGAGATTATTCGTGAGGAATTGGGTGCTCTGAGAGACCAGTTAGCCCAGACAGAAGCGATTTTTTTCATGGATATTCCCCTGCTTTTTGAACAGGACTACGCCAACTGGTTTGATGAAACGTGGCTGGTCTATGTGGATCGAGATGTTCAGGTGGAACGTTTCATGAAACGGGATCATCTTTCTAAGGAAGTAGCAGAGTCCCGTTTGGCAACCCAGTGGTCTTTAGAAGAAAAGAAAAAATTGGCGAGTCATATATTAGATAATAATAGCAGTCGTGATCAACTTGTGAGTCAAGTAGTGAAGTTACTTGAAGGAGGCGATAGCGGTGCAAGAGATTAGTTGGAAAGAGAATCTTCGTGTCGCCTGGTTCGGTAGTTTTCTAACGGGCGCCAGCATTTCCTTGGTCGTTCCTTTCATGCCTATCTTTGTGGAGCAGTTGGGAATTGAAGGAGACCAAGTTGCTTTTTATGCTGGATTAGCCATCTCAGTTTCGGCTGTTTCAGCAGCTCTAGTTTCTCCCATCTGGGGTATTCTTGCTGATAAGTACGGTCGAAAACCCATGATGATTCGAGCAGGTCTTGCCATGACTATCACTATGGGAGGTTTGGCCTTCGTGCCAAATATCTATTGGCTACTCTTTCTGCGCTTGCTCAATGGTGTATTTACTGGTTTTGTCCCCAATGCAACGGCCTTGATTGCTAGTCAGGTACCGAAAGATAAGTCGGGAGCGGCTCTGGGGACTCTATCTACTGGAGTTGTTGCAGGAACACTGACGGGTCCCTTTGTTGGAGGCTTTATTGCTGAAATTTTTGGCATTCGTAATGTCTTTTTATTGGTAGGTGCTTTCTTATTTTTAGCTGCAATCCTAACCATTTTCTTTATCAAGGAAGATTTTCAGCCAGTAGCTAAGGAGAAGGCTATCCCAACGAAAGAAGTATTTTCTTCTTTCAAGTATCCTAGGCTCTTAGTAAACCTATTTTTGACGAGCTTTGTCATTCAATTTTCAGCTCAATCAATTGGCCCCATTCTGGCTCTTTATGTGCGGGACTTAGGGCAGACTGAGAATCTCCTCTTTGTATCAGGATTGATTGTATCCAGCATGGGATTTTCTAGCATGATGAGTGCTGGAATTCTAGGAAAACTTGGCGATAAGGTAGGGAATCATAGATTGTTAGTCGCGGCGCAGATTTATTCCGTCATCATTTACCTTCTTTGTGCTCATGCGACCAGCCCCCTTCAACTTGGCTTGTATCGTTTTCTCTTTGGTTTGGGAACAGGAGCTCTCATACCAGGTGTCAATGCCCTTCTCAGCAAAATGACTCCAAAATCAGGTATTTCAAGGATTTTCGCCTTCAACCAAGTCTTTTTTTACCTCGGTGGAGTGATTGGACCTATGGCGGGATCCGCAGTTGCAGGATATTTGGGCTACCATGCTGTCTTTTATGCGACAGCAGCCTGTGTAACTTTCAGTTGTTTATGTAACATAGTGCAATTTAGATCATTATTAAAAGTAAAGGAAATCTAGTGCGAGTAAAAATCAATCTCAAGTGCTCCTCTTGCGGTAGCATGAATTATCTAACCAGTAAGAACTCCAAAACTCATCCTGACAAGATTGAGGTTTTAAAGTATTGTCCCAAGGAAAGAAAAGTAACCCTACATCTTGAATCTAAGTAGATTTTATGGTAAAATAATAGGGATTTTAAGGAGTTTGATATGTATAACCTATTGTTAACCATTTTATTAGTATTATCTGTTGTGATTGTGATTGCGATTTTCATGCAACCAACTAAGAACCAATCCAGCAATGTATTTGATGCCAGCTCAGGTGATTTGTTTGAACGTAGTAAGGCGCGTGGTTTTGAAGCTGTGATGCAACGTTTGACAGGTATTTTAGTCTTTTTCTGGCTAGCCATTGCCTTAGCATTGACGGTATTATCAAGTAGATAAGAAATGGGCGAGACTAGGTCTTAGCCTATTTTTATTTTCAATGACACTTATAAAGTTATCAATCAAAAAGAAATTATAAAAATCTAGAAAGAAAACATGAAAGATAAAATAAAAGAATATTTGCAAGAGAAGGGGCGAGTGACGGTAAATGACCTAGCTCAGGCTCTCGGAAAGGATGGATCCAAGGATTTCCGTGAGTTGATTAAAACCCTGTCTCTGATGGAAAGAAAGCACCAGATTCGTTTTGAAGATGATGGTAGTTTATGTCTTGACCAAAAGAAGAAACATGAAATCACCCTCAAAGGGGTTTTTCATGCCCATAAAAATGGCTTTGGCTTTGTCAGTCTGGAAGGTGAAGAGGACGACCTTTTTGTAGGAAAAAACGATGTCAACTATGCCATTGATGGCGATACCGTTGAGGTCGTCATTAAGAAAGTTGCTGATCGTAACAAGGGAACAGCGGCAGAAGCCAAGATTATCGATATCCTAGAGCATAGTCTGACGACAGTTGTCGGGCAAATCGTTCTGGATCAGGAAAAGCCCAAGTATGCCGGCTATATCCGTTCAAAAAATCAGAAAATCAGCCAGCCAATTTATGTTAAGAAACCAGCTCTTAAACTAGAGGGAACGGAAGTTCTCAAGGTCTTTATCGACAAATACCCAAGTAAGAAACATGATTTCTTTGTCGCTAGTGTGCTGGACGTGGTGGGACACTCGACTGATGCTGGGATTGACGTTCTTGAAGTCTTAGAATCCATGGATATTGTCTCAGAATTTCCAGAAGCTGTTCTCAAGGAGGCGGAAAGTGTGCCTGATGCTCCCTCAGAAAAGGATATGGAAGGGCGTCTTGATTTAAGAGATGAGCTTACCTTTACTATTGACGGTGCGGATGCCAAGGACTTGGACGACGCAGTTCACATCAAGCCTTTGAAAAATGGTAATATCGAACTCGGTGTTCACATCGCGGATGTTTCCTACTATGTGACAGAGGGTTCTGCACTTGATAAGGAAGCCCTTAACCGCGCGACTTCTGTCTATGTAACAGACCGAGTGGTTCCAATGCTTCCAGAGCGTTTGTCAAATGGCATCTGCTCTCTCAATCCACAAGTTGACCGCCTGACCCAGTCTGCCATTATGGAAATTGATAAACATGGTCGTGTAGTCAACTACACCATCACACAAACGGTTATCAAGACTAGTTTTCGTATGACCTATAGCGCTGTTAATGATATCCTAGCTGGCGATGATGAAAAGAGACAAGAGTTTAAGAAAATTGTTCCTAGTATCGAGCTCATGGCCAAGCTTCATGAAACGCTAGAAAGCATGCGTGAGAAACGTGGAGCTCTCAATTTTGATACCAGCGAAGCTAAGATTTTGGTGGATAAAAAAGGCAAGCCTGTGGATATTGTCCTTCGTCAGCGTGGTGTTGCTGAGCGGATGATTGAGTCATTCATGTTGATAGCCAACGAAACGGTTGCCGAACACTTTAGCAAACTGGATCTACCTTTTATCTATCGGATTCACGAGGAGCCTAAGGCTGAAAAAGTTCAGAAGTTTATTGATTACGCTTCGAGCTTTGGATTGCGAATTTATGGGACTGCCAGTGAGATTAGTCAGGAGGCCCTTCAAGATATCATGCGTGCTGTTGAGGGAGAGCCCTATGCGGATGTATTATCGATGATGCTTCTCCGTTCCATGCAGCAGGCTCGTTATTCAGAGCATAATCACGGTCACTATGGTCTTGCTGCTAACTATTATACTCACTTTACCAGCCCCATTCGTCGTTATCCAGACCTCCTTGTTCACCGCATGATTCGGGACTATGGGCGTTCCAAGGAAATAGCCGAGCATTTTGAGCAAGTGATTCCAGAGATTGCGACCCAGTCTTCCAACCGTGAGCGTCGCGCTATTGAGGCAGAGCGTGAAGTCGAAGCCATGAAAAAAGCTGAGTACATGGAAGAATACGTGGGTGAAGAGTATGATGCGGTTGTATCCAGCATTGTTAAGTTTGGTCTTTTTGTCGAATTGCCAAATACAGTAGAAGGCTTGATTCACATCACCAATTTACCTGAATTTTATCATTTCAATGAGCGTGATTTGACCCTCCGTGGGGAGAAATCAGGCACAACCTTCCGTGTGGGACAGCAGATTCGCATTCGAGTTGAAAGAGCGGATAAGATGACAGGAGAGATTGATTTCTCTTTCGTACCTAGTGAGTTTGATGTCATTGAAAAAGGCTTGAAGCAAGCTGTGCGCAAAGACAGGGGTCGTGGCTCAAGTCGCCGTTCAGACAAGAAGGAAGACAAGAGAAAATCAGGATGCTCAAATGATAAGCACAAGCATTCACAAAAAGATAAGAAGAAAAAGGGAAAGAAACCTTTTTATAAGGAAGTAGCTAAGAAAGGAGCCAAGCATGGCAAAGGGCGAGGGAAAGGTCGTCGCACAAAATAAAAAGGCACACCACGACTATACAATCGTAGATACGCTTGAAGCAGGAATGGTTCTGACAGGAACGGAGATCAAGAGTGTTCGAGCTGCTCGAATCAATCTCAAGGACGGCTTTGCCCAAGTAAAAAATGGGGAAGTCTGGTTGAGCAACGTTCATATCGCTCCTTACGAAGAGGGCAATATCTGGAATCAGGAACCAGAACGCCGTCGCAAACTCCTGCTCCATAAGAAGCAAATCCAAAAATTGGAGCAAGAAACCAAAGGAACAGGTATGACCTTGGTTCCTCTTAAAGTTTATATCAAAGATGGCTACGCCAAGCTTCTTTTAGGACTTGCCAAAGGGAAACATGACTATGACAAACGGGAGTCGATCAAGCGACGTGAACAAAACCGCGACATCGCGCGTGTGATGAAAGCTGTCAACCAGCGTTAAGAAGAGGAAGTAAAATGGAAAAATTAATTGCCTATAAACGGATGCCCTTGTGGAACAAACAGACTATGCCTGAAGCAGTTCAGCAGAAACATAATACTAAGATTGGGACTTGGGGCAAGATTACTGTTTTAAAAGGAACTCTTAAGTTTATTGAGTTGACTGAAGATGGTGAGGTTCTAGCTGAGCACTTCTTTGAGGCAGGAGCTGACAACCCTATGGCGCAACCGCAAACCTGGCACCGAGTAGAGGCCGCAACAGACGATGTAGAATGGTACTTGGAATTTTATTGTAAACCTGAGGATTATTTCCCTAAGAAATACAATACAAATCCAGTCCATTCGGAAGTCTTAGAAGCTATGCAAACGGTAAAACCAGGAAAGGCCTTGGATTTAGGTTGTGGTCAAGGCCGTAACTCTCTCTTTCTCGCACAGAATGGTTTTGATGTGACAGCAGTGGATCAAAATGAATTGTCCCTTGAAATCTTGCAAAGCATTGTGGAACAAGAGGATCTAGACATGCCTGTTGGTCTTTACGATATCAATTCAGCCAGTGTTAGCCAAGACTATGATTTCATCGTTTCAACAGTTGTTCTCATGTTTCTTCAAGCAGACCGTATTCCAGCTATCATCCAGAATATGCAGGAGCAAACTAGTGTTGGAGGCTACAACCTTATCGTCTGTGCCATGGACACAGAGGATTATCCTTGCTCGGTTAACTTCCCATTCACCTTTAAAGAAGGGGAGTTGGCGGACTACTACAAAGATTGGGAATTGGTTAAGTACAATGAAAATCTAGGACATCTGCACCGTCGTGATGAAAATGGCAATCGCATTCAACTACGCTTTGCGACCATGTTAGCCAAAAAAGTCAAGTAAATCAAACTTAACCCAGCGAATAGAAATCACTTTGCAAGGTTTCTATTCGTTTTTGTTTGCGTTGGTTGATTGGGACGAGCAGGTTTTATGCTATACTAGAAGTAGGAAATCTGAGCAGTAGAGGTCTATTACTGTCTCTCTGCTTAAACAGTTGTAGAAGATGGAGGTGATCAAATGACGAGTCTTTTGTTGGAGCTGTATGATCGGCATGTATTGGAAAAGAATGTCTACCAAGCCTTTATCAGTGATTGTGACGAGATTCTTTTTCTATCTTTGACGAAAATAAGCAATGATGAGAAAGTCTCCCTCCGTCAGTTTATCCTTGAAGAAGTCCCCCATATACAAAGAGTGTCCTTTCGTCAGCTGTCTTTAGAACAACTAGCGAACCAGTTAGATTATTGCCTAGTAGGCTATGACCAAGTCCTTCTCGATGTTTTTGGCGGAGATTCACTACTAGCCTTATCTCTCTATCAATATGGCTTGGATCGCCACCTCCCCATCGTTGCCATGGATGTTGAACGAGGAAAACAATACAAGTGGGTAGCTGGTCAGTTGGAAAAAGAAGATTTGGATATTCCAACTCTAAGCATCCAACAGTTGATAGCCTTGCGTGGTGGAAAAATCCTCAAATCAAAACGCCCTATCCACTCAGTTGAGCAAATTAAGGCTATTAAAAAACTAGCCAGCTCGGCTATTTCCAATCCCGCCCACTGGTATCAAGTAACCCAATTTTTCTCTTTAGCTAAGACCAATGACCTGCATGCTGAGACTGAAAAAATACTGGAAAACAACGGCAAGTATTATCACTATCCAGAATCCCTGATCCCCTTACTAGTAGAAGCGGGGATGCTTCGTATTGAAGGCGAGGACAAGGAGCGAGTAATCTACAGCTTTCCAAGTCAAGAAGCTCAAATCTTTTGCCGCAACAAGGGGCATATTTTAGAGGTATATCTCTATCTCTTGGCGCTTGAATCTCAGCTGTTTGATGAGTGCATGATAGGCGGTGAGATTGATTGGAATGGCATCTTTCCAGAGGCGGACAATGTTCAAAATGAGATTGATGTCATTCTGAGAAAGGGACGCTCGATTACCTTTATCTCCTGCAAGATGACAGATTTATCAGTTGAAGCCATCAATGAGCTAGAAGTCTACGCCAATCATTTTGCTGGGGAAAGTTGCCTCAAGTTAATTGTCTGTACGGGGAAAATCAATCCTGTTTATGCCAATCGCTGTCAAGAATACGGCGTGCTGGTCATTAGAAGTGAGCAGATTTCCAATCTCATTCCCATGCTAAAAAAATATTCTAAGAGACAAAAAAGATAAGAAATAATATTATGAAAGGCTGGAATTCCAGTCTTTTTTAGTTCTTTTTCGAATAAATGAGAAAAGGAGGTAGACCATGTTTGTAGCCAGAGATGCACAGGGGAAATTGGTGAATGCCCTCGAAAAAGATGTTAGCAAGCAAGCTTATACTTGTCCAGCCTGTGGTGGTGGACTACGATTACGTCAGGGACAGAGTATTCGAACGCACTTTGCCCATGAAAGGTTAAGAGATTGTATTGCCATTTTTGAAAATGAAAGTCCAGAACACTTGGGCAATAAAGAGGCCCTCTATCACTGGGCCAAGAAGGACAATCAAGTCGCCTTAGAATATAGTCTGCCCGAGATTCAGCAGATTGCGGATGTTCTCGTCAATGAGAAATTAGCTCTGGAGGTTCAGTGCAGTCCCTTGTCTCAAAAGCTTTTAGGCGATAGAAGTCAAGGCTACCGTAGTCATGGTTATCAGGTTATCTGGCTACTGGGAGAAAAACTCTGGTTAAAAGAGCGATTAACACAACTGCAAAGGGGATTCCTCTATTTTAGTCAAAATATGGGTTTCTATGCTTGGGAACTAGATTTCAAAAAGCAAGTTTTGAGACTGAAATATCTTTTACATCAGGACCTACGTGGTAAGCTTCATTTTCAGGTAAAGGAATTTCCCTTTAGTCAAGGAAACCTCTTGGAAATTCTACGCTTTCCTTATCAAAAACAAAAGCTAACTCGTATCACAGTTTCTCAAGATCCAACTATCTGTCACTACATTCGCCAACAATTGTACTACCAAACGCCTTACTGGATGAAGAAGCAAGAAGAGGCCTATCACCAAGGAGACAATCTATTAAACCGTCAACTAGACGACTGGTATCCTCAAGTCAAGCCGATAGAATCAGGTGATTTTTTGCAGATTGAAACGGATTTGACTAGCTATTATAGAAATTTTCAGGCTTACTATCAAAAAAAACCGAAAAATAATTGCCAAAAGCTCTATCCACCAGCCTTTTATCACTTATATTTCTCAAAAAATGTGGTAAAATAGAAAGGATGGAGGAATCTTATGGTATTACAACGACATGAAATAAATGAAAAAGATACATGGGATCTTTCAACAATCTACCCAACAGACCAGGCTTGGGAAGAAGCCTTGAAAGATTTAACTGAAAAAGTACAAACAGCATCTCAGTATGAGGGACATCTCTTGGACAGCGCAGACAGTTTGCTTGAGATCACAGAATTCTCACTCGACTTGGAACGCCAAGTTGAAAAGCTTTATGTCTATGCGCATATGAAAAATGACCAAGACACTCGTGAAGCCAAGTATCAAGAGTACTATGCTAAGGCAATGACCCTATACAGTCAGTTAGAACAAGCCTTTTCATTCTATGAACCTGAGTTTATGGAGATTAGTGAGGAGCAGTATGCGGCCTTCCTAGAAGCTCAACCAAAACTCCAAGTTTACAAGCACTTTTTTGACAAGCTCTTGCAAAAGAAAGACCATGTTCTTTCGCAACGTGAGGAAGAATTACTTGCTGGAGCAGGAGAAATCTTTGGCGCTGCTAGTGAAACTTTCGCTATTTTGGACAATGCAGATATCACCTTCCCATACGTCTTGGATGATGAAGGTAATGAAGTGCAACTCTCACACGGTACTTACATCCGTTTGATGGAGTCTAAAAACCGTGAAGTACGTCGTGGTGCCTATGAAGCCCTCTATGCGACTTACGAGCAATTCCAACACACTTATGCTAAGACTTTGCAGACAAATGTTAAGGTGCAAAACTACCGTGCCAAAGTTCGCAACTATAAGAGCGCTCGCCATGCAGCCCTCGCAGCAAACTTTGTTCCAGAAAGTGTCTATGACAATTTGGTAGCAGCAGTTCGCAAGCATTTGCCACTTTTGCATCGTTACCTCGAGCTTCGTTCTAAAATCTTGGGGATTTCTGATCTCAAGATGTACGATGTCTACACACCGCTATCTTCAGTAGAATACAGCTTTACCTACGAAGAAGCCTTGAAGAAAGCAGAAGAAGCCTTGGCAGTCTTGGGTGAGGATTACTTGAGCCGTGTCAAACGTGCCTTTAGCGAGCGTTGGATTGATGTCTATGAAAATCAAGGCAAGCGTTCAGGTGCCTATTCTGGTGGTTCCTATGACACCAATGCCTTTATGCTTCTCAACTGGCAGGACAATTTAGACAATCTCTTTACCCTTGTCCATGAAACAGGTCACAGTATGCATTCAAGCTATACTCGTGAAACTCAGCCTTATGTTTACGGAGATTACTCTATCTTCTTGGCGGAGATTGCCTCAACGACCAACGAAAATATCTTGACGGAGAAATTATTGGAAGAAGTAGAAGACGATGTAACTCGCTTTGCTATCCTCAATAACTTCCTAGACGGTTTCCGTGGAACAGTCTTCCGTCAAACTCAATTCGCTGAGTTTGAACATGCCATCCACCAAGCAGATCAAAACGGTGAAGTCTTGACAAGTGATTTCCTCAATAAACTCTATGCCGACTTGAACCAAGAGTACTATGGACTCAGCAAGGAGGACAATCCTGAAATTCAGTACGAATGGGCGCGCATTCCACACTTCTACTATAACTACTATGTATACCAGTATTCGACTGGTTTTGCAGCTGCTTCAGCCTTGGCTGAGAAGATTGTCCATGGTAGTCAAGAAGATCGTGACCGCTATATCGACTACCTCAAGGCAGGTAAATCAGACTATCCACTCAATGTCATGAGAAAAGCTGGTGTTGATATGGAAAAAGAAGACTATCTTAATGATGCCTTTGCAGTCTTTGAACGTCGCTTGAACGAGTTTGAAGCTCTTGTTGAAAAATTGGGACTAGCTTAAGATGGTAGAGTCTTATAGTAAAAATGCCAATCACAATATGCGTCGTCCCGTCGTCAAGGAAGAAATCGTTGAACTCATGCGCCAGCGTCAAAAGCAGGTGACTGGTTCTTTGAAAGAATTGGAAGCCTTCGCTCGCAAGGAAAATATCCCAATCATTCCTCATGAAACAGTTGCTTACTTTCGATTTCTCATGGAAAGTCTGCAGCCTAAGAATATTTTGGAAATTGGGACAGCTATCGGTTTTTCAGCTCTTTTGATGGCGGAGCATGCGCCAGATGCTAAGATTACAACCATTGACCGCAATCCTGAGATGATAGGCTTTGCCAAGGAAAACTTTGCCCAGTTTGACAGTCGTAAGCAAATCACCCTCTTAGAGGGAGATGCCGTAGATGTTTTGTCTAGCCTGACAGAAACTTATGACTTTGTCTTTATGGATTCGGCTAAGTCCAAGTACATCGTCTTTCTACCTGAAATCCTCAAACGACTTGAAGTTGGTGGAGTGGTTGTCTTGGATGATATTTTTCAAGGAGGAGATGTTGCCAAGGACATCATGGAAGTCCGCCGTGGTCAACGAACGATTTATCGTGGTTTGCAAAGACTTTTCGACGCAACTTTGGACAATCCAGGTCTAACAGCAACTCTAGTTCCTCTTGGTGATGGCATTCTCATGCTACGAAAGAATGTAGCAGATGTACAGCTACCTGATGATAAATGATTTTCAGAAAAATTTAAGAAATTATAGTAAAATAGATAAAGTAACACTTACCGTAAAAGGAGTAAACATGAAGAAAAAAATTATGGCAGGAGCCATCACACTTTTATCAGTAGCAACACTTGCAGCTTGTTCAAATAGTTCTGAAGGAAAAGATTTGATTAGCATGAAGGGTGATGTGATTACAGAACATCAATTCTTTGAAGAAGTAAAGAATAATCCAACTGCGCAACAAGTCTTGCTCAACATGACCATTCAAAAAGTATTTGAAAAACAATATGGATCAGAAGTGACTGATAAAGATGTGGATGACGCCGTTGCTGAGGAACAAAAGAAATACGGCGATAGCTACAATAGCGTACTTCAACGGGCAGGTATGACACCTGAGACTCGTAAAGCTCAAATCCGTACTAGCAAATTGGTTGAATTGGCGGTTAAGAAAGCTGCCGAGAGTGAATTGACAGATGAGGCTTACCAAAAGGCTTTTGAGTCCTATACACCAGATGTGACAGCTCAAATCATCCGTATGGATAATGAAGACAAGGCAAAAGAAGTGCTTGAGAAAGCCAAAGCAGAAGGTGCAGATTTTGCTCAGTTGGCAAAAGACAACTCTAACGATGATAAGACAAAAGAAAATGGTGGAGAAATCACTTTTGACTCTGCTTCAACAGAACTTCCAGAACAAGTCAAAAAAGCAGCCTTTGCCTTGGATGTGAACGGTGTTTCTGATGTGATTACGGCTACTGGAACACAAGCCTACAGCAATCAATTCTACATCATCAAAGTAACGAAGAAAACAGAAAAATCTTCTAATATAGAGGATTACAAAGAAAAATTGAAGACCATCATTTTGACTCAAAAACAAAATGATTCAGCCTTTGTTCAAGGAGTAATTGGTAAAGAATTACAAGCTGCTAATATCAAAGTCAAAGATCAAGCCTTCCAAAACATCTTCACCCAATACATCGGTGGTGGTGACTCAAGCTCAAGCAGTAGCTCTTCATCTAACTAAGCAATGAAATTACAAATCTCATTTGAGGTTTGTATTTTTTATGCTTGAAGACAAAAAATAAGTAAAATTCGAAGGATTAAAGGATGATAGTTTTTTTCTTTCTGAAAAAGTGGTATAATAACAATCAAAACTAGAAAATAAAACGGAATTAGGGACAACCACCTCTGTTCCTATTAGAGTGGTGAAATATGAAAATTAGTAAAAGGCACCTACTGAACTATTCCATTTTGATTCCTTATTTTCTTCTGTCGATTTTGGGATTGATTGTAGTTTACTCGACAACGAGTGCAACCTTAATTGAAGAAGGAAAAAGCGCTTTTCAATTGGTACGTAACCAGGGAATTTTCTGGGTAGCTAGTTTGGTTTTGATTGCCTTAATCTATAAATTAAAATTAGGTTTCCTGAGAAATGGACGTCTCATTTTTATCGTGATGATTGTGGAGATGATTCTTTTAGCCCTAGCGCGTCTGGTCGGAACACCTGTCAATGGAGCATACGGATGGATTTCTGTAGGACCTGTAACGATTCAGCCGGCTGAATACCTTAAGATTATCATCATCTGGTACCTAGCACATCGTTTTTCAAAACAGCAAGATGAGATTGCGGTTTATGATTTCCAGGTTTTGACAAAGAATCAGTGGCTGCCTCGAGCTTTTAATGACTGGCGTTTTGTTCTGCTGGTTCTGATTGGTAGCTTGGGGATTTTCCCCGACTTGGGAAATGCGACCATCTTGGTCTTGGTGGCGCTCATTATGTACACCGTTAGTGGAATCGCCTATCGTTGGTTCTCGACTATTCTAGCTCTATTAGCAGGGAGTTCAATTTTATTCTTATCTGTCATTCGTCTCGTTGGGGTTGAAAAATTTTCTCAGATACCGGTATTTGGTTATGTTGCTAAACGTTTTAGTGCCTTCTTTAATCCCTTTAATGACTTGGCGGGTGCAGGACACCAGCTTGCAAATTCCTACTATGCCATGGTTAATGGAGGCTGGTTCGGACTAGGATTGGGAAATTCTATCGAGAAGCGTGGTTATCTGCCAGAAGCCCATACGGATTTCGTATTTTCGATTGTTATAGAGGAGTTTGGATTCGTGGGAGCGAGTATGATTTTGGCTTTACTCTTCTTCTTAATTTTGCGAATCATCTTGGTTGGTATTCGAGCTAAGGATCCCTTTAACTCCATGGTTGCTATCGGTGTCGGAGGGATGATTCTTGTCCAGATCTTTGTCAATATCGGTGGGATTTCTGGTTTGATTCCTTCTACAGGGGTAACCTTCCCTTTCCTTTCACAAGGTGGGAACAGTCTCCTGGTATTATCCGTAGCCATTGCGCTTGTATTAAACATCGATGCCAGCGAGAAACGTGCCAAGCTCATTAGAGAATATGAATCTCAAACTGTTGAAGGTCTGTAAGGATTGTATGGAAAGGAAAAATATATGTCTCTTCAGAAATTAGAAAACTATAGTAATAAAGCCGTCATCCAAGAAGAAGTCTTAATTTTGACTGAGCTGCTAGAAGATATCACAAAAAATATGCTAGCACCAGAGACCTTTGAAAAAATCATGCAGTTGAAGGAATTATCAACAAATGAAAACTATCAAGGGCTCAATGAACTGGTGACTAGCCTTTCCAATGAAGAAATGATTTACATTTCTCGTTATTTCTCTATCCTTCCACTCTTGATTAATATATCTGAGGATGTGGACTTAGCCTATAAAATTAACCACCAGAACAATGTGGACCAAGACTATCTAGGGAAATTGTCTACAACCATAAAGATGGTAGCTGAAAAAGAAAATGCAGCTGAAATTTTAGAAAAGTTAAATGTCGTTCCTGTCTTGACCGCCCATCCAACGCAAGTACAACGCAAGAGTATGCTGGACTTGACCAACCATATCCATACTCTCTTGCGCAAGTATCGTGATGTCAAACTAGGTTTGATTAATAAAGAAAAATGGAACATGGATCTCCGTCGTTACATTGAAATTATCATGCAAACAGACATGATTCGTGAGAAGAAATTGAAGGTGACTAACGAAATCACCAACGTGATGGAGTACTATCAAAGTTCATTCCTGAATGCTGTGCCACGTTTGACGGCTGAATATAAGAAACTAGCTAAGGAACAAGGAATTGAGCTCCAACATCCAAAACCAATTACTATGGGGATGTGGATTGGAGGAGACCGCGATGGAAATCCTTTCGTAACAGCGGAGACCCTCAACAAATCAGCCTTGACTCAGTGTGAAGTCATCATGAACTACTACGATGAAAAGATTTATAATCTTTATCGTGAATTTTCACTTTCAACCAGTATCGTGAATGTCAGTGATAAGGTCCGCGAGATGGCGCTTAAGTCACAAGATAACTCCATTTACCGCGAAAAAGAACTCTATCGTCGTGCTCTTTTTGATATCCAAGCTAAGATGCAGGCAACTAAGGCTTATCTCATTGAAGATAAGGATCTTCAGCCTAGATATGCTACTGCAGATGAATTTTATCAAGACTTGTTGGCCATTCGAGATTCTCTCCTTGAGAACAAAGGGGAATACCTGATTTCAGGAGAATTTGTTGAACTGATGCAAGCCGTTGAAATCTTTGGCTTTTACCTTGCTTCTATCGACATGCGCCAAGACTCTAGTGTTCATGAAGCCTGTGTGGCAGAATTGTTAGCATCCGCAGGGATCAACGACCATTATAGCGATCTCTCTGAAGACAAAAAATGCGCCCTCCTCTTAAAAGAGTTGGAAGAAGATCCTCGTATCCTCTCTGCTACTCATGCTGAAAAGTCAGAACTGCTTGAGAAAGAATTGTCTATCTTCAAAACTGCTCGCAAGTTGAAGGATAAACTGGGTGAAAATGTCATTCGCCAAACCATCATCTCTCACGCGACAAGTGTATCTGATATGCTAGAATTAGCCATCATGCTCAAAGAAGTAGGCTTGGTTGATGCTCAAAAAGCGCGCGTTCAGATTGTTCCCCTCTTTGAAACGATTGAAGACTTGGATCACTCGGAAGAAACCATGAGAAGATACTTCTCTCTTCCATTGGCTAAAAAATGGATTGCTTCAAAAGACAACTACCAAGAAATCATGCTTGGCTACTCCGATAGTAATAAAGATGGTGGTTATCTATCATCATGTTGGACACTCTACAAGGCTCAACAACAACTGACTGCTATTGGAGATGAATTTGGTGTTAAAGTCACCTTCTTCCATGGCCGTGGTGGTACTGTTGGTCGAGGTGGTGGTCCAACTTATGAAGCTATCACATCTCAACCGCTCAAGTCTATCAAGGACCGTATCCGTCTGACTGAGCAAGGAGAAGTCATTGGAAACAAATATGGTAACAAAGACGCTGCCTACTATAACCTTGAAATGTTGGTATCCGCGGCCATTAACCGTATGATTACCAAGAAAAAGAGCGATACCAATACCTCAAATCATTATGAGTCTATCATGGATCAAGTAGTGGACCGTAGCTACGATATCTACCGTGATTTGGTCTTTGGAAACGAACATTTCTATGACTATTTCTTCGAGTCAAGCCCAATCAAGGCTATTTCAAGCTTCAATATCGGTTCGCGTCCAGCAGCTCGTAAGACCATCACTGAAATCGGTGGTTTGCGTGCCATCCCTTGGGTCTTCTCATGGTCACAAAGTCGTGTCATGTTCCCTGGATGGTATGGTGTAGGATCAAGCTTTAAAGAGTTTATTGATCAAGATCCAAAGAATATCGAGTTCCTTCGTGATATGTACCAAAACTGGCCTTTCTTCCAATCTTTGCTTTCCAATGTAGACATGGTCTTATCTAAGTCTAACATGAACATTGCTTTTGAATATGCCAAGCTCTGTGAAGATGAAGAAGTGCAGGCCATCTACTACACTATTTTAGATGAATGGCAGTTGACTAAGGATGTTATTTTAGCTATTGAAGGCTATGACGAACTTTTGGCAGAAAACTCTTACCTAAAAGACAGCCTAAACTATCGTATGCCTTACTTTAATATCCTTAACTACATCCAGTTGGAGTTGATCAAACGTCAACGTCGCGGCGAATTGTCAGCTGACGAAGAAAAACTGATCCATACTACTATCAACGGAATTGCAACCGGTTTGCGTAATTCAGGCTGATATTCTACAAACTTCCTCTTTTTACTAGGGGAAGTTTTTGAATTGTTTAAAAAATTCTAAAAATAGCCTTGACAAGTAGTTGAAAAATGATATAATTTAAACATTCAGAAAGTAATCATGCTCATTTTTTAGAGAGTCTGTGGTTGGTGAAAACAGATAGATGAAAGTGATGAAATTGGGCTGAATGTTATTAAGAATTTGAAATCATAAAAATTCGGTGAGCACACCTTACAGTGCAGCTCGTTATTGCGAGAAAGAGCGATAGGGATAGTCCCTATAATTGAGGTGGTACCGCGCATCGACGTCCTCACACAAGTTTTTTGTGTGAGGATTTTTTCTATGGGAGGAAAGATTATGAAATTTAGACGATGGCGTCGCTTGTTTTGAGTGAAAAGAGTATTATACAAGTGATTTAAAAGGAGAAAAAGTATGAAAAATAAACGTTTGATTGGAATTATCGCTGGATTAGCTATATTGGTGGTGGCTAGCTTGATTTATTCATCAATGAACAAGCCAGCAGCTAAGGAAGAGCAAAAGGTCGCTAAGGTTGGTGTTCTTCAGTTTGTTAGTCACCCATCCTTGGACTTGATTTACCAAGGGATTCAAGATGGACTAGCTGAAGAAGGCTATAAGGACGATCAAGTAAAAATCGACTTTATGAACTCTGAAGGTGATCAGAGCAAGGTTGCAACCATGAGTAAACAATTGGTGGCAAATGGAAATGACGTTGTTGTTGGGATTGCAACACCAGCTGCTCAAGGACTTGCTAGTGCTACAAAAGACCTACCAGTTATCATGGCTGCTATTACAGACCCAATCGGTGCTAACTTGGTCAAAGATTTGAAAAAACCAGGTGGCAACATCACAGGGGTGTCAGACCACAACCCAGCTGAACAGCAAGTAGAGTTGATTAAAACCCTCACACCAAATGTCAAAACGATCGGAGCTCTTTACTCAAGTAGCGAAGATAACTCAAAAACACAGGTAGAAGAATTCAAGGCTTATGCTGAAAAAGCAGGTTTGACAGTCGAAACATTTGCTGTTCCATCAACAAATGAAATTGCTTCAACAGTTAATGTCATGACAAGCAAGGTCGATGCGATTTGGGTTCCAATTGACAACACCATCGCATCAGCATTCTCAACAGTTGTTTCAAGCAACCAAACAGCTAAAAAGCCAATCTACCCAAGTGCTACTGCCATGGTAGAAGCAGGTGGATTAGCATCTGTAGTAGTTGACCAACACGATCTTGGAGTGGCTACTGGTAAGATGATTGCCAAAGTTTTGAAAGGTGAAAAACCAGCTGATACGCCAGTTAATGTCTTCTCAACTGGCAAGTCGGTTATCAACAAAAAACTAGCGCAGGAACTTGGTATCACCATTCCTGAGTCCGTTCTAAAAGAAGCAGGACAAGTGATTGAATAAAGATAAAGGAGGAGCTGGACACATCTCCTCCCATTTTTACTAAAGAAAGAAATGAGTG
This sequence comes from Streptococcus oralis, assembly GCF_023611505.1. Classification (NCBI taxonomy): domain Bacteria; kingdom Bacillati; phylum Bacillota; class Bacilli; order Lactobacillales; family Streptococcaceae; genus Streptococcus; species Streptococcus oralis. The sequence goes on along the minus strand of NZ_CP097843.1, from coordinate 1,177,609 downwards.
AAAGATTATGATAGTATCCATTATTTCACAGGGGATGGTCTGGGCGATTCTAGGTTTGGGAATCTTTATGACTTTTCGAATTTTGAATTTTCCAGATATGACTACTGAGGGCTCTTTCCCACTAGGGGGAGCAGTAGCTGTAACCTTGATAACACAAGGAGTCAATCCATTTTTAGCGACCTTGACCGCAGTAGGAGCAGGCTGCCTAGCTGGTATGGCAACAGGTCTCTTATACACCAAAGGTAAAATACCAACTCTCTTATCAGGGATTTTGGTCATGACTTCTTGCCATTCCATCATGCTGATGATTATGGGACGTGCCAATCTGGGGCTTCTTGGGACCAAGCAAATTCAGGATGTCTTACCTTTCGACTCAGACCTCAATCAACTCTTGACTGGATTTATCTTTGTTGCCCTTGTTATTGGCCTTATGCTCTTTTTCCTTGATACCAAACTAGGTCAGGCTTACATCGCTACAGGTGACAATCCTGATATGGCTCGTAGCTTTGGTATCAATACGGGACGTATGGAACTCATGGGCTTGGTTCTCTCAAATGGGATCATCGCACTTGCAGGAGCCCTAATTGCTCAACAAGAAGGCTATGCGGATGTTTCGCGAGGAATTGGAGTGATTGTCGTAGGTCTTGCTAGCTTGATTATTGGTGAGGTGTTGTTCAAGAGTCTGACTTTGGCGGAACGTTTAGTGACAATTGTTATAGGCTCTATCGCTTATCAGTTCCTCGTCTGGGGAGTGATTGCCCTTGGATTTAATACAAGTTATTTACGACTATATAGCGCTTTAATCTTGGCAGTTTGCCTTATGATTCCAACCTTCAAAAGCAAATACCTGAAAGGAGTCAAGTTTAGCAAATGACAGCAATTGTAGAATTAAAAAATGCTACCAAAGTCATCACGAATGGCTTTGACGAGGAAAAAATCATTCTGAATGATGTTTCTCTTGAAATTTTTGAACATGATTTCATTACCATCCTAGGTGGAAATGGAGCTGGGAAGTCAACTCTTTTTAACACTATTGCAGGTACCCTACCTTTAACAAGTGGAAGTATCCGTATCATGGGGGAGGATGTGACGCATTTTTCACCTGAGAAGCGGGCTAAGTACTTGTCTCGTGTCTTTCAGGATCCTAAAATGGGTACGGCTCCTCGTATGACGGTGGCGGAAAATCTCTTGATTGCCAAGTTTCGTGGTGAGAAGAGAGGCCTCCTTTCTAGAAGGCTATCAAGTCACCGTGAGGAGTTTCAGGCAACCATTGAAAAAGTGGGAAATGGCCTTGAAAAACATCTCGACACTCCGATTGAGTTTCTTTCAGGCGGTCAGCGTCAGGCACTGAGTCTCTTGATGGCAACCTTGAAACGACCAGAGTTACTCTTGTTGGATGAACACACAGCAGCCCTTGACCCAAAGACCAGTGTGGCCTTGATGGAATTAACAGATGAATTTGTCAGCAAAGACCATCTGACAGCCTTGATGATTACTCACCATATGGAAGACGCCCTCAAGTATGGCAATCGTCTGATTGTCATGAAGGAAGGCCGTATCATCCAAGACCTCAATAAAGAAGAAAAAGCTAAGATGAAGATTTCAGACTACTATCAATTATTTGAATAGATGAGTTAAATTATCATCAAAAATAGTGAATAAAAGCTTAGAAGCCTGAAAGTGTTTCTGAGTTTTTTATCTTCCATTTTAATATGGAAAAATATAGCAAAGAGAATTCCGGAAAGAGTATGAAATGGTTTACTTTTTTTCAGAAATAAGCTATACTAGTTAACGTAAAACTATGATAAGATGGAGGTATTGTGTATGGTTGACAAGCAAGTTATTGAAGAAATCAAAAACAATACCAACATTGTGGAAGTCATAGGCGACGTGATTTCTTTACAAAAGGCTGGACGGAACTATTTAGGGCTCTGTCCTTTTCATGGTGAGAAGACCCCTTCTTTCAACGTTGTGGAAGACAAGCAGTTTTATCACTGTTTCGGATGTGGTCGTTCAGGAGATGTTTTTAAGTTCATCGAAGAATACCAAGGTGTATCCTTTATGGAAGCTGTTCAGCTCTTAGGTGAGCGCGTCGGTATTCAACTAGCCACGCCTATCCAGTCTCGTCCTCAACAGGCTTCCCCTCATCAAGCTTTATATGATATGCATGAAGAAGCTGCACGTTTTTACCATGCAATTCTCATGACGACCAAGATGGGAGGAGAAGCAAGGGCTTATCTCTACAAACGTGGATTGACAGATGATGTTCTGAAGCACTTCCAGATTGGACTGGCTCCAGCAGAGAGAACCTATCTCTATCAACGTTTGGCTGACAAGTTCGAGGAAAAGGATTTATTGGATTCGGGCTTGTTTTATCTGTCAGATGGCAATCAATTTTATGATACTTTTTTCGGGCGTATCATCTTTCCTTTGACCAATGACAAGGGGCAGGTTATTGCCTTTTCAGGTCGTATCTGGCAAGAAACGGATAGTCAGACTGCCAAGTATAAAAATAGTCGTTCGACTGCAATTTTTAACAAGAGTTACGAATTGTATCATTTGGACAAGGCAAAAAAGGGAACAGGTAAGATTACAGAGCTCTATCTGATGGAAGGCTTCATGGATGTGATTGCAGCCTACCGTGCTGGTATAGAAAATGCTGTAGCTTCTATGGGGACAGCCTTAAGTAAGGAGCATGTTGAGCACCTCAAACGCTTTACCAAAAAAATTGTTCTCAGCTATGATGGCGACAAGGCAGGGCAGGCAGCGACAGCCAAAGCTCTGGAAGAATTAAAAGATTTCTCAGTTGAGGTTGTTCGAGTACCTGATGCCATGGACCCAGATGAGTATTTGCAAAAGAATTCTGCTGAAGACCTGGCTTACCTTTTAACCAAGACTCGGATTAGTCCTATAGAGTTCTATATTCACCAGCTCAAGCCAGAAAATAGTGACAACTTGCAGGCACAAATCGAATTTATTGAAAAGATTGCGCCCCTAATCGCCAAGGAAAAGTCTATCACCGCCCAGAATTCCTATATCCACATTCTGGCGGATAATCTACCTTCTTTTGATTACCAGCAGGTGGAGCAGATTGTAAATGAAAGTCGGATTGTTCAAAGGCAGGAAAGAGTCAAAGAGGAGCAACCTCCGGCAGCGATTAGTTTACCTGTAACGCGGCAACTGACAGCAGTCATGAGAGCAGAGGCTCATCTCCTTTATAGGATGGCTGAGAATCCACTTGTTTTAAATGACTATCGATTAAGAGAAGATTTTTTCTTTGATACCCCAGAATTTCAGATTCTTTACGAATTATTAAGTGTAGAGGGACAAATCGGCTCAGAGGAGCTTTCTCATCAGACGCCTGAGGTTGAAAATGCTTGGTACCACGTGCTTAGTCTGGATTTGCCAGCTGAGATGTCGCCTCAGGAGCTAGTGGAAGTCGAAGCGACTCGAAACCGTGCCCTCCTCAGTAAGGACAACTTAAGAATTAAAAAGAAAGTGCAGGAAGCTAGTCATGTAGGAGATACAGACACAGCCTTGGAAGAATTGCAACGATTGATTTCCCAAAAGAGAAGAATGGAGTAATAATGGCAACAAAACAAAAAGAAGTAACCACATTTGATGTGCAAGTAGCAGATTTTATCCGTAACCACAAAAAAACAGGAACAGCAACAGACGACGAAATCAATTCAAGTCTGGTTATTCCTTTTACCCTGGATGCAGATGGCATTGAAGACCTTTTGCAACGGATTCAGGATGCTGGAATTTCTATCACAGATAACGAAGGAAATCCAAGTGCGCGTGTGCTTAGTGCAGAAGAAGAACCAGAACTCAGTGATGAGGACTTGATTGGCTCAACTTCAGCCAAGGTTAATGACCCTGTCCGTATGTATTTGAAGGAAATCGGGGTTGTTCCTCTCTTGACCAACGAAGAGGAAAAAGAATTGGCTCTAGCAGTTGAAGCAGGTGATATCGAAGCTAAACAACGTCTTGCGGAAGCCAACCTTCGTTTGGTGGTTTCCATCGCTAAACGCTATGTAGGACGTGGCATGCAGTTTCTTGACTTGATTCAAGAAGGAAACATGGGCTTGATGAAGGCCGTGGATAAGTTTGACTATTCAAAAGGATTCAAGTTTTCAACTTATGCAACTTGGTGGATTCGTCAGGCGATTACTCGTGCCATCGCTGATCAGGCGCGTACTATTCGTATCCCTGTCCACATGGTGGAAACCATTAACAAGCTTGTCCGTGAACAGCGGAATCTCCTTCAAGAATTGGGGCAAGATCCGACACCTGAACAAATCGCTGAGCGTATGGATATGACACCTGACAAGGTGCGTGAAATCCTAAAAATCGCTCAAGAACCAGTATCGCTTGAAACACCGATTGGTGAAGAGGACGATAGTCATCTTGGGGACTTTATCGAAGACGAAGTGATTGAAAATCCAGTAGACTACACAACTCGTATCGTTTTGCGTGAGCAGTTGGATGAAGTCTTGGATACTCTCACAGACCGTGAAGAAAACGTCTTGCGCTTGCGCTTCGGGCTAGATGATGGGAAAATGCGTACTCTTGAAGATGTTGGTAAAGTCTTTAACGTGACTCGTGAACGTATCCGTCAGATTGAGGCCAAGGCTTTGAGAAAATTGCGCCAACCAAGTCGCAGCAAGCCCCTTCGTGATTTTATTGAAGACTAAGAGTGAGGAATAATATGGCTTATACAGAAGAGCAAATTGAAACGATTAAAACTCGTATTTTGACTGCCTTGGAAGAGGTCATCGACCCTGAGTTGGGAATTGATATTGTCAACTTAGGTTTGATTTATGAGATTCGTTTTGATGGTGAAACAGGTCACACGGAAATTGATATGACCTTGACAACTATGGGGTGCCCGCTGGCTGACCTCTTAACAGATCAGATACACGATGCGATGACAGAGGTTCCTGAGGTAACCAATATCGAAGTCAAATTGGTCTGGTATCCAGCATGGACGGTTGAAAAAATGAGTCGCTATGCGCGTATCGCCCTAGGAATTAAGTAATCGATTGGAAAATTGCGAGAGACGATTGGAAAAGAGAGGGGCTCCTCCATTTTCCTCTGGTCTCTTCTTTCTTTTACTGATTTTCTTGAAATAAAATGGTATAATGAGTAGTATGGAAAACAAAAAATTGCGTATTAATATGCTAAGTTCAAGTGAAAAGGTGGCTGGTCAAGGAGTGTCAGGAGCCTACCGTGAATTGGTGAGTCTACTTCATCGTGATGCCAAAGATCAGTTGATTGTTACGGAGAATCTTCCTGTAGAGGCAGATGTAACCCACTTTCATACCATTGATTTCCCCTATTATTTATCTACTTTCCAAAAGAAACGCTCTGGGAGAAAAATTGGCTATGTGCATTTTTTGCCTGATACGCTTGAGGGGAGTTTGAAGATTCCATTTTTCCTAAAAGGAATTGTCAAACGCTATGTTTTTTCCTTTTACAACCGAATGGAACACCTAGTGGTGGTTAATCCCATGTTTATAGAGGATCTAGTTGCTGCGGGTATTCCACGTGAAAAAGTAACCTATATTCCAAACTTTGTAAATAAAGAAAAATGGCATCCATTGCCAGCTGACCAAGTAGCAAAACTTCGTCAGGAAATGGATTTAGCTGAAGAACAGTTTGTTGTTATCGGTGCAGGTCAGGTCCAGAAACGTAAAGGAATTGATGACTTTATTCGTCTTGCGGAGGAATTGCCAGAAATTACCTTTATCTGGGCTGGTGGTTTTTCATTTGGTGGAATAACAGATGGTTATGAACGCTATAAGAAGATTATGGATAATCCACCTAAAAATCTAATTTTCCCAGGTATTGTGTCACCGGAGAGGATGCGGGAACTGTATGCTTTAGCTGATTTGTTCTTACTACCTAGCTATAATGAACTATTCCCTATGACCATCTTAGAGGCAGCTAGTTGCGAGGCTCCTATTATGTTAAGGGATTTGGACCTGTATAAGGTCATTCTTGAGGGAGATTATCGTGCTACAAGTGATGTCTCTGAGATGAGAGAAGCAATCCTAGAATATAAAGAAAATCCTGAAGCGTTGAAAGAATTGAAAGAAAAAGCGAAAAGGATATCCAAGCAGTATTCGGAAGAGCGTTTACTGGGAATTTGGTTAAAATTTTATCGGGAACAGGCTGCTCTAGGTAAAAAGTGAGGTAATCTATGCGAATTGGTTTATTTACAGACACCTATTTTCCTCAGGTTTCCGGGGTTGCGACCAGTATTCGAACCTTGAAGACAGAGCTTGAGAAGCAAGGCCATGCAGTTTTTATCTTTACAACAACAGATAAAGATGTGAATCGCTACGAGGATTGGCAAATTATTCGAATTCCGAGTGTCCCTTTCTTTGCATTTAAAGATCGACGATTTGCCTATCGAGGTTTTACAAAGGCACTTGAAATCGCCAAGCAGTATCAACTCGATATCATTCACACCCAGACAGAATTTTCACTTGGATTATTAGGGATTTGGATTGCACGAGAATTGAGAATTCCTGTTATCCATACTTACCATACCCAGTACGAAGACTATGTGCATTATATTGCTAAGGGGATGTTGATTCGTCCAAGTATGGTAAAATATCTGGTACGTGGTTTCCTTCGTGATGTAGATGGAGTAATCTGTCCTAGCGAGATTGTCCGGGACCTTTTATCTAAATACAAAGTGAAGGTTGAAAAACGTGTCATTCCAACCGGAATTGAGCTAGCTAAGTTTGAACGGCCTGAGATTAAAGGGGAAAACTTGCAAGAACTTCGTTCGAAGTTAGGTATTCAGGAAGACGAGAAAATGCTACTGAGCCTTTCGCGTATTTCTTACGAGAAGAATATCCAAGCAGTTCTAGATGCTTTTGCTGAAGTATTGAAAGAAGAAGATAAAGTAAAGCTGGTCGTTGCTGGAGATGGTCCTTATCTGGACAGTCTGAAAGAGCAAGCAGTGAAATTAAACCTGCAAAAACATGTGATTTTTACAGGGATGATTGCTCCAAGTGAGACAGCTTTATACTATAAGGCTGCAGATTTCTTCATCTCTGCCTCTACTAGTGAAACCCAAGGATTAACTTATCTAGAGAGTTTAGCCAGTGGAACACCCGTCATTGCTCATGGCAATCCTTATCTTGATAACCTGATCAGTGACAAAATGTTTGGAACCCTCTACTATGGAGAACAGGAGTTAGCAGGGGCCATCCTTGAAGCCTTAATCGCCACTCCGGATATGTCTGAACAAAAGTTGGCGGATAAGTTGTACGAAATTTCGGCTGAAAACTTTGGAAAACGAGTACATGAGTTTTACCTCGATGCCATTATCTCAAATAACTTTGAACATGAATTGCATGATGGAAAACCTGTCAGTCAGCGCTTCTTGAAAACGATTTTATATCTACCCCAACAGGCTGTTACAAGTCCAGTAAAAGAGTCTAAGCGTATTTTGCGGGCTTCTCGGAAGCAATTATCCAGCATCAGAGATTATTGGAAAGATGAATTCAAATAATAGAATAAGAGGAAAATATTATGAAAAAATTAATGCGAAGTGGAAAAAATCAAATAATTGGTGGAGTCTGTGCAGGAGTTGCCCATTATTTTGATATTGACCCAACAATTGTTCGTGTTGTTTGGGGTGTTCTTGCATTTTGTTATGGAGCAGGAATCCTTGCTTACATCATTTTATGGGTGGTTGCACCAGTTTCGACAGACTATTAAACTAGAATTATAAAGTGAAAAGGAGAAGTTATGGCTTTTGGAGATAATGGGAAACGTAAAAAAACATTGTTTGAGAAAGTGACGCTTGTTGTCGTGCTCATCATGTTGTTTGTAACCCTTGCTGGTATCTTTGCGACAGCGCTTGGAGCATTTAGCAGATTCTAAGCAAGCTGCGAGAATAGAAACAATAACTAATGACTGGGTTTTCCCCAGCCTTTTTAAAGTGAGAAGAAAATATGAGTATGTTTTTAGATACAGCCAAGATTAAGGTCAAGGCTGGTAATGGTGGCGATGGCATGGTTGCCTTTCGCCGTGAAAAATATGTCCCAAATGGCGGTCCTTGGGGTGGTGATGGTGGACGTGGAGGTAACGTTGTTTTCGTAGTAGACGAGGGCTTGCGCACCTTGATGGATTTCCGCTATAACCGTCATTTCAAGGCTGATTCTGGTGAAAAAGGAATGACCAAAGGGATGCATGGACATGGTGCAGAAGACCTTCGTGTTCGTGTGCCACAGGGAACTACTGTACGTGATGCAGAAACAGGTAAAGTCATTACAGACTTGATTGCACATGGTCAAGAATTTATCGTGGCTCATGGCGGTCGAGGTGGTCGTGGGAATATCCGTTTTGCAACACCAAAAAATCCTGCGCCTGAAATCTCTGAGAATGGAGAGCCAGGTCAAGAACGTGAGTTGCAACTGGAATTGAAAATCTTAGCAGATGTTGGTCTAGTCGGTTTCCCATCTGTCGGCAAGTCAACTTTGCTCAGTGTCATTACTTCAGCTAAACCCAAAATCGGTGCTTACCACTTTACGACGATTGTCCCTAATTTGGGTATGGTTCGTACACAGTCAGGTGAATCTTTTGCAGTAGCTGACCTTCCAGGTTTGATTGAAGGGGCTAGTCAAGGTGTTGGTCTTGGAACCCAGTTTCTCCGTCATATCGAACGTACACGAGTTATCCTCCATGTCATCGATATGTCAGCTAGCGAAGGACGTGATCCTTACGAGGATTACCTTGCTATCAATAAAGAATTGGAATCCTACAACCTTCGTCTCATGGAACGTCCGCAGATCATCGTAGCCAATAAGATGGATATGCCTGAAAGTCAGGAAAATCTTAAAACTTTCAAGGAAAAGTTAGCAGCAAACTACGACGAGTTTGAGGAACTTCCAGCCATCTTCCCTATTTCTGGATTGACCAAGCAAGGTTTGTCAACTCTTTTGGATGCGACAGCTGAATTGTTAGACAAGACTCCAGAATTTCCAATCTATGATGAGTCTGATATGGAAGAAGAGGCGTACTACGGTTTTCACGAGGAAGAAAAAACCTTTGAGATTAGTCGTGATGATGATGCGACATGGGTACTTTCTGGTGAAAAACTCATGAAACTCTTTAACATGACCAACTTTGACCGTGACGAATCAGTTATGAAATTTGCCCGCCAGCTTCGTGGTATGGGGGTTGATGAAGCCCTTCGTGCGCGTGGAGCCAAAGATGGTGATTTGGTTCGCATCGGTAAATTTGAGTTTGAATTTGTAGACTAGGAGATTGATATGGGAGATAAACCGATATCATTCCGAGATGCAGATGGAAATTTTGTTTCTGCAGCAGATATATGGAATGAAAAGAAACTAGAAGAATTGTTTAATCGTCTCAACCCTAAACGTGCCCTTCGATTAGCACGTACAAAGAAAGAAGAAACACAGTCCAAGAAATAAAAAATTCCCGTGATTTTTTGATCACGGGAATTGTGTTATTCACCAAAGAAAAATGGTGGTGCATATTTTTTAAGACTTTCAAAACAAGCTTGCGCTTTTGTAGCATCCTCACAGATAATCATGCAGACATCATCTCCACAAAGCGTTGCAATGACATCTGGAAAGTCCAAGGAATCAATTACAGATCCAAATGATTGAGCTAAACCGGGTAAGGTTTTCAAAATAACTTGGTGTTGGACAGGACGCAACATAACAAGAGCATCTTCCATATAATTTTCAAGACGTTTTTCCCACTTGGAGATAGAGCCTGTATTTAACACGTAGTAAGAATGATCTTCTTCTCGTACTTTTGAAAGGTTCATGGTTTTGATATCGCGTGATAAGGTAGCCTGTGTAACTTGGATATCGTTTTCGGCTAACAAGGCTTGCAATTCCGCTTGGGTATGGATTTTATTTTTTGAAACGAGGGCACGAATAAGTTGGTGTCTGTGTTCAGATTTGTTCATAAGTGTTAATAGCTCCTTTTATGAGGGAATAGTGATAGTAGATTGTGCTAAATCAACAGTCAAGTGATAGTCTGTATTATCTCGAATTGTAATCTCAAAGTCTGTTGTGTAGAGCACTAAGCGGAGAATGTCTCCTTCCTTAAGTTTGTAAATAGTTGGTTGAAGCTCTAGCTTGAAGTCCATCCATTCATTTGGTTGGATTTCTTCGATTGTCAAGAGATCATCTCGGTTTTGAAGATTGAGGTAGCCTTTAGTGATGACACGTTGAGCACTTGGATTGAATGGCAGTTCACAGAGATTTTCTAACATGTGGTAACGACCATTATCAATTGTTCGGACTGATTGAACTGCTGGATAGGGTTGAAGGTACTTCTGTTGTCCTAGTTGGAGGAGTTGAGCAGATAATAAGCCTTTATTTGTACTTGATTTGACACGAAGTTTCAGCTCCACTCGCCCATTTAAGTGAATGCCTTGACTTACTGGAAGGTCAATGGTGATTTGATTGGCTTTTCCTTGGTAAAGTTCGGTGTTGAAGGTTTGGTAAGTCTTGCCATAACGATCAAAATCTTTTTGATCATACTGGTTTTGAATCACTTTTTCCTCAGTTCCGAGTGAGAAAGTATGCAGTTTATTCTGTTTGCCAAAGTTATCAAGGCTCTGCCAACTTTGCGGTTCGGTATTGTCCTGCCAGATAACAGTCGGAAGTTGATAGCTTGAGTCAAGTCCTAACAATTTCTTACTTAACAAGGCATTCATGGACTCGCGAAAGTCAATTGACTGCCAGTTGTTCATATAGACATGGGCACCATGATGGAAAAAGAGGTGCTTGTGGATATGAGTTGGAAGGGCATGAAACATCTGGTAAACATGAAGAGGTTTGACGTTCCAATCCTGAGAACCATGCGTAAAGACGACCTCAGCTTGAACCTTATGAGCATTGAGCAGATAGTTGCGGTTATGCCAAAACTGATTGTAGTCACCAGTCTTGCGATCGAGTTTCTCTTTAACCTTCTCTAAGTCTGCCTGATGAGCTTCATTAGCGCGGATATAGTCACCGGCTAGGAGGTTACGGGAGTAGGTCAATTCAGCAAGTGAGTCAAAATCCTCACCTGGATAACCACCTGGGCTAGTCACCAGACCATTTTCCCGATAGTAGTTGTACCATGAGGAAATACCTGCTTCTGCGATGATCACTTCTAAGCCATCAACACCAGTGGTCGCAAGTCCATTGGACATGGTCCCTAGATAGGAAATTCCTGTCGTTGCGACTTTGCCGTTTGACCAGTCAGCCTTGACTTGCCGTTTGCGTGTGTGATCCGTGAAAGCACGGCAACGACCATTAAGCCAGTCAATCACGTTTTTATATGCTTCAATTTGATGGTAGTCCCCATTAGTCATGAGACCTTGGGAATCCCTGGTACCAACACCCGATACATAGAGATTGGCAAATCCTCGTGGGAGGAAGTAGTCATTGAGGGTGTATGAGCTATTGATATGAGCTAACTTTTCTTCAGCTTCAGAGACGAGTTCAGCTTGGCCGAGAGGCTCGACTAAATTCAGCTTAGGCTCCTCAAGCTCAATGGTGTGGGCAGGTTTGACCTCAAGTTCTCCTTCCATTTTGTAGAGAGCTTTATCGCTAGCTTTGACATTGGTCCCTTGGTGATAAGGGCTGGCAGTCATAACTGAAGGAATCTGTCCATCATAACGCGGGCGAATAATGCTGACCTTGACTAAGTCAGGGAGACCGTCTTTATCAGTATCCACACGACTTTCGACATAGACGACTTCACGAATGACATCATGAGTAGAGAAGGTTGCCAAGCTCTTACCGTTAAAGTAGTGGTAGTGATTGTCTTCTAAAATGAGTCCGTCACTAACCAGTTGGTCGATGAGTGTATTTCCTTTTTTCGTTCGCGTATTGAGTAACTGATAAAGATTTTCGATGAGATTTCCATAAACAATAGGAAATCCAGTTTCTTTACGGAATTGTTCGGCGTCCTCAAAGTCAACAAGATAGTTAAACCCTAAAAGTTGAAAAACTACCGTGTAGAAAACATCAGCAGTTAAATCACGCTCTGATTGGAAAAAAGTTAATAGATCTGTTTCGTTATCCGCGGCCAAAGTGGATAAGGCATAATCCGTGTTAGAATAAGTGAAAAAACTCCAGCGGATGAAGTCTTCAAATTGCTTTTTTAAGGGCAGATGAGGTGACAATTTCAGACCAAGACTTGCTAATTCATCTAATTGTTGAGAACTAGAGGTCGGAAGATAGCTAAATTGATTAAAACGCATGGTTCTCTCCTTTGAAAACAGACTGAATTTATTATATCAAAAAATAAGGAAAAATGGAATAAATAAACTTTAATGCAATAAATTTCGTGAAGCGGAATACCTATTTAGTAAGTTATTATAAAATGATGAATAAATACTATAATAAAAAGCCCTTTCTTAGAATTTTTTATATGTGAAATTGCATATAGAGTCCGGCTTTATTATACTTTACTTAGTATAAAATTGTCTAAAATGATATTCAAATCCATCTTATAATATTAAAAATTAAAGGGAAGAAAGACGGAGAGGTTGTAAATGCTGATGTTGAAAAGAAAGCATCCGAGTTGCTTCAATATCCAACTTAAAATGGTATAATAGTAGTAAAACGAAAGCAAGGAGGAGAAGAAATGATTGCACAGCTTGACACCAAGACTGTTTATAGTTTTATGGAAAGTGTGGTTTCGATTGAAAAATATGTACAAACGGCTAAAGAGTATGGCTATTCTCACCTTGCTATCATGGATGTGGATAATCTCTATGGGGCTTATCATTTTTTAGAAGTGACTCGAAAATATGGAATCCAACCTTTAATTGGTCTTGAAATGACCTTGATCAAAGATGAGGAGAATATTTCTCTTCGTTTTCTAGCCCTATCCACTAAAGGCTATCAAGAGTTGATGAAGTTATCCACTTTAAAAATGACTGGACGGAAAAATTGGTCTGACTTCACCTCCCACCTCGAAGATGTGGCCATTATTGTTCCCTATTTTAATGGGGTCGAACGACTGGATTTGGGGCATGATTATTTTATCGGTGTCAGTACAGATACTCCTCAAGAAGTCTTTACCAGACCGATTCTTCCACTCTATCAAGTCAACTCTTTTGAAAAAGAAGATATACAAGTTTTGCAAATCTTGTCGGCAGTCAAGGACAATGTCAGTCTTAGGGAAGTGGATGTGCATTCACAACAAGGGATTTTTTTACCTGCCTCAGATTTAGAAGCTCGGTTTAAAAATCGCTTCTCTCAGGCACTTGCCAATCTACAAGGTTTGATAGAGAATGTTAGCTACCAACTTGATCCAAGTTTAAAACTCCCTCGCTTTAATCCTGAAAGACCAGCGGTGGAAGAGCTTCGAGCAAGAGCTGAGCAAGGCTTGAGTGACAAGGGGCTAACCTCAATTATCTATCGTGAGCGACTGAATGAAGAATTAGCTGTGATTCATGATATGGGATTTGACGACTATTTCCTTGTAGTTTGGGATTTGCTCCGTTTTGGACGTTCCCAAGGATATTACATGGGAATGGGACGTGGTTCTGCTGTGGGTAGCTTAGTGGCTTACTCGCTTGATATCACAGGAATTGACCCGGTTGAAAAGAACCTGATTTTCGAACGCTTTTTAAATCGTGAGCGCTATACCATGCCCGATATCGATATCGACATCCCTGACCTCTATAGACCAGAGTTCATTCGTTATGTTCGTGATCGCTATGGCAGTCAACACGTGGCACAAATTGTCACTTATTCGACCTTTGGAGCAAAACAAGCGATTCGTGATGTTTTCAAACGCTATGGCGTTCCAGAGTACGAATTAACAAATATTACGAAAAAAATCAGTTTCCGAGATACGCTAACGACGGCCTATGAAAAGAATTTGCAATTTAGACAGGTCATCAATAGCAAGATTGAATACCAAAAAGCTTTTGAGATTGCTCGAAAGATTGAAGGATATCCTCGTCAGACCTCTATCCATGCGGCAGGAGTCGTTATGAGTGACCAAGATTTGACGGACTATATTCCTCTAAAATACGGTGAGGACATGCTAATCACCCAATATGATGCACATTCAGTTGAAGCAAATGGCCTTCTAAAAATGGATTTCCTAGGTCTGCGTAACTTAACTTTTGTCCAAAAAATGCAGGAATTACTGGCTGAGTCAGAAGGTGTTCATCTGAAAATCGAAGAGATTGATTTGGAAGACAAAGCAACTCTGGCCCTCTTTGCTGCTGGAAATACAAAGGGGATTTTCCAATTTGAACAACCTGGTGCCATTCGACTCTTGAAACGAGTTCAGCCACAAGTCTTCGAAGAGGTAGTAGCCACAACCTCCCTCAATAGACCAGGAGCAAGTGATTATATCGATAATTTTGTGGCTCGTAAGCACGGCAAAGAAAAGGTGACGGTGTTGGACCCAGCCTTGGAGGACATTCTGTCATCAACCTATGGTATCATGCTCTATCAAGAACAGGTCATGCAGGTTGCTCAGCGATTTGGAGGCTTCAGTCTTGGTAAAGCTGACATTCTCAGACGAGCCATGGGTAAGAAAAATGCTAAAGAGATGCATTTAATGAAGGAAGATTTTATCACAGGAGCTATGAAACTTGGGCATACAGAAGAAAAAGCCAACCAAGTTTTTGCAGTGATGGAAAAGTTTGCGGGCTACGGATTTAACAGATCCCACGCCTATGCCTACTCAGCGCTGGCTTTCCAGCTAGCTTATTTCAAGACGCACTATCCTGCTATTTTCTTTCAAGTCATGTTGAATTATTCAAGCAGTGATTACATTGTGGATGCATTGCAGATGGGCTTTGAAGTGGCCCCGTTAGCAATCAATAGCATTCCCTATCACGATAAAATTGCTCAGAAGAAAATATATCTTGGTCTAAAAGCCATTAAGGGCATGCCAAGAGATTTTTCTTACTGGATCATCGAAAATCGTCCTTTTTCAAGTGTGGAAGATTTCGTCACGCGTCTCCCCAAGAATTACAAGAAACTTTCGCTTTTGACACCTTTGGTTGAACTAGGGCTTTTTGATGAATTTGACAAGAATCGCCAGAAAATCTTAGTAAACCTACCAAACTTATTTGTCTTTGTTGAGGAGTTGGGAGGTCTCTTTGCGGATACAACCTATAGTTGGACTGAGGCTGATGATTTTACAGAGGCGGAGAAATTTTATAAGGAGCAGGAATTGATTGGGGTAGGTATCAGTGCCCATCCTCTCCAAACTCTTGCCAAACAAGCCCTATATCCGACGACCCCGATCGCTAATCTAACCGAGGGGGCTCAAGCCACTCTTCTAGTTGAAGTGCAAAAACTAAAGGTGATTCGAACCAAGAAGGGCGAGAATATGGCCTTTCTACAGGTTCATGATAGTAAGTCTCGGATGGATGTGACTGTATTTTCGGATCAGTATCGAAAATTCGCCTCTATCCTATCTGAAGGGAAATTTTACTACATCAATGGCAAAGTTCAATCTCGAGATGGCCGTCTGCAAATGATTGCACAAGATTTGAAAGAAGCAGTAGCGGAACGATTCTGGATCCAAGTTAAAAATCATGAATACGATAAAGAGATTTCAAATATCCTAGAACAATACAAAGGCCCAATTCCTGTGATTATCAGGTATGAAGAGGAGCAAAAAACAGTTGTTTCTACACGGCATTTTGTAAAAAAAGAGCTTGCCTTACAGGAGAAATTAAAGGAAATCACCATGAAAACGATTTATCGCTAAAAATACAAAAAATAGAAGAATTTTCGATTTAAATGTGGTATAATCAGTAAGAATGTTAAAAGGAAAAGGAGCAAAAACCAAATGAAACGTATTGCTGTTTTGACCAGTGGTGGAGATGCCCCTGGTATGAATGCTGCCATCCGTGCAGTAGTTCGCCAAGCAATCTCAGAAGGAATGGAAGTTTTTGGTATCTATGATGGGTATGCAGGTATGGTTGCCGGCGAAATTTATCCACTTGATGCTGCTTCAGTAGGAGACATCATTTCCCGTGGTGGTACTTTCCTTCACTCTGCTCGTTACCCTGAGTTTGCACAACTTGAAGGCCAACTTAAAGGGATTGAGCAGTTGAAAAAACACGGTATTGAAGGTGTCGTTGTTATCGGTGGTGACGGTTCTTATCACGGAGCTATGCGCTTGACTGAACATGGATTCCCTGCTATTGGGCTTCCAGGTACAATCGATAACGATATCGTAGGTACTGACTTCACAATCGGATTTGATACTGCAGTTACTACTGCAATGGATGCAATCGATAAGATTCGTGATACATCATCAAGTCACCGTCGTACTTTCGTTGTTGAAGTAATGGGACGTAATGCTGGTGATATCGCACTTTGGGCAGGTATTGCAACTGGTGCTGATGAAATCATTATCCCTGAAGAAGGCTTCAAGATGGAAGATATCGTAGCTAGTATCAAAGCTGGTTATGAATGCGGTAAAAAACACAACATCATCGTTTTGGCCGAGGGGGTTATGTCAGCCGATGAATTCGGTAAGAAACTCAAGGAAGCAGGAGATACTAGTGACCTTCGTGTGACTGAGCTTGGACATATCCAACGTGGTGGTTCACCAACCGCTCGTGACCGTGTATTAGCGTCACGTATGGGAGCACACGCTGTTAAACTTCTCAAACAAGGAATCGGTGGTGTCGCTGTTGGTATCCGTAACGAAAAAATGGTTGAAAACCCAATTCTTGGAACAGCAGAAGAAGGAGCCTTGTTCAGCCTAACAGCTGATGGCAAAATCGTTGTTAACAACCCTCACAAAGCTGACCTTGAACTTGCTAGCTTGAACAAGAGCTTGTCATAATCAACTTTAACTAATCTGGTAAAATGACCATAAAAGGTCAAATTATATAAAGGAGTCACAAATCATGAATAAACGTGTAAAAATCGTTGCAACTTTGGGTCCTGCGGTTGAAATCCGTGGTGGAAAGAAATTCGGTGATGACGGATACTGGGGTGAAAAACTTGACGTTGAAGCTTCAGCAAAAAACATTGCTAAATTGATTGAAGCGGGAGCTAACACTTTCCGTTTCAACTTCTCACACGGTGACCACCAAGAACAAGGTGAACGTATGGCAACTGTTAAACTTGCAGAAAAACTTGCAGGTAAAAAAGTTGGTTTCCTTCTTGATACTAAAGGACCAGAAATCCGTACTGAATTGTTCGAAGGTGAAGCTAAAGAGTACTCATACAAAACTGGTGAAAAAATCCGTGTTGCAACTAAACAAGGAATCAAATCAACTCGCGATGTGATTGCTTTAAACGTTGCTGGTGCTCTTGACATCTATGATGACGTTGAGATTGGAAAACAAGTGCTTGTTGATGACGGAAAACTTGGACTTCGCGTAATTGGTAAGGATGACTCAACTCGTGAATTTGAAGTAGAAGTTGAAAATGACGGCATCATTGCTAAGCAAAAAGGTGTAAACATCCCGAATACTAAGATTCCTTTCCCAGCACTTGCTGAGCGTGACAACGCTGACATCCGCTTTGGTCTTGAACAAGGTATTAACTTCATCGCGATTTCATTCGTCCGTACTGCAAAAGACGTAAACGAAGTTCGTGCAATCTGTGAAGAAACTGGTAATGGTCACGTTCAATTGTTCGCTAAAATCGAAAACCAACAAGGTATCGACAACTTGGATGAAATCATTGAAGCTGCTGACGGTATCATGATTGCTCGTGGTGACATGGGTATCGAAGTACCATTCGAAATGGTTCCAGTTTACCAAAAAATGATCATCACAAAAGTAAATGCAGCTGGTAAAGTCTCTATCACAGCAACAAACATGCTTGAAACCATGACTGAAAAACCACGTGCAACGCGTTCAGAAGTATCAGACGTGTTTAACGCTGTTATCGATGGAACCGATGCTACAATGCTTTCAGGTGAGTCTGCAAATGGTAAATATCCACTTGAGTCAGTTACTACGATGGCAACTATTGACAAAAATGCTCAAACTCTTTTAAAAGAATACGGTCGCTTGTCATCTGTTAACTTGCCACGTAATTCTAAGACTGAGGTTATGGCTTCAGCTGTTAAGGATGCGACAAATTCTATGAATATCAAGTTGGTGGTTACTCTTACTAAGACAGGTCACACTGCTCGTTTGATTTCTAAGTACCGTCCAGATGCTGATATCTTGGCAATCACTTTCGATGAATTGACTCAGCGTGGTTTGATGCTTAACTGGGGAGTTATTCCAGTAACAACTGATCGCCCATCAAACACTGATGATATGTTTGATCTCGCTGAAAGAATTGCAGTTGAGCAAGGTTTGGTAGAATCTGGTGATGATATTGTTATCGTTGCAGGTGTACCACTTGGCGAAGCTATCCGTACAAACACAATGCGTATCCGTACAGTACGTTAATCTAACATTACAAAGCCTGTCATATCAAGCTTTATCGCTTGTGTGATAGGCCTTTTTTTATCGAAATGGAATGTTTAATCAATAGGAATGGGAAAAAAATGAAAATTATGGTATAATAGAACGGAAAGACCTTTTTAGTAAATTTTGAAAGAGTAAAACATGAGAAAAATTGTCATCAATGGTGGACGTCCATTGCAAGGTGAGATCACCATTAGCGGTGCTAAAAATAGTGTTGTAGCACTTATTCCAGCTATTATCTTATCAGATGATATTGTCACTTTAGATTGTGTTCCAGATATTTCAGACGTTGCTAGTCTTGTCGAAATCATGGAAATTATGGGGGCGACTGTTAAGCGTTATGACGATGTCTTGGAGATTGATCCAAGAGGTGTTCAAAATATTCCTATGCCTTATGGTAAGATCAATAGCTTGCGTGCTTCTTATTATTTCTACGGAAGTCTCTTAGGTCGCTTTGGTGAAGCTACAGTTGGACTTCCTGGTGGATGTGATCTGGGGCCTCGTCCGATTGATCTTCACTTAAAAGCCTTTGAGGCCATGGGTGCTAAAGTTAGCTATGAGGGAGATAATATGAATTTATCTGCCCAAGGTAAGGGACTTCATGGCGCAAGTATTTACATGGATACCGTCAGCGTTGGTGCAACGATTAACACCATGATTGCTGCGGTCAAAGCTAAGGGGCGTACTGTCATTGAAAATGCGGCTCGTGAACCGGAAATTATCGATGTTGCTACCCTTTTGAACAATATGGGCGCTCACATTCGTGGTGCAGGGACTGATATTATCATTATTGATGGTGTTGAGAAACTTCATGGAACGCGTCACCAAGTCATTCCAGACCGTATCGAAGCTGGAACCTATATTTCACTTGCTGCAGCGGTAGGAAAAGGAATCCGTATTAACAACGTTCTCTATGAGCACTTAGAAGGTTTTATCGCCAAACTAGAGGAAATGGGCGTTCATATGACGGTCTCAGAAGACAGTATCTTCGTTGAAGAGCAGTCTGATTTGAAGGCCATCAATATCAAAACAGCTCCTTATCCTGGATTTGCAACTGATTTGCAACAGCCAATAACTCCGCTATTGCTGACTGCTCAAGGTCGTGGAACCATTATTGATACGATTTATGAAAAACGTGTTAACCATGTTTTTGAATTAGCAAAAATGGATGCGGATATTATGACTACAAATGATCATATTATCTACAATGGTGGTCGTAGATTGCACGGGGCAAGCGTAAAAGCTACAGACTTGCGAGCTGGTGCAGCGCTTGTTATTGCTGGCTTGATGGCTGAAGGTAAAACTGAAATTACAAATATTGAGTTTATCCTGCGAGGCTACTCAGATATTATTGAGAAATTGCGTAGTCTGGGAGCGGATATTACACTCGTTGAAGACTAAACCGTTGAGGTGATTATGAATATTTGGACCAAATTAGCAATGTTTTCTTTTTTTGAAACGGAGCGCTTGTATTTGCGTCCTTTCTTTTTTAGTGACAGTCAAGCATTTTACGAGATTGCTTCCAATCCAGAAAATTTGCAGTTTATTTTTCCCAGTCAATCAAGTTTAGAAGAAAGTCAATACGCGCTTGCCAACTATTTTATGAAGGCTCCTCTAGGTGTTTGGGCAATTTTTCTCCAAGGAAATCAGGAAATGATTGGCTCTATTAAATTTGAAAAGATTGATGAAATCAAAAAAGAAGCAGAAATTGGTTATTTCTTAAAAAAGGATTCTTGGTCACAAGGTTATATGACAGAAGTAGTTACCAAGCTTTGTCAGCTTTCCTTTGAAGAATTTGGTTTAAAACAATTATCCATCATCACTCATCTGGAGAATCAGGCTAGTCAAAAAGTAGCCTTAAAATCGGGATTTAGTCTCGTCCGACAGTTTAAGGGGAGCGACCGCTATACACGAAAAATGAGAGACTATCTTGAATTTCGATATATAAAAGGAGAATTCAATGAGTAAACACCAGGAAATCTTGTCCTATCTGGAAGAGCTGCCAATTGGGAAAAGAGTTAGTGTTCGCAGTATCTCTAATCATCTAGGTGTTAGTGATGGAACCGCCTACCGAGCTATCAAAGAAGCTGAAAATCGTGGCATCGTTGAAACTCGACCACGTAGTGGAACCATACGAGTTAAGCCAAAAAAAGTGGCTATTGAACGGCTAACCTATGCTGAAATTGCTGAAGTCACCTCCTCTGAAGTTTTAGCCGGCCAGGAAGGGCTAGAGAGAGAGTTTAGCAAATTTTCCATTGGGGCCATGACAGAGCAGAATATCCTGTCCTATCTCCATGATGGTGGTCTTGTGATCGTAGGTGACCGTACTCGTATTCAACTTCTAGCCTTGGAAAATGAAAATGCGGTCCTCGTTACAGGTGGTTTTCATGTTCAGGATGATGTTCTTGAGATGGCCAATAAAAAAAATATTCCAGTCCTGAGAAGTAAACATGATACTTTTACAGTAGCAACCATGATTAACAAGGCCCTTTCAAATGTTCAAATCAAAACTGATATTCTGACAGTTGAAAAGCTCTATCGTCCCAGTCACGAGTATGGTTTTTTGAGAGAAACGGATACAGTCAAAGACTATCTAGACTTGGTTCGTAAGAACAGAAGTAGCCGTTTTCCAGTCGTTAACCAATACCAAGTGGTTGTTGGGGTTGTTACTATGCGTGACGCAGGAGACAAGTCTCCCAGCACGACGATTGACAAGGTGATGACGCGCAGTATCTTCGTAACAGGATTGGCGACCAATATTGCCAATGTCAGTCAACGAATGATCGCAGAAGACTTTGAGATGGTTCCCGTTGTCAGAAGCAACCAAACCCTACTCGGTGTCGTAACACGACGAGATGTCATGGAAAAGATGAGCCGTTCCCAAGTTTCTGCCTTGCCAACTTTCTCAGAGCAAATCGGGCAAAAACTCTCTTATCATCATGATGAAGTCGTCATAACTGTTGAGCCCTTCATGTTGGAGAAAAATGGGGTTCTTGCTAATGGAGTCTTGGCTGAAATCCTCAACCACATGACACAAGATCTCGTTGTGAATAGCGGACGTAATCTCATCATTGAACAGATGTTGATTTATTTCTTGCAGGCTGTACAGATAGATGATACTTTGCGGATTCAGGCTCGCATTATTCACCACACGAGACGCTCAGCCATTATTGATTATGATATTTATCATGGTCATCAGATTGTTTCAAAAGCAAATGTTACGGTTAAAATTAATTAGAATCTAGGAGAAAAAATGATAACTTTAAAATCAGCACGTGAAATCGAAGCCATGGACAAGGCAGGTGATTTCCTCGCTAGTATCCATATCGGCTTACGTGATTTGATTAAGCCAGGCGTGGATATGTGGGAAGTAGAAGAGTATGTTCGTCGCCGATGCAAAGAGGAGAATTTCCTTCCTCTACAGATTGGGGTAGATGGTGCAGTCATGGATTACCCCTATGCCACTTGCTGCTCTCTCAACGACGAAGTAGCTCACGCTTTTCCACGTCATTACATTTTAAAAGATGGCGATTTGCTCAAGGTTGACATGGTTCTAGGTGGTCCGATTGCCAAATCCGACCTCAATGTGTCAAAACTCAACTTTAATAATGTTGAGCAAATGAAAAAATACACGCAAAGTTATACTGGTGGTCTAGCAGATTCGTGCTGGGCTTATGCGGTTGGTACCCCCTCTGAAGAAGTGAAAAACTTGATGGATGTGACCAAGGAAGCTATGTATATAGGGATTGAGCAAGCGGTTGTTGGCAATCGTATCGGCGATATTGGTGCAGCAATTCAAGAATACGCTGAAAGTCGCGGTTATGGTGTCGTGCGTGATTTGGTTGGTCACGGAGTTGGTCCAACTATGCACGAGGAGCCAATGGTCCCTAACTACGGTGTTGCAGGCCGTGGTCTTCGTCTACGTGAAGGAATGGTACTAACCATTGAACCCATGATCAATACTGGTGATTGGGAAATCGATACAGATATGAAGACCGGCTGGGCTCATAAGACTATTGATGGCGGTCTATCTTGCCAATATGAACACCAGTTCGTGATTACCAAAGACGGTCCAGTTATCTTGACTAGTCAAGGTGAAGAAGGAACGTATTAAGATAAAGGGAGCTTAGCTCCTTTTTTTGTGTCAAATTTAGTCAAAATCAATAAGCGTAGCAGACTTCTTACAAATTTATTCTTTTGTAGTAAAATAAGATTAGAATTTTGTGAAAGTAGGTAATTCGTTGGAGTCGATTATATTTCTAGTATCCGTTTTTTTAGCAGGTATTCTGTCCTTCTTTTCACCCTGCATCTTTCCTTTGCTACCTGTCTATGCTGGTATTTTACTGGATGATCAGGGAAATTCGAAAAGCTTTCGCTTTTTTGGAAGAGACGTTGCCTGGTCAGGCTTAATTCGGACCTTGTGCTTTATTGCAGGAATCTCCCTAATTTTCTTTATTTTAGGATTTGGAGCTGGATTCCTAGGGCACATGCTCTATGCAGCCTGGTTTCGTTATGCTATGGGAATAGTCATTATTCTTTTAGGGCTTCACCAGATGGAAATCTTGCATTTCAATAAACTGGAAGTTCAAAAGACAGTCACCTTCAAACAATCTAAGTCTAATCACTATCTATCAGCCTTTTTACTTGGGATAACCTTTAGTTTTGGCTGGACCCCTTGTATCGGACCGGTCTTAAGTTCAGTCTTGGCCCTAGCAGCTTCAGGTGGCAATGGTGCTTGGCAAGGAGCCGTGTTAACATTAGTATACACATTGGGAATGGCCCTTCCTTTCATTCTTTTGGCCTTGGCTTCGGGCTGGATTATGCCCTATTTTAGTAAATTAAAACCCCATATGATTCTACTAAAGAAAATCGGGGGAGCTTTGATTATTTTGATGGGATTATTATTAATGCTAGGGCAGTTAAATGCCTTGTCAGGAATTCTTGGATAAAAGGAGAAAAAATGAAAAAAGTTATTTTTGCTGGATTGAGCCTCATGTCTCTATTCTTGTTGATTGCCTGTGGTGAAAAAGAAACCAAACAGACAAGCAGTCCAAAACAACCCGCTGTACAACAAATCGCAGTCGGTAAGGATGCACCAGACTTCACCTTGCAGTCTATGGATGGCAAAGAAGTGAAGTTATCAGACTATAAAGGGAAAAAAGTTTATTTGAAATTCTGGGCTTCTTGGTGTGGACCATGTAAAAAAAGCATGCCTGAGTTGATGGAATTAGCTGCCAAACAAGATCGAGACTTTGAAATCTTGAGTGTCATTGCACCTGGTCTACAAGGTGAAAAAACAGTTCAAGACTTTCCAAAATGGTTTCAAGAGCAAGGGTATAAGGATATACCAGTCTTGTATGATACCCAAGCAACTGCCTTTCAAGCCTACCAAATTCGTAGTATTCCGACAGAGTACTTGATTGATAGTCAAGGTAAAATTGGGAAAATTCAGTTCGGTGCTATTAGCAATGCAGATGCAGAAGCGGCTTTTAAAGAAATGAAATAAAGAAAAAATCGCGATTCTTCGCGATTTTTTTATAGCTTCTCATTGATAAAGCGGATAAAACGATTCCACCAAACCTTTAAAAAGAAGGCTTTTTCTACTTTCTTTTCAGCGACCATTTCAAAAGAAGGTTTTTCAGAAGTGAGATAACCTTGACCGACCAAATCCTGATCGTCATAGGTTAGAGTACCGACAACCTTGCCTTCTTCCAGTGGAGCTATTTCTGATTTTGGTGTGAATTGAAGAGCTGATGTTGTTTCACTTCCAACTCGTTGGACGATTGCAATATCTGACTTAGCAATTGCGGCTACCTTATCTTCTTTCCCGTCAAGGACTGTCACTTTACTATCTTTGTAGGTTTCGCCTTTCTGAACGACAGTTTTTAAAGCAAAGTTCGCAGAAACATAATCTAAAAGTGAAGAAGTTACAGTAAAACGTGCATAAGGGTTGCTATCTTGTTGGTCCGCATTTAAAACAACCGTAATGATACGCATTCCTTTTTCAACGGTTGTTCCAACGAAAGAGGCACCGGCTTTGTCGGTAGTACCTGTTTTCAAACCGTCGACACCACCACGATAGGCTGGCATTCCTTCCAACATATAGTTGGTTGAGTGAATTTCAAGTCCAGCAAAAGTAGAAGTTGGCTTTTTAGTGATTTCCAAAACTTGAGGATAATCTCGGATGAGATTACGAGCGACGATTGCAACGTCGTATGCACTCAACTTGTTTTCATCGTCTTTTTTAGAACCTGGATAGATATTATCGCCAAGGGTCTCATTATTTAAACCAGTTGTGTTTACAATAGTTGCATCTTGGATTCCCCATTCAAGAAGTTTAGCCCTCATCTTGTCTACAAAGTCTTTCTCAGAACCAGCAATCTTTTCTGCTAGCGCAATCGCAGCGCTGTTTGCACTGGATACCATTGTAGCCTCTAATAGTTGTTCAACAGTATAATTTCGAGCTTCCATAGGGACGTTACTGGCCTCAGAATTAGTTGTAAGTTTGTAAGGATAGTCCGAAATATCAACAGGTGTTGACAGACTGATAGTCCCTTGTTCCAAGGCTTCATAGACCAAATAAACTGTAACTAGTTTCGTAATAGAAGCAATTTCTACAGGCTGCTTTGCATCTTTTTCGTAGAGGATTTTTCCAGTCGTAGCCTCGACAGCAATGGCATGTTTAGCAGCAACATCAAACTCCTGAGCAGAAACAGTAGAAACTGTTCCAAAAACAAAAAGTGTTATAAAAGATAGAATTATTTTTTTCATATTAGCTTTATTTTATCATAAAGAAAAAAAATATTCTCACTTTTATACTAAAGCCATCTTATCTTTTGAAGAAATATGATAAAATAAATAGAGGAGGATACCTATGTTCCGTAGAAACAAATTATTTTTTTGGACAGCTGAAATTTTATTATTAACACTAATTTTCTATCTTTGGAGAGAAATGGGGGCCATCATTACTCCCTTTGTGACGGTTGTTAATACCATTATGATTCCATTTTTGCTTGGTGGATTTTTTTACTACATTACCAATCCAATCGTTACCTTTTTAGAAAAGAGATGTAAGATTAATCGTCTAATTGGTGTCTTGGTCACTCTCTGTGCTTTAATTGGTGCCATCGTTGTAGGTGTTGTTTATCTCTTACCGATTTTGATTAATCAGTTGACAAGCTTGATTATTTCTAGTCAAAACATCTATAGTAGACTACAAGATTTGATCATTGATTTGTCCATGAATCCAGTCTTCCAAAATATTGATATTCAACAAACCATTCAACAACTTAATCTCTCCTATGTGGATATCCTACAGAATATTCTTAACAGCGTCAGCAACAGTTTAGGAAGCGTTCTTTCAGCCTTGTTTAGCACGGTTCTGATTCTCATTATGACCCCTGTATTTTTGGTTTATTTCTTGTTGGATGGTCATAAGTTGCTACCTATGTTGGAACGAACTGTTTTAAAACATGATAAATTAAATCTCTCTAGCCTCTTAACTAATCTCAATGCAACCATAGCGCGCTACATCAGTGGAATTGCAATTGATGCCGTTATTATCGGATGTTTAGCCTATATCGGCTATAGCGTTATCGGATTAAAGTACGCCCTTGTTTTTGCTATTTTCTCTGGAATCGCAAATTTGATTCCTTATGTCGGTCCAAGTATCGGCTTGATTCCAATGGTGATTGCCAATGTGTTCACGGATCCTCATCGTATGTTGATTGCGGTTGCTTATATGCTTATTATTCAACAGATTGATGGAAATGTTCTCTATCCACGTATCGTTGGAGGGGTTATGAAAGTACACCCGATTACGATTTTGGTACTCCTCTTACTGTCAAGTAATATCTACGGCGTCATAGGGATGATTGTAGCAGTGCCAACCTATTCTATTCTCAAAGAAATCACTAAGTTCTTGGCGAAATTATATGAAAATCATAAGGAAGCTAAAGAACTGGAAAAATCAGAATCTATTTAGAATCAGGGGAACCTGATTTTTTTGTGAGCATAATACCGCTAGAATGAAATAAGCTTGAATTGTATAAAGAAGCAGAAGAACAGCACTTTGTAAGATTCAGATTAATTCATAAAATATGGGTAAAACACTTGCAATTTAGCAGAAATTTGATAAAATAGTAAGGAAAGTTAGACTGTATTGCCTACTGTCTATCTATAAAATATATTTTATTGGAGGCTTTTACTCAAATGGCAAAAGAAAAATACGATCGTAGTAAACCACACGTTAACATTGGTACTATCGGACACGTTGACCACGGTAAAACTACTTTGACTGCAGCTATCACAACTGTTTTGGCACGTCGCTTGCCTTCAGCAGTTAACCAACCTAAAGACTATGCGTCTATCGATGCTGCTCCAGAAGAACGCGAACGCGGTATCACTATCAACACTGCGCACGTTGAGTATGAAACTGCAAAACGTCACTATGCTCACATCGACGCTCCAGGACACGCGGACTACGTTAAAAACATGATCACTGGTGCCGCTCAAATGGACGGAGCTATCCTTGTAGTAGCTTCAACTGACGGACCAATGCCACAAACTCGTGAACACATCCTTCTTTCACGTCAAGTTGGTGTTAAACACCTTATCGTCTTCATGAACAAAATTGACTTGGTAGACGACGAAGAATTGCTTGAATTGGTTGAAATGGAAATCCGTGACCTCTTGTCAGAATACGACTTCCCAGGTGACGATCTTCCAGTTATCCAAGGTTCAGCTCTTAAAGCACTTGAAGGTGATACTAAATACGAAGATATCATCATGGAATTGATGGATACTGTTGATGAGTACATCCCAGAACCAGAACGTGATACAGATAAACCATTGCTTCTCCCAGTCGAAGACGTATTCTCAATCACTGGACGTGGTACTGTTGCTTCAGGACGTATCGACCGTGGTACTGTTCGTGTCAACGACGAAATCGAAATCGTTGGTATCAAAGACGAAACTCAAAAAGCAGTTGTTACTGGTGTTGAAATGTTCCGTAAACAACTTGATGAAGGTCTTGCCGGAGATAACGTAGGTGTCCTTCTTCGTGGTATTCAACGTGATGAAATCGAACGTGGACAAGTTATCGCTAAACCAGGTTCAATCAACCCACACACTAAATTCAAAGGTGAAGTCTACATCCTTACTAAAGAAGAAGGTGGACGTCACACTCCATTCTTCAACAACTACCGTCCACAATTCTACTTCCGTACTACTGACGTTACAGGTTCAATCGAACTTCCAGCAGGTACTGAAATGGTAATGCCTGGTGATAACGTGACTATCGACGTTGAGTTGATCCACCCAATCGCCGTAGAACAAGGTACTACATTCTCTATCCGTGAGGGTGGACGTACTGTTGGTTCAGGTATGGTTACAGAAATCGAAGCTTAATTCGATTAAGTTCCCAGAAGAACAATTATTTAAGTCAGACACTAAAAGAATCTTGCCTTGCAAGGTTCTTTTTTCTTCTTGTTCTATTTGAAGTGCTTCTACTCTAGCAGTATAATCGTTTTTTTGGTATAATAAAGGTTATGGAAATCGAAAAAACCAATCGTATGAATGCGCTTTTTGAATTTTATGCTGCGCTTTTGACAGACAAGCAGATGAACTATATTGAACTCTACTATGCTGATGACTACAGTCTTGCTGAGATTGCTGAAGAGTTCGGTGTCAGTCGTCAAGCTGTTTATGATAATATCAAGCGGACGGAAAAGATTCTAGAAGATTATGAGATGAAATTGCACATGTATTCGGACTACATTGTCCGCAGTCAGATTTTTGACCAGATCTTGGAGCGTTATCCTAAGGATGACTTTCTGCAGGAGCAGATAGAAGTCTTAACAAGCATTGATAATAGAGAATAAGAGGAAGAAAAATGGCATTTGAAAGTTTAACAGAACGTTTGCAGAACGTCTTTAAAAATCTACGTAAAAAGGGAAAAATTTCTGAGGCTGATGTCCAAGAAGCAACCAAAGAGATTCGTTTGGCCTTGCTGGAAGCCGACGTTGCTTTGCCTGTTGTAAAGGATTTTATCAAGAAGGTTCGTGAGCGTGCAGTAGGGCACGAGGTCATTGATACCCTTAATCCAGCACAACAGATTATCAAAATAGTTGATGAGGAATTGACAGCCATTTTAGGATCTGATACGGCTGAAATTATCAAGTCACCTAAGATTCCTACGATTATTATGATGGTCGGTTTGCAAGGGGCTGGTAAAACGACATTTGCTGGTAAGCTGGCTAATAAACTCAAGAAGGAAGAAAATGCTCGTCCTTTGATGATTGCGGCAGATATTTATCGTCCAGCAGCCATCGATCAGCTGAAAACACTTGGACAGCAGATTGATGTTCCTGTTTTCGCTCTTGGAACAGAAGTACCAGCTGTTGAGATTGTTCGTCAAGGTTTGGAGCAAGCACAAGCCAATCATAACGACTATGTCTTGATCGATACGGCAGGTCGTTTACAGATTGATGAGCTCCTAATGAATGAGCTTCGTGACGTAAAAGCATTGGCCCAACCAAACGAAATTCTACTCGTAGTGGACGCCATGATTGGTCAGGAAGCGGCTAATGTTGCCCGTGAGTTTAATGCTCAGTTAGAAGTGACTGGTGTTATCCTTACCAAGATTGATGGGGATACTCGTGGTGGTGCGGCTTTGTCTGTTCGCCACATCACTGGTAAACCTATCAAGTTCACTGGTACGGGTGAAAAGATTACAGATATCGAAACCTTCCACCCAGACCGTATGTCAAGCCGTATCCTTGGCATGGGGGATATGCTGACATTGATTGAGAAAGCTTCTCAGGAATACGATGAGCAGAAAGCCCTTGAAATGGCTGAAAAGATGCGTGAAAACACCTTTGATTTCAATGATTTCATTGATCAATTGGATCAGGTGCAAAACATGGGACCAATGGAAGACTTGCTCAAGATGATTCCAGGTATGGCTAACAACCCTGCCCTTCAAAATATGAAGGTGGATGAGCGTCAGATTGCGCGCAAACGTGCCATCGTATCTTCGATGACACCTGAGGAGCGTGAAAACCCTGATTTGTTAAATCCAAGTCGTCGCCGTCGTATCGCTGCAGGTTCTGGAAATACCTTTGTCGAAGTCAATAAATTCATCAAAGACTTTAACCAGGCCAAACAGCTTATGCAAGGTGTCATGTCTGGGGATATGAACAAGATGATGAAGCAGATGGGAATCAATCCAAATAACCTCCCTAAAAATATGCCAAATATGGGCGGGATGGATATGTCTGCCCTTGAAGGAATGATGGGTCAAGGTGGTATGCCGGATATGTCAGCTCTTGGAGGAGCTGGAATGCCAGATATGAGCCAGATGTTTGGTGGAGGACTCAAAGGTAAAATTGGTGAATTTGCTATGAAACAGTCTATGAAACGCATGGCTAACAAAATGAAAAAAGCGAAGAAGAAACGCAAATAAAAAAGGAAAGCAGAAATGCTTTCCCTGCATATAAAAAAGAGCTCTGAATCTGATTCAGAGTTCTTTTTAAGTGCGATTGGCCTATTCCCACTCAACGGTTGCAGGTGGTTTACTTGTAATATCGTAGACGATGCGGTTAACGTGGTCCACTTCGTTGACGATACGTACAGAAATCTTTTGAAGGACTTCCCAAGGAATCTTGGCAAAGTCAGCTGTCATACCATCGATAGAAGTGATAGCACGAATGGCAATCGTGTAGTCATAAGTACGACCATCACCCATAACACCGACTGAACGAACGCCTGTGTTGACAGTGAAGTATTGCCAGATATCGCGGTCAAGACCCGCTTTAGCGATTTCTTCGCGAAGGATAGCATCAGACTCACGAACAGTTTCTAGTTTTTCTTCAGTGATTTCACCCATCACACGGATAGCAAGACCTGGTCCTGGGAATGGTTGGCGCCATACGATGTGGTCTGGCATACCAAGCTCTGTACCAAGGGCACGAACTTCGTCTTTATAAAGAGTGTTCAATGGTTCAATCAATTCAAACTGCATGTCTTCTGGTAGACCACCAACGTTGTGGTGTGACTTGATGGTTTGGGCTGTATCTGTACCAGACTCAATCACGTCAGTGTAAAGCGTTCCTTGAGCAAGGAATTTCACATCTTTTAGCTTACTTGCTTCGTCATCAAAGACATAAACAAACTCGTTACCGATAATCTTCCGTTTTTGCTCAGGATCAGAAACGCCAGCAAGTTTATCAAGGAAGCGTTTTGAAGCATCGGCTTTGACAATATTCAAACCAAACTTACCACCAAGCATGTCCATAACTTGGTTAGCCTCTCCCTTACGGAGAAGACCATGATCTACAAAGATACAGATTAATTGATCACCGATTGCTTTTTGAAGAAGAACCCCAACAACAGAAGAGTCAACACCACCTGATAGACCTAGAAGAACACGCTTGTCACCTACAGTTTCACGGATTTTCTTGATCTGCATGTCGATGAAGTTGTCCATTGACCAGTCGCCTTTAGCCTTACAGATGTTAAGGGCAAAGTTGCGAAGGATATCATTTCCGTACACAGAATGGCGCACTTCTGGGTGGAATTGGATACCGTAAATGTGCTTTTCTGGGTTTTCAATAGCTGCATAAGGACAGTCAGCAGAAGTGCCAGTACGAACAAAATCAGCTGGAATCTCTGTAACAGCATCGCCATGACTCATCAAAACAATCTGTTCTTCAGGAGTCCCTTCAAAGAGGGCAGAAGTGGTATGAGTAAGTGGTGATTGGCCATACTCGCGGTTACCAGCATCACCTGCAGGAACAACTTTTCCTCCAAGTTTATGAGTTAAAAGTTGCATACCATAGCAGATTCCCAAAATTGGAATGCCAAGTTCAAAAATTTCTGGGTCAATATCAAATGAACCATCTTCGTATACAGAGTTTGGTCCACCTGAGAGAATGATCCCTACCGGGTTAATCGCACGAACCTCTGCTGCTGAAATCTTATGGCTTTTTAGCTCTGAAAAAACACCAATTTCACGGATACGGCGTGAAATTAGCTGGTTGTATTGGCTACCATAGTCCAGTACGATGATTTTTTCGACATCTTGCAAATCAGTTGAAATCTTGCTCATCATTTTCCTTTCTCAAAAGAAATATCTTTTTCAATATTCTATCACAAATAGGGGCGAATTACCAACTAAACAAGGCAAAGTTTGACTTTTTCTTAGCAAATACGGTACAATGGAGAAAATAAAGAAAAGAAGTGAGAATCATGTTACCAGCTTATATGAAAATCCACGATCAGATCAAGAAGGATATAGATGAGCATCATTGGAAAATCGGAGAGAGACTTCCAAGTGAGCGAGATTTAGCGGAACAGTTTCAAGTTAGCCGGATGACATTACGCCAAGCTATCTCTCTCTTGGTCGAGGAAGGAGTTTTGGAGCGTCGTGTAGGAAGTGGAACCTTTGTCTCTAGCACTCGTGTCCAAGAAAAAATGCGAGGAACAACCAGTTTTACGGAGATTGTCAAATCTCAGGGGAAAGTACCTTCCAGCCAACTCATTTCTTACAGAAGAACTATTCCAAATGAGCAAGAGATCGCAAAGCTGGGGATTACTCCAACAGAGAATATTATCCGCATGGAACGGGTGCGTTATGCTGACCAAGTTCCACTAGTCTATGAAGTCGCATCCATTCCTGAGAAATTTATTAAGAACTTCAAAAAAGAAGAAGTGACTAGTCACTTTTTTCAAACCTTGCAGGAACATGGTTACCGGATTGGCAAATCCCAACAGACCATTTATGCGAGATTAGCGAAGGAAAAAATTGCTCGTTACCTAGAAATCGAAGAGGGACATGCGATTTTAGCCTTGACTCAGGTTTCCTATCTGGATGATGGGACAGCTTTCGAATATGTCAAGAGTCAATATGTTGGTGAACGCTTTGAATTTTATCTTGAAAATAACTAGTCTTCTAAGACTAGTTTTTCTTTTAGAAAAGATTAGAATTGTCAAAACAATCTGTCTAGGCTTGATTTTATCCTTTATTTACTATAAAATGAGAAGGAAAAACGTCAAACTTTTATATTGCAAATAGGAGAAAAAATGACAAAAACATTAAAACGTCCTGAGGTTTTATCGCCTGCAGGGACTTTAGAGAAGCTAAAAGTGGCTGTTCGGTATGGAGCTGATGCTGTTTTTATAGGTGGACAAGCTTATGGTCTTCGTAGCCGTGCAGGAAACTTCACCTTTGAACAGATGGAAGAAGGCGTGCAGTTCGCTGCCAAGTATGGTGCCAAGGTCTATGTAGCTGCCAACATGGTTATGCACGAAGGAAATGAAGCTGGGGCTGGTGAGTGGTTCCGTAAGTTGCGTGACATTGGGATTGCGGCAGTTATCGTGTCAGATCCGGCCTTGATTATGATTGCAGCAACAGAAGCACCAGGTCTTGAAATCCACCTCTCTACCCAAGCCAGTGCGACGAACTATGAAACGCTTGAATTTTGGAAAGAACTGGGCTTGACTCGTGTCGTTTTGGCGCGTGAGGTTTCAATGGAAGAATTGGCAGAGATTCGCAAACGCACTGATGTAGAAATTGAAGCCTTTGTTCACGGAGCCATGTGTATTTCCTACTCAGGTCGCTGTACGCTATCAAACCACATGAGTATGCGTGATGCCAACCGTGGTGGTTGTTCGCAGTCTTGCCGTTGGAAATACGACCTTTACGACATGCCTTTTGGTCAAGAACGCAAGAGTCTTAAAGGTGAAATTCCAGAAGAATTTTCGATGTCAGCCGTTGACATGTCCATGATTGACCATATTCCAGATATGATCGAAAACGGTGTAGATAGTCTCAAGATTGAAGGCCGCATGAAATCTATCCACTATGTTTCCACTGTAACCAACTGTTACAAGGCGGCTGTGGATGCTTACCTTGAAAGCCCAGAAAAATTTGAAGCTATTAAACAAGACCTGGTAGATGAGATGTGGAAAGTTGCCCAGCGTGAATTGGCAACAGGTTTCTACTATAGCACACCTACAGAAAATGAACAGTTGTTTGGTGCACGTCGTAAAATCCCTGAATACAAGTTTGTCGCTGAGGTGGTTTCTTATGATGATGCAACCCAGACAGCAACCATTCGTCAACGGAATGTTATCAATGAAGGAGATCAAGTTGAGTTTTATGGACCAGGTTTCCGTCATTTTGAAACCTATATCGAAAATCTTCACGATTCTAAAGGCAATAAAATCGACCGTGCTCCAAATCCAATGGAACTCTTGACCATTAAGGTTCCTCAACCTGTGCAAGCTGGGGATATGGTTCGAGCTCTCAAAGAAGGTCTTATCAATCTCTATAAGGAAGACGGGACAAGTGTCACAGTTCGTGCCTAGATAAGGAAAAGTGAATGATTCAAGTGCAAGGATTGTTGGTAGATAATGAAAGCAGATGTGTTCACTATCATGGTGAAAAGGATATTATTTCCCTCCAGTGCTATGAGTGTAAAAAATACTATGCTTGCTATCAGTGCCACAATGCTATAGAAACGCATTTGTTTTCACCTTACCCCTTGACGCTTGCGGAGGATCGACCGATTTTATGTGGGGCTTGTATGAGGACAATAACATTTCAAGAATATCAAAAACAAATAGCCTGCCCTTATTGCAAATCTCCATTTAATCCAGGGTGTAAACAACACTATTCCTACTATTTCAAATAAAATGAATCTATCCAAGTTCTAAACTTGGATTTTTCAATTTATTTCGGAAAATATAGAGAAAGTGGAAACACATTTCATCATAAAATGAGAAACTTATCTATACAGTGGTATAAAAATAGCAAAAATAAAAATAAATCATCTGAAACGCTTCCAACGTAAGTAAAAAGTTGACAAAAACAAATTTTAGGACTAAACTAAGTAAGTAAATTTTAAATAAAAGGAGAATTCATCATGAATTTAACATTTTTCGGTCTATGTCTTGCCTGTATGGGTGTATCTCTTGCAGAAGGATTTTTGATGAACGGTTTGTTCAAGTCTGCAGCACGCCAACCAGACATCATCCCACAATTGCGTAGTTTGATGATCATGGGGATTGCCTTTATCGAAGGAACATTCTTTGTAACCTTGGCGATGTCATTTGTCATTAAATAGACAACTCTATTTAGAAATGGAGGTGTCAAACCATGGAAGAAAGTTTGAATCCAACCGTTAATATTGGACCAATATCCTTTGATTTGACCCTGCTTGCCATGTCTCTTGTAACTGTTTTGATGGTTTTTGCCTTTGTCTACTGGGCAAGTCGTAAAATGACCATCCGTCCAAAGGGCAAACAAAATGCTCTTGAGATGATTTACGACTTTGTGATTGGTTTTACCAAACCAAACATTGGAGAATCATACATCAAGGATTATTCCTTATTTCTGTTTTCTCTATTTCTGTTTATCTTGGTTGCCAATAATATCGGCTTAATGGCAAAAGTACAAACAACAAACGGTTATAACTTGTGGACTTCCCCAACAGCCAACCTTGGATACGATTTATCCCTATCATTCTTGATCACTTTGATCGCCCATGTAGAAGGAGTTCGTCGTAGAGGCGTTAAAGAATATTTGAGAGCATTTGTTACACCTGGCTTTATGACTCCGATGAACATTTTAGAAGAGTTCACCAATTTTGCTTCCTTGGCGATTCGGATCTACGGAAATATTTTTGCCGGTGAGGTCTTAGCTGGATTGCTATTAGCCTTGTCACAAAATGCTTTGTATTGGTATCCTTTTGCCTTTATCGCAAACATGTTATGGACAGCCTTTTCAATTTTCATTTCATGTATTCAGGCTTATGTATTTACCATGTTGTCATCTATGTACATTGGTAAAAAAATAAATGAAGGGGAAGAGTAAGTAGAGGAGGATTAGAAGATGGATTTAACTATTAGTACCATTATCGGTGACTTTATTCTTATCGCTGGTTCCTTCCTTTTATTGATCTTTTTAGTGAAAAAATATGCTTGGGGAAATATTTCCAGCATCTTGGATGAACGTGCTGAAAAGATTTCTTCAGATATTGATGGTGCCGAGGAAGCCCGTAAAAAGGCTGAGGAACTAGCTAACAAACGTGAAGCTGAGTTAGCAGGTAGCCGTACCGAAGCTAAAACGATTATCGAGAATGCAAAGGGAACTGCTGAGAAAAGTAAAGCCGATATTTTAGCCGAAGCTAAACTTGAAGCAGGGCGCTTAAAAGAAAAAGCCAACCAAGAAATTGCTCAAAATAAAGCTGATGCT
Source organism: Streptococcus oralis (assembly GCF_023611505.1). Classification (NCBI taxonomy): domain Bacteria; kingdom Bacillati; phylum Bacillota; class Bacilli; order Lactobacillales; family Streptococcaceae; genus Streptococcus; species Streptococcus oralis. The sequence continues at coordinate 1,141,928 of NZ_CP097843.1, read as the reverse complement.
TTACAAAGTGTTAAGGGCGAGGTGGCAGATTTGACAGTTAGTCTAGCTGGGAAAATCATCTCACAAAACCTTGACAGTCATGCCCATAAGGAACTCATTGATCAGTATATCGATCAGCTAGGAGAAGCCTAATGGACAAGAAGACAGCAAAGGTAATTGAAAAATACAGCATGCCTTTTGTCCAATTAGTGATTGAAAAAGGAGAAGAGGACCGGATTTTTTCAGACTTGGATCAAATCAAGCAAGTCGCAGAAGAAACGGGCTTACCTTCTTTTTTAGCTCAGGTGGCAGTTGATGAGTCTGATAAGGAAAAAACAGTTGGTTTCTTTCAAGACTCTGTGTCACCTTTAATGCAAAACTTTATTCAAGTTCTGGTTTACAATCACAGAGCAAATCTTTTTTATGAAGTAATTGCAGATTGTTTGAATCGCCTTGAAAAAGAGACCAATCGTTTTGTAGTAACTATTTCTTCAGCCCATCCTTTAACAGATGAACAGAAGGAACGTCTGCTCCCATTGATAGAGAAAAAAATGTCTCTGAAAGTGCGGAGCGTCAAAGAACAAATTGATGAAGGACTCATTGGTGGTTTTGTCATTTTTGCTAATCACAAGACAATTGATGTGAGTATTAAACAACAACTTCGAGTTGTTAAAGAAAATTTGAAATAGAAAGTGGTGTTCTTTTGGCAATTAACGCACAAGAAATCAGCGCTTTAATTAAGCAACAAATTGAAAATTTCAAACCCAATTTTGATGTATCTGAAACAGGTGTTGTAACCTATATCGGGGACGGAATTGCGCGTGCTCACGGCCTTGAAAATGCCATGAGTGGAGAGCTGTTGATTTTTGAAAACGGCTCTTATGGGATGGCGCAAAACTTGGAGTCAACAGACGTTGGGATTATCATCCTAGGTGACTTTACAGATATTCGTGAAGGCGATACAATTCGTCGTACAGGTAAAATCATGGAAGTTCCTGTTGGTGAGAGCCTTATTGGACGTGTTGTGGATCCACTTGGTCGTCCAGTTGACGGTCTTGGAGAAATCCATACTGATAAGTCTCGTCCAGTAGAAGCGCCGGCTCCTGGTGTTATGCAACGTAAGTCTGTATCAGAACCATTGCAAACAGGTTTGAAAGCTATTGATGCCCTTGTTCCGATTGGTCGTGGTCAACGTGAGTTGATTATCGGTGACCGTCAGACAGGGAAAACAACCATCGCTATTGATGCTATTTTGAACCAAAAAGGTCAAGATATGATCTGTATCTATGTAGCGATTGGACAAAAAGAGTCAACTGTTCGTACGCAAGTTGAAACACTTCGTCAGTACGGTGCCTTGGACTACACAATCGTTGTGACAGCTTCTGCTTCACAACCTTCTCCATTGCTCTTCCTAGCTCCTTATGCTGGGGTTGCCATGGCAGAAGAGTTTATGTACCAAGGGAAGCATGTTTTGATCGTTTATGATGATCTTTCAAAACAAGCGGTCGCTTATCGTGAACTCTCCCTCTTGCTTCGTCGTCCACCAGGTCGTGAAGCCTTCCCTGGGGATGTTTTCTACCTTCATAGCCGTTTGCTTGAGCGTTCAGCTAAGGTTTCTGATGAACTTGGTGGTGGTTCAATCACAGCTCTACCATTTATCGAGACACAAGCAGGAGATATCTCTGCTTATATCGCAACCAACGTGATTTCAATCACAGATGGTCAAATCTTCCTTGGCGATGGTCTCTTCAATGCGGGTATTCGTCCAGCTATTGATGCGGGTTCATCTGTATCTCGTGTAGGTGGTTCTGCACAAATCAAAGCTATGAAGAAGGTTGCTGGTACACTTCGTATCGACCTTGCTTCATATCGTGAGTTGGAAGCCTTCACTAAGTTTGGTTCTGATTTGGATGCGGCTACTCAAGCTAAGTTAAATCGTGGACGTCGTACCGTTGAAGTTCTGAAACAACCAGTTCATAAACCATTACCTGTTGAGAAACAAGTAACCATTCTTTATGCTTTGACACATGGTTTCTTGGATACGATTCCTGTAGATGACATTGTTCGTTTTGAGGAAGAGTTTCATGATTTCTTTGATGCACAACATCCAGAGATTTTGGAAACTATTCGTGAAACAAAAGACTTGCCAGAAGAAGCAGTCTTGGATGCTGCGATTACAGAGTTTCTCAATCAATCCAGCTTCCAATAAGAATAGAGGTGTCAAATGGCAGTATCTCTAAATGATATTAAAACAAAAATCGCCTCAACAAAAAATACTAGTCAAATCACCAATGCCATGCAAATGGTATCGGCTGCCAAGTTAGGTCGCTCTGAAGAAGCAGCACGTAACTTTCAAGTTTATGCTCAGAAGGTTCGTAAGCTTTTGACGGATATTCTGCATGGTAACGGATCTGGTGGTTCTACCAATCCGATGCTCATTAGTCGCCCAGTTAAGAAAACAGGCTATATCGTTATTACTTCAGACCGTGGTTTGGTTGGAGGTTATAATGCTTCCATCCTTAAAGCTGTGATGGAACTGAAAGAAGAATACCATCCAGATGGTACAGGTTTTGAGATAATCTGTATTGGTGGTATGGGAGCTGATTTCTTTAAGGCTCGTGGAATTCAACCAATCTATGAACTACGTGGCTTGGCCGACCAACCAAGTTTTGATGAAGTTCGTAAAATTATTTCAAAAACGATTGAAATGTATCAAAATGAACTTTTTGATGAACTCTATGTTTGTTACAACCATCATGTCAATACTCTCACAAGTCAAATGCGTGTGGAACAAATGTTGCCGATTGTTGACTTAGATCCAAATGAAGCGGATGAAGAGTATAGCTTGACCTTTGAGTTGGAAACGAGTCGTGATGAGATTCTAGAGCAGTTGTTACCTCAGTTTGCAGAAAGTATGATATACGGGGCTATCATCGATGCCAAGACAGCTGAGAATGCTGCAGGTATGACAGCCATGCAAACGGCGACTGATAATGCCAAGAAAGTCATCAATGATTTGACAATCCAGTATAACCGTGCCAGACAGGCGGCGATTACACAAGAAATTACAGAAATTGTAGCGGGGGCTAGTGCCTTAGAATAAGGCTTTGCCTCCCTCATATCAAAATGAACTTAGGCCCTAGGTGAACTAGGAACCGACAGTATCTTATATAGAATAGGAGAAGGAGATGAGTTCAGGTAAAATTGCTCAGGTTATTGGACCCGTTGTAGACGTCTTGTTTGCAGCAGGGGAAACACTTCCTGAGATTAATAATGCACTTGTCGTCTACAAAAATGACGAAAGAAAAACAAAAATCGTCCTTGAAGTAGCCTTGGAGTTGGGTGATGGTATGGTTCGTACGATCGCCATGGAATCAACAGATGGTTTGACTCGTGGAATGGAAGTTTTGGACACAGGTCGTCCAATCTCTGTACCAGTAGGTAAAGAAACTTTAGGACGTGTCTTCAATGTTTTGGGAGATACTATTGACTTGGATGCTCCTTTTGCTGAAGACGCTGAGCGTCAGCCAATTCATAAAAAAGCTCCAACTTTTGATGAGTTGTCTACCTCGTCTGAAATCTTGGAAACAGGGATCAAGGTTATCGACCTTCTTGCCCCTTACCTAAAAGGTGGTAAAGTTGGACTCTTCGGTGGTGCCGGAGTTGGTAAAACTGTCCTGATTCAAGAATTGATTCACAATATTGCCCAAGAACACGGTGGTATTTCCGTATTTACCGGTGTTGGGGAACGTACTCGTGAGGGGAACGACCTTTACTGGGAAATGAAAGAATCAGGCGTTATCGAGAAAACAGCCATGGTATTTGGTCAGATGAATGAACCACCTGGAGCACGTATGCGTGTTGCCCTTACTGGCTTGACAATCGCCGAATATTTCCGTGATGTAGAAGGCCAAGATGTGCTTCTCTTTATTGATAATATTTTCCGTTTCACTCAAGCTGGTTCAGAAGTATCTGCCCTTTTGGGGCGTATGCCTTCAGCCGTTGGTTACCAACCAACACTTGCTACTGAAATGGGTCAATTGCAAGAACGTATCACATCAACTAAGAAGGGTTCTGTAACTTCTATCCAGGCTATCTATGTGCCAGCGGATGACTATACTGACCCTGCGCCAGCAACGGCCTTCGCTCACTTGGATTCAACAACTAACTTGGAACGTAAGTTGGTACAGTTGGGGATTTACCCAGCCGTTGACCCACTTGCTTCAAGCTCTCGTGCCTTGGCACCTGAGATTGTTGGTGAGGAGCACTATGCAGTTGCTGCTGAAGTCAAACGTGTCCTTCAACGTTACCATGAATTGCAAGATATCATTGCTATCCTTGGTATGGATGAACTCTCTGATGAAGAAAAGACTTTGGTTGCTCGTGCCCGTCGTATCCAGTTCTTCTTGTCTCAAAACTTCAACGTTGCCGAACAATTTACTGGTCAACCTGGTTCTTATGTACCAGTAGCGGAAACAGTTCGCGGCTTTAAGGAAATCCTTGAAGGAAAACATGACCATCTACCGGAAGATGCCTTCCGTGGTGTCGGTTCAATCGAAGACGTCATTGCTAAGGCTGAGAAAATGGGATTTTAAGAGGTGATCTATGGCTCATTTAACTGTCCAGATCGTGACACCAGATGGCCTCGTCTATGATCACCATGCCAGCTTTGTATCGGTACGAACTCTGGATGGTGAGATGGGGATCTTGCCACGACATGAAAATATGATTGCGGTTTTAGCGGTTGATGAAGTAAAGGTAAAACGAATCGATGACGATACTCATGTGAACTGGATTGCAGTGAACGGAGGAATTATCGAGATTGCCAATGACATCATTACTATTGTAGCAGACTCAGCAGAACGTGCTCGTGATATCGATATTAGCCGTGCCCAACGTGCTAAACTTCGTGCTGAACGTGAGATTGAAGAAGCACAAGATAAACACTTGATTGACCAAGAACGGCGAGCTAAGGTTGCTTTGCAACGTGCCATTAACCGTATCAATGTCGGAAATAAATTATAAAATAAAAATGAACTTGCTTAAGCAAGTTCATTTTTATTTTACATTAATGTTTAAATGTGATACAAACGGCTTCAGGAACTCGGAAATCGTTAGAAAGCTCAGCTAATCGACCAGTTTTAGGATTACGTTTAAAGACGGTTGCATTATCTGAATCTTGGTGAACTGCAATTAGAAATTCTTGGTCAGGAGTTAGGTCGAAATCACGTGGTGTTTTACCATGACTTGGAACAATCTCTAATAATTCCAAACTACCATCAGCAAGAATTGTATAGACTGCAATGGAATCATGACCTCGGTTGGATGCATAGAGGTATTTGCCGTCTTTTGAAAGACGAATGGCAGCAGTAGCATTAAATTCCTCATATCCATCTGGCAAAGTCGAAATGACTTGCATGCGTTCAAATTCACCAACACCATCGTAAATCAAGACTTCAATGGTACTGTTGAGTTCACAGATGAGGTAGGCAATCTTATAATGATGATGGAAAACGATGTGGCGAGCACCTGCTCCAGCTTGGCTGTGATAAGTGTAGAGTTTACTTAGTTTTCCTTCTGGGCTAACATCGTAGGTCGTTACTTCATCCGTTCCTAGATCACATGTGACGAGATACTGGTCAGGTGTTAGATCCGTAAAGTGTACATGTGGGGAAGATTGATTTTCATGAGGACCTTGTCCGCTATGCTGATCTAGATCTGTTTGGATGAGTCTACCATCCGATTGACGTTTATAAACTAGAACTTGACCTTTATGATAGTTGGCCCCATAAACGAGACCACGTTTTTCATCTACTGTCACATAACAATGAGGAGCGCCTTCTTCCACCACATGATTTAACAAAGTGCCGTCGGTCTTGTAAGCAGCGATTCCACCCAAGCCATCCTGGCTCCCTACGGTGTATAAGTGTTGCTGTTGGTCAAAGGCAAGGTAGGTCGGACTTGGTTCAGCAGCAAAGAGTTCAAGATTTTCAAGCTGGCCTGTTTCTGTATTAAAATCAGCTTTGTAAATCCCTTTAGATAAGCGACGAGTGTAAGTTCCAAAATAAACAGTTTCTTTCATGTCCATACCTCTTAATAATGATAAATTTATTATACCACAAAATGACAGTCAGGAAGTGTTCATTTAATCTATGTAAGCACTTTAAAAAAGAGTTATTTTAGTCTAAAAATGGTATAATGAGAGAATGACAGAAAGGATGTATTTATGGAACATAAAGAGAAACATTTTAGCCTATCTTGGTTCTTCAAGTGGTTTTTAGATAATAAAGCTATTACTGTATTCTTAGTGACCTTGTTACTGGGCTTGAACCTTTTCATTCTAAGTAAGATTAGTTTTATCTTTTTACCAGTTTTGGATTTTCTAGGAGTTGTCATGTTGCCAGTTATTTTATCTGGTTTACTTTATTACCTCCTCAATCCGATTGTTGACTGGATGGAGAAACACAAGATCAATCGTGTACTTGCCATCAGTATTGTATTTGTCATCATTGGACTTTTTATCATTTGGGGTCTGGCAGTCGCAATTCCAAATCTCCAACGTCAAGTCTTAAATTTTGCGAAGAATGTGCCGACATACCTGGAAGATGCTGATAAGGTGATCAATGATCTTGTAACCAAACGTTTGCCCGATGATTTTAGACCACAGTTGGAGCAGGTTCTTTCCAATGTTTCTAGTGAGGCGACTATGTGGGCCAGCAAAATCTCTTCTCAAGCTGTTAACTGGGTTAGCGCCTTTATCAGTAGCGTTTCCCAGGTCATTGTAGCGGTTATTATCGTACCATTCATGCTCTTTTATCTTTTGAGAGATGGGAAAGGCTTGCGAGATTACCTAACTAAATTCATCCCAAACAAGTTAAAAGAACCTGTTGGACAAGTTTTGTCAGATGTCAATAAACAGTTATCAAACTACGTTAGAGGACAGGTTACTGTTGCTATTATCGTGGCAATTATGTTTATTATCTTCTTTAAGATTATTGGTCTCAGATATGCTGTGACCCTGGGGATTACGGCTGGTATCCTCAATCTAGTACCTTATCTAGGTAGTTTTCTAGCGATGTTGCCTGCTTTGGTTTTGGGCTTGATTGCAGGACCTGTGATGCTTTTGAAAGTGATTATTGTCTTTATTGTTGAACAAACGATTGAAGGTCGCTTCGTTTCTCCGCTTATTTTAGGTAGTCAGCTAAACATCCATCCGATCAATGTCCTCTTTGTTCTCCTAACTTCAGGTTCTATGTTTGGTATTTGGGGAGTCTTGCTGGGAATTCCTGTCTATGCTTCTGCCAAGGTCGTTATCTCAGCTATCTTTAACTGGTATAAAAAAGTCAGCGGTCTGTATGAAGAAGAAGGGGAGGAAATCAAGAGTGAACAATAGTCAACGCATGCTCCAGGCTCTGGATGAACAGGATTTAACCAAGGCGGATCAGTATTATCACAAAGCCCTCGAAACAGATTCAAGTGAAGTTCTTTACGAACTAGCAAGCTATCTAGAGGGAATTGGCTTTTATCCTCAAGCAAAAGAAATTTACCAAGATATCGTTACAGAATTCCCAGAAGTGAATCTGAATTTAGCAAGCATTGCTAGTGAGGATGGCAATGTTGAGGAAGCCTTTGCTTACCTTGAGGAAATCACACCCGAAAGTGACTGGTACGTATCGGCCTTGGCCTTGAAGGCAGACCTCTATCAGTTGGAAGGATTGACAGATGTTTCGCGTGAAAAGTTACTGGAAGCCCTAAACTACTCAGACGATCCCTTATTAGTTTTTGGGTTGGCTGAGTTGGATAGCGAGTTAGGAAATTATCAGGAAGCCATTCAGGGCTATGCTCAATTAGACAATCGCTCCATCTATGAGCAAACGGGCGTATCAACCTATCAACGAATTGGCTACGCTTATGCCCAGTTAGGCAAGTTTGAAGCTGCAACTGAGTTCTTAGAAAAAGCCTTAGAACTAGAATACGATGACCAAACTGCCTTTGAACTGGCTAGTCTTTACTTTGACCAAGAAGAGTATCAAAAATCTGTTCTTTACTTTAAGCAGATTGATACCATTTCACCAGATTTTGAAGGATATGAGTATGGTTATAGTCAAGCCTTGCATAAGGAACATCAGGTGGAAGAGGCCCTTCGTATCGTTAAAAAAGGACTGGAGAAAAATCCATTTGAAACCCGTCTCTTGCTAGCTGCTTCTCAGTTTTCGTATGAGTTACATGATTCAAGTAGCGCAGAGCAGTTTCTCCTTACTGCTAAAGAAGATGCAGAGGATACAGAAGAAATTTTTCTTCGCCTCGCAACCATTTATATGGAACAAGAGCGGTATGAAGATATCATCGCTCTCCAAAGTCAAGAACCTGAAAACCTCTTGACCAAGTGGATGATTGCACGCTCTTACCAGGAAATCGAGGATTTAGATAAGGCCTATGAGCTCTATCAGGAACTATCGTCTGACCTCAAGGACAATCCAGAGTTTCTGGAGCAGTATAGCTATCTCCTGCGTGAATTAGGATATTTTGAAGAGGCCAAGATACAAGCTGAAGCCTATTTAAAACTAGTTCCAGATGATGTTCAGATGCAAGAACTCTTAGAAACACTTTAAAAGTTATCTCTCTAAAAACGTATCCGTCAATTTGGCAGATACGTTTTTTTGGAAGAAATAGAATTTTTTTACAATTACTCTTGCTAAATTGTTTATTTATGCTATAATAGGAACAATTATTTTTAGGAGGTGCAGTATGTCTTATATGTTTGAGATATTACCAAGTTTGTTAAACGGTGCAAGTATGACAATTCAAGTCTTTGCTCTGGTCTTAATCTTTTCTATTCCTTTAGGGATTATCATCGCCTTTGCCTTGCAAGTCCATTGGAAACCCCTCCATTATCTGATTAATCTCTATATCTGGGTGATGCGAGGCACTCCCTTGCTCTTGCAATTAATCTTTATTTACTATGTGCTCCCTAGTGTTGGGATACGTTTAGATCGTTTGCCAGCTGCTGTGATTGCTTTTGTATTGAACTATGCAGCCTACTTTGCCGAAATCTTTCGTGGTGGGATCGAAACCATTCCAAAAGGGCAGTATGAAGCCGCAAAAGTGTTAAAATTTAGCTCCTTTGATACAGTTCGCTACATCATCCTCCCTCAGGTTACAAAGATTGTCTTACCGAGTGTCTTTAATGAAATTATGAGTCTGGTCAAGGATACTTCTTTGGTCTATGCTTTGGGGATTTCAGATTTGATTTTGGCTAGTCGGACTGCAGCTAATCGAGATGCCAGTCTTGTGCCTATGTTTTTAGCTGGAGCGATTTATTTGATTATGATTGGTCTTGTAACCATTGTAGCGAAAAAACTTGAGAAGAAGTACAGTTATTACAGATAGGAGGATTGCTATGTTAGAATTACGAAACATTAACAAGGCCTTTGGTGGCAAACAAATCTTAACCAACTTCAGCCTATCTATTCCTGAAAAGCAAATCCTCGCAATCGTAGGTCCATCAGGAGGCGGAAAAACAACCTTATTACGTATGTTAGCTGGATTGGAAACTATCGATTCTGGAGAAATCTACTATAACGGCGAATCGCTAGCTATAGACGAACTAGAAAAGCGCAATCTTCTGGGATTTGTTTTCCAAGATTTTCAACTCTTTCCACATTTGTCAGTTCTAGATAACTTAACTCTGTCGCCCATAAAAACGATGAGTATGGACAAGGAAGTTGCTGAGAAGAAGGCGCGTGGTTTGTTAGAACAACTTGGGTTAGCAGGGCATGCAGATGCTTTTCCGTTCTCACTTTCAGGTGGGCAAAAACAACGGGTAGCCTTAGCACGCGCTATGATGATAAACCCAGAAATTATTGGATATGATGAGCCTACATCAGCCTTAGATCCAGAGTTGCGATTAGAAGTAGAAAAACTTATCCTTCAAAATAAAGAGCGTGGGATGACCCAGATTGTTGTGACGCACGACCTTCAGTTTGCAGAAAATATTGCTGATCAGATCCTTAAGGTTGATCCAAAGTAGGAGGTGTCTATGAAGAGAAAGAAAATTACCCTTGTACTTGCTCTGTTCTTTAGCTTCTTCCTGACGGCTTGTACTCAGAAGGTAAGTGATCCAAATCAGGATAACTGGGCTAAATATCAAAAGCAGGGTAGCATTACCATTGGCTTTGACAATACCTTTGTTCCCATGGGATTTGAGGAAAAGAATGGCCAGTATGCGGGCTTTGATATTGACCTAGCCCAAGCTGTCTCTGAAAAGCTAGGGATTCAGATTAAATTTCAACCCATCGACTGGGATATGAAAGAAACCGAACTACAAAATGGTACCATTGATGCCATCTGGAATGGCTATACAGCTACAGATGAACGGAAAGAGAAAGTTGCCTTTACTATTCCTTACATGGAAAATCAACAAGTTTTGGTCTCTAAAAAGTCTCAAAATATCCACTCAATTCAGGATATGACAGACAAAATTTTAGGGGCCCAGGCTGGATCTTCTGGCTATTTGAATTTTGAAGGACAACCCGAACTACTCAAGAACCGAGTGAAAGACCAGAAGGCTAATCAATACCAAAGTTTCAATGAAGCCTTAATTGATTTGAAAAATGATCGGATTGATGCCTTGTTGATTGACCGAGTATATGCCAATTATTATCTCCAGTCTGAAGGGATATTAAGCGACTACAATGTCTTTTCAGCTGGATTTGAAAGTGAAGCTTTTGCAGTGGGTGTTAGACCTGCTGATAAAACTTTGTTAGCCGCTTTGAACCAAGCCTTTATCTCACTATACCAAGAAGGAAAATTCCAGGAAATCAGCCAGAAATGGTTTGGAGAAGATGTAGCCACCAGTCAAGTTAAAAATCAAGAATAAGAAAAGAGATTGAGTTTTTCCTCAATCTCTTTTTGCATCACAAAATCCTCTGGCAAGTACCAGAGGATAAGAGTTTATTTCATTGTTGGGAAGAGCAATACATCACGGATAGTAGTAGTATCAGTGAGTAGCATGCAGAGACGGTCGATACCAATCCCCAAACCACCTGTTGGTGGCATACCATATTCAAGAGCTTCGATGTAGTCGTAGTCGATACCTGTTGCCTCATCATCACCAAGTTCTTTGGCTTTTGCTTGGGCTTCGAAACGGCTAAGCTGGTCGATTGGGTCGTTCAACTCAGAATAGGCATTACCGTACTCCTTAGTCATGATAAAGAGCTCAAAACGGTCAGTAAAGCGCTCGTCTTCAGGGTTTTTCTTAGCAAGTGGAGAGACAGCTACTGGATGCCCATAAACGAAGGTTGGTTGGATCAAGGTTTCTTCGACAAATTCTTCAAAGAAGGCATTGATGATGTGACCAACTTCAGTGTAGTGTTTTTCAACTGGAACTTTCTTCTCAGCAGCGATAGCTTTGGCTTCCTCGAAAGTCATATCTTGCCAGAAGTCTACACCAGTAATTTCCTTGATAGCATCCACCATGTGAACACGTTTAAATGGTTCATTGATTTTGATTTCAGTACCTTGGTAGTTGACTGGACCATCACCTTTGACAGCCTTTGCAGCATGCTGGATAATACCTTCTGTCAAATCCATAATATCATGGAAATCGGCATAGGCTTGGTAAACCTCAATCATAGTAAATTCAGGATTATGAGTTGCATCCATTCCTTCGTTACGGAAGATACGGCCAATCTCATAGACGCGTTCCATACCACCGACAATTAGACGTTTGAGATGAAGTTCTAGAGCTATCCGAAGCACCATGTCAATATTTTGAGCATTGTGGTGTGTAATAAATGGTTTGGCAGCAGCACCACCGGCCTCGTTGTGAAGTACAGGTGTTTCCACTTCAAGAAAATCATGTCCATCTAGATAACGACGAATTTCAGAGATGATTTTTGAACGAGTGACAAAGCGTTCAAAACTTTCGCGATTTGAAATTAAATCAAGGTAACGTTTACGGTAAATTGTTTCAACGTCAGTCAAACCGTGGAATTTCTCTGGTAGTGGGCGAAGTGCTTTAGACAAGTGTGTAATGTGAGTTGCCTTGATAGAAAGTTCTCCCATATCTGTTCGCATCACTTCACCTTCGACACCAAGGAAGTCACCAAGGTCAGCCTTTTTGAAGATTTCGTAGTTTTCTTCACCGACTTCATCTTTACGAACGTAGATTTGGATTTGACCTTCTCGGTCTTGAAGATGGGCGAAGCCGACTTTACCTTTACCACGTTTACTAACTAAACGTCCAGCGATAGTAGCAGTTTCGTTTAATTCATGTAATTGTTCTTTATCGAGTTCTGCAAATTTGTCTTTTAGTTCTTGAGAGTTAGCAGTACGTTCAAAACGTTTTCCGAAGGGATCAATTCCTTGTTCACGAAGCGCAGCCATTTTTTCACGGCGAACGATCTGCTGGTCATTTAGTTCTTCCATATGTTCTGTAGACATGAAATCCTCCTAATTTTACTCAAAATTTGATACGATGAGTCTTTTTTGCGATACTCCCATTTTATCATAAATAGCAGAGAAATTCACGGATATTCTTTGAAAACTAAAAAGAACTTGACCATTAAGATCAAGTTCCATTATTTTCCCTGATAGGAAGTGTCATTCCACCTTTCAAGAGTGAAGGTTTCAAAATCATCTGTTTCTAAAACTGTTAGACTAGCATTTGCTAAACCTCCATCTTTTCGAAGAAGGGGTTCTTTATAACCGAGAAGGGTACGAAGACTAGCAGTGAGATTCGCACCATGACCAACGATTAGAACTCTTTCAGCCTGGCTCCCCTTCAGAGATTTGATAAATTGAATGGTACGTTGAGTTGTAGAGTAGAGGGATTCCGCTTCAAACATTCTTGTATCAAACTTAGCTAAGTTTGTACGAAAAGCCTTGATTTGTTGTGGGTAGATGGCCTCTAATGTTGCAATTTTTAATCCCTCTAGTTTTCCGAGATGCCATTCACGCAGGTCAGGAATAGCCTTTAAAGGACATTGTATCTGGAGTTGACTTTGGATAATTTCAGCAGATTTGATCGCCCTTGGTAAATCACTTGAATAAATCTCATCGAAAGGAATATTGCTGAGATATTGACCGAGCACCTTTAAGGTATCAATAGACTCAGGAAGAAGAGGTGAGTCCCCTCCGGCACCTTGGAAACGTCCTTCAAGATTCCAGATAGTTCGGCCGTGACGCACAAAATAGAGTTTCATCAGTTGTTTTCCTCCAAGATATCTGCAAAATCTGCTTTCACAAAGCTAGCCAAGTCTTGTGGAGCAATAATGATACTATGCCCGACTTCCCCAGCAGAGACGATTATTTTGTCTAAATCTAAAGCTGTTTTATCAATAAAAATAGGATAGTTGTGTTTTTGGCGAATGCCGACGGGGTTATTTGCCCCATGAATATAGCCTGTCGTTTTTTCTAGGTCTTTTTGTGGAATCATACTCACTTTTTTATTACCAGAAACCTTTGCTAATTTTTTTTCAGCGAGGTGTTCTGTTATGGGGACGATTCCGATAATTGGGCCTGTCTTGTCCCCCAGCAGAGCCAAGGTTTTAAAGATATGTGTTCGATCATATTCCGAAGAAAGTTCACCCTCAAGCGCATTGATTTGAATCCCTGTGTGCTCAATTCCTGCTTTGGTTAAGATTTGCTCGACAAGAGTTTTTTTAATTTTTACTTTTTTTGCCATTATTTATACTTATCCTCCAATTGACTCATCCAGATACCAAGCCAAATTCCAAGTGCAAAGAAGAAGGCGATGAGAACATAGCTCACGATAGAAAGTCCAGTGTATTGGATACTTTCAGCACTTCCAGCATTTGGAATCAAAATCAAGAGAGTGCTTGATAGCACAATCCCAATAATAAAGTGATAAACACGGGAGTGGTAATTGTTCAAGGCATGGTCCATTAATTTTGAAAAAACGATGAGAGTTGCTCCTGCACCCATCCCGATAGGAAGGAAGGTACCAAATAAATCAAAGGTCTTAAAGCCAGTTAACATTGGAGCGTACAGTCCTAAAATCAAGAGTAGATTTGACGGACTTAAACCAGGCACCAAAACACCAAGAGCTAAAAGAACACCTGCCAAGATGAAGCTAGCGAAACTAGCACTGAGAGAACCAACAACAAAATTTAAAGCGTAGAGGCCAAATCCTGAAATGATAAAGGTAGTCCAGAACCAAACTAGGTCAATCTTATCACGATTAGACTCTCTAGTAGATTCTTTAAGGAGGCTAGGAACTGTACCGATGATAGCTCCAGCAAAGCTCCACAAAACATAGACTTGGTAATTTTCTAGCAAATACTCGATCGGATAGGAAAACAAACCAATCCCAAGCAACATCCCGATAGCTACTGGGATAAAGTAAAGGACATTCTCTTTAAAATCCTTAAAGGGATGAGCAAGAAAGCCAATCATTCGCTCGTAAATTCCCAAAATAGCTGCTAAAACACCGCCAGAAATTCCTGGTAGGATAAATCCTAAGGCGATGACGATTCCTTTAATAACTCGTGCAATCCATGAAAACATAATAAAATCCTCAATTTCATAAAATTCTTTCTCTATGCTATCAATTATAACATAGACGGGGAGAAAATGAAAAAACAAGTGAAAAAGTTTGTTATTTTCACTTGTCTTATGGTCTTAAAAATAGCTTTCTGAAGGTTTCTTCTTTTTCCTTATCAGTAGAAATGAGATTGATGTCTAGGTGATGTTCAAATCCTGCAATTTTTCCTTTGGAAGTATACTGATGGAGGTCATAGTCTAAATCAGTATTGGGTGTGGACTCAAGGTAGCCTGAGTTTGTCCCATAAGAAGGAATCCAGACGGCAGAGAAATTCTTCGTATTGATGCTATGTTCTTGCATGAAATAAACACCAATGTAAATCCCGATATTTTTAGCGCCCAGCGATTCAAGTTTAGCTCGAAAAGCTTCGACTCCGTCATTCATATCTGCCATTGTTTTTTCCTCAACGTCAAGCCAGTAATAACTAGGATTGTATGGAGAAGCAGAATTGTAGAAAACTTCAGCCGCTTTTTCCATTTCTTCTTTGTTCGTACCAGCTAGATAAGCATAGACGGCTACGGGAACATTGCGCTTTTGAAATTCTGAAATGTGATTTTTATAGGATTTATCGACCCCGTTGATAAAGGCTGCATCATTTGCTTCCGTGTGTTGAGTACCACTGTGTACGCGAACAATAGCTCCAGAAATATTTTGAGATAAAATATCGTAGTTTATCTCCTCTGGTCTTTGCCAACCAGAAATGTCAATAATGGGTTTATCAAGATTATGCAAGGCCTGGTTTTCAACTTGGACAGTGTTGCTTTTTGACTTGACCGAATGGTCTTCATAAGCTGGTTTATTAAAGATTAAAATAGCTATAACAATGGTGAATAGACTAAAAATAATAGCTGGATGAATCTCTTTTCTCATATCTAATTAGTTTAACGTAAATAGATAAAAAAATCAAAGAAAACGTTGAAAAGATGAATGAACTAGCATGTTTTCCCCTATTTCTCTGTTTGTTTACTCCTAAGGAAGTAAATTATGGTATAATATAAGGGAATTTTTACAGAAAAGAGAATAGTATGTCAAATTATGCCATTATCTTAGCAGCGGGTAAAGGTACTCGCATGAAATCAGATCTTCCAAAGGTACTTCATAAGGTAGCAGGAATTTCGATGTTGGAACATGTTTTTCGTAGTGTTGGTGCTATTCAACCTAAAAAAACAGTCACTGTTGTGGGACACAAGGCGGAGCTAGTTGAGCAAGTATTGGCTGGTCAGACAGACTTTGTTACCCAATCAGAACAACTAGGAACTGGGCATGCTGTCATGATGGCAGAGCCTATTCTCCAAAATCGTATCGGCCACACCTTGGTTATCGCTGGGGATACTCCTCTGATCACAGGTGAAAGTTTGAAAAATCTCTTGGATTTCCATATCAATCACAAAAATGTGGCGACTATTTTAACGGCTGAAGCAGCAGATCCTTTTGGGTATGGTCGTATCGTCCGTAACGATAATGCTGAAGTTCTTCGCATTGTGGAGCAGAAAGATGCCACAGATTTTGAAAAGCAAATTAAGGAAATCAATACAGGAACATATGTATTCGACAATGAACGTCTTTTTGAGGCCCTTAAAAACATCAACACCAACAATGCCCAAGGTGAATACTATATTACTGATGTGATTGGTATTTTCCGTAACGCAGGTGAGAAGGTTGGCGCCTATACTCTCAAGGATTTTGATGAAAGTCTTGGGGTAAACGACCGTGTGGCTCTTGCCACTGCGGAAGCAGTGATGCGCCGCCGTATCAACCAAAAGCACATGGTTAATGGTGTTAGCTTTGTCAATCCAGAAGCAACTTATATTGACGTTGATGTCGAGATTGCACCTGAAGTTCAAATCGAAGCCAACGTTACCTTGAAAGGTCAAACGAAGATTGGGGCGGAAACTGTTTTAACAAATGGAACTTATATCGTGGATAGCGCTATCGGAGCTGGAGCTGTGATTACGAATTCCATGATTGAGGAAAGTACGGTTGCGGACGGTGTGACAGTCGGTCCATATGCTCACATTCGTCCAGGCTCAAGCCTAGCTTCCCAAGTTCACATTGGAAACTTTGTTGAAGTAAAAGGATCTTCTATCGGTGAAAATACCAAGGCTGGTCATTTGACCTATATCGGAAACTGTGAAGTGGGTAGCCATGTTAACTTTGGTGCAGGTACGATTACAGTAAACTATGACGGGAAAAACAAGTACAAGACTGTGATTGGCAACAATGTCTTTGTTGGTTCAAATTCAACCATCATCGCCCCTGTAGAACTTGGGGATAATTCTCTCGTTGGGGCTGGTTCAACCATTACTAAGAATGTTCCTGCTGATGCCATTGCGATTGGACGTGGACGTCAAGTTAATAAAGATGAATATGCACTACGTTTGCCTCATCATCCTAAGAATCAGTAGGAGTCTATCATGGAATTTGAAGAAAAAACGATTAGACGGAAGGAAATCTATCAAGGTCCTATTTTTAAGCTAGTGCAAGATCAGGTGGAACTACCAGAAGGGAAGGGAACTGCCCAACGTGATCTGATTTTTCACAATGGAGGCGTATGTGTTCTAGCTGTGACAGCTGAGGACAAAATCGTCCTTGTTAAGCAATACCGAAAAGCTATTGAAGCTATCTCTTATGAAATTCCTGCTGGTAAACTGGAAATTGGTGAAAATGCAGATCCCATGTCGGCGGCTCTTCGTGAATTGGAGGAGGAGGTTGCCTATACAGGTAAGTTAGAACTCTTGTACGATTTCTATTCTGCGATTGGATTTTGTAATGAAAAACTAAAACTCTACCTCGCTAGTGATTTGGTCAAGGTGGAAAATCCTCGCCCACAAGATGATGATGAAACTTTGGAAGTTTTAGAAGTAAGCCTAGAGGAAGCCAAGAACCTGATCCAGTCAGGTCATATCTGTGATGCCAAGACCATTATGGCGATCCAGTACTGGGAACTACAAAAGAAATAGAGGAGAAACCCATGGGAAAACCTTTATTAACAGACGAAATGATTGAACGTGCCAATCGTGGTGAGAAAATCTCAGGACCACCTCTTCAAGATGATGAGGAAACAAAGATCCTACCAACGTCTTCACAACATTTTGGTTATTCACGCTCTAGAGACCACGGTTTTAGTCAAGATACACTTACAATCGAAGTAGAACCAACAATTCATAAGAGTCGCCGCATTGAGAACACTAAGAGAAATGTTTTTAATTCAAAACTCAATCGCATCTTATTTGCTGTCATTCTACTCTTAATTTTGTTAGTGTTGGCAATGAAACTCTTGTAATTGAAAGGACTTGAAATGAAAATTGGAATCATTGCTGCCATGCCAGAAGAACTCGTATATTTGACTCAGAATTTGGATAAACCTCAAGAAGTCCAAGTCATGGGAAATACCTACTACACTGGCTCTGTTGGCAATACTGAAGTCGTTCTAGTTCAGAGTGGGATTGGAAAGGTCATGTCAGCTATGAGTGTAGCTGTTTTAGCTGACCATTTTCAAGTAGAAGCCATTATCAATACAGGATCAGCAGGTGCTCTTGCAAAAGGGATTGCTGTTGGAGATGTTGTGATTGCGGATAAATTGGCTTACCATGATGTGGATGTAACTGCTTTTGGCTATGCTTATGGCCAAATGGCTGGTCAACCTCTTTACTTTGAATCCGATAAGAAGTTCATCGCTAGGATTAAAGAAAACTTATCTCAATTAGAGCAGACATGGCACCTAGGCTTGATTGCTACAGGAGATAGCTTTGTAGCTGGTGATGATAGGATTGCTAGTATCAAATCTCACTTTCCAGATGTTTTAGCAGTTGAAATGGAAGGGGCAGCGATTGCACAGGCAGCTCAGGCTCTTGGCCTACCTTTCTTAGTCATTCGTGCCATGAGCGACAATGCCAATCACGAGGCCTCTATCTCATTTGATGAGTTTATTATCGAAGCTGGACGTCGTTCTGCCCAAGTTTTACTGGCCTTTTTAAAGGCTATGGATTAAGCGGAAATTTGACAGTTTATCTAGCTTATGATAAGATTTAAGTAAAGAAAAGCTAGAAAACGTTTCAGAGGATATTATGAGTATTGAAATGACCGTCAGTGAGATTGCAGAGGTCTTAGGACTTTCTCGTCAAGCAATCAACAATCGTGTCAAAGAACTTCCTGAAGAGGACACGAAAAAAAATGACAAAGGTGTAACTGTAGTTACTCGAAGTGGCTTGATTAAGCTAGAAGAAATCTACAAAAAAACGATTTTTGAAGATGAACCAGTCAGTGATGATGTCAAACAACGCGAACTGATGGAAATCTTGGTCGATGAGAAGAATGCTGAAATTCTTCGTTTATATGAGCAGCTCAAGGCTAAAGACCAGCAGTTAGCAGAAAAAGATGAACAGATGCGCATCAAAGACCGCCAGATTGCTGAAAAGGACAAACAATTGGACCAACAGCAACAATTAACTCTTCAAGCTATGAAGGATCAAGAAAGTTTGAAACTAGAGTTGGACCAAGCAAAAGAAGAAGTCCAAGCAACCAAAAAAGGCTTTTTTGCTCGCCTATTTGGAGGAAAATAAAGAAGCTGTTTGGGTTATTCACTAACCTGATAGCTTCTTTTATTATTTATAGTTTAAATCGAGTTGAAATTGAGGTAAAATATGGAAAAATTAAGAGATTATATTGCCTTTGATTTAGAGTTTAATCAACACGATGGGCTTACCCATTTAATTCAAGTATCAGCAGTTCGCTTTCAAAATGGTCAAGAAATAAGTGCCTTTGATTCTTATGTTCATACTACAGCACCTTTGAAGAGTTTTATCAATGGCTTAACTGGAATCACAGCTGAAACCTTGAAAGATGCGCCAATGGTGGAACAAGTTTTAAGAGATTTTCAGACCTTTGCTGGTAATTTACCTATGGTTGGTTACAATGCGGCCAAGAGTGATTTGCCTATTCTCTTGGAGCACGGTATCGATTATCGTGACCAGTATAAGGTTGATCTATATGATGAGGCTTTTGAACGGCGTAGTTCTGACCTACACGGGATAGCTAATCTCAAATTGCAAACTGTCGCGAATTTTTTAGGTTTTCACGGGAGGTCTCATAACAGTTTAGAGGATGCCCGCATGACGGCGCGTGTTTACGAAGCCTTTTTAGAATCGGATGAAGGAAAGCTATTAATAGAAGACCAGAGTAGTTTTTCTCTGAATAATCCTTTCGGTGGCTTAGATTTATCTCAATTTTTAGACTAGGAGTGCCTATGAAACCTGAAAAACCTAAAAAGCTAGGTTTTAGGAAGATATACTATAACCTAGATAAAATACTATTTCTATTTTTCTTGATTTTCATGATGGTAGAGTTTGTTTGGTTGCCATTGAATTCATGGATAGCTGGCATACTTCTAAGACAAACAGGTTACTTGTTTATCTCCTACAATAACTTTTGGGCGATTATACAAGGCTCGCCTTTTGTCAGTTTAGCCTTTCTCATTTTAATAGCAATCAATCTTTTAGTGGCTTATTTTCAAATCTGTCTTTTGTTCATTGGGGCGCGTCACCTTCTCTATCATGAAAAGAGAACCTTGATTGAATATAGTCGAAAAGTCTTTCACCAGAGTTTTCTATTTGTCAAACGATTGAGCTTTTGTAAGATGGCCTTTGTCTTCTTTTATGTAGCTCTACTTTTTCCTTTTATTAGGAAAATTTTAAAAATCTACTATCTCAATAAGATTATTATCCCTGATTTTATCGTTACATACCTAGAAGATAAGAACTGGCTGGTAGGGCTGTTGATCATAGCATCCGCTTGGATCTTTCTCTACATTTCTGTTCGCTTCATGTTTGCCCTTCCTAAGATACTCTTTGAAAGAAAGACAGTAAGAGAAAGTGTGAAATATAGTCTCCAAAAGACGAAGAAAAACGTCCTTTTCTTCTCTTGGCATCTTCTGCTCATTATCATTAAAACCTATCTCTTCTTCTTTGTCTTGTTAATTCCCTTGCTCTTTGCTCAGGCGGTAATGGATATTTTTACTCAAAAAGAATCCTTGATTCTTGGTGTGATTAATTTTATCTTGATTAAAAACCTCCATTACATGACTCTGACTTATTTCCTAGTGAAGTTTGTTTCCTTCTTGACAGGAGAAGAGTTGGAGATCATGCCAAGGCGAAAGAAAGACCATTTGATGAGGTGGGGAGTCATGGGGTGTGCAAGTATCTTCTTTGCTTTAGAAGGTTACATCTATTTGGAGTCTCCGGATACCAATACACCTTTAGTGATTTCGCACAGAGGAGTAAGTAATAAAAATGGTGTTCAAAATACTGTACAGTCCTTGGAAAAGACAGCCCAACTAAAACCAGACCTCATCGAGATGGATGTGCAAGAAACGAAGGATGGCCAGTTCGTGATGATGCACGACACTAACCTTAAATCGCTAGCAAGAATTAATGCTACACCGCAAGACTTAACTCTGGATGAATTAACAAATACAGATATTTACGAGAATGGTTATCAAACAAAGATTTCAAGTTTTGATGCCTATTTAGAGCG
Source organism: Streptococcus oralis (assembly GCF_023611505.1). Classification (NCBI taxonomy): domain Bacteria; kingdom Bacillati; phylum Bacillota; class Bacilli; order Lactobacillales; family Streptococcaceae; genus Streptococcus; species Streptococcus oralis. The sequence goes on along the minus strand of NZ_CP097843.1, from coordinate 1,120,852 downwards.
AGCAAATGCTTTAAGCCAAAAATTGCTGATTGAGATTAAAACCAGTAAAAAAGATAGCCCACAAATGATGGACCATTTCCTTGAAAAGTATGGAACGACGATTAAGAAATATGGCCACCAGATGCAGTCACTAGACTATCATGTGATTGATAAGGTCTTGGCTTACGATCCTGAAATTCCAGTGTACTTCATTCTGCCATATAATAGTGTGTTTCCGAGAACCAAGGCGACTGGTTATACCATGGAATATTCAACTTTGGATGAATACTTTGTCAATAAACTTTGGACAACAGATCAGAAACTATATGTTTGGACTGTGAATAGTTCTGAGTCCTTTGATAAGGCAGTCAGACTTGGAGCAGATGGCATGATAACGGATGATCTTGAAATGGTCCAGTCACAAGTCACAATGGCTCAAGATGATCCGGAATACACGGAATTACTCTTAAAGAAAGCAATGGAATTCTTTGAGTTCTAAGAAAAAAAGAGAAACATCTGTTTCTCTTTTTTTGTGGATTAGAAAGGCAATTTTCCAGCGAAAGCACCGAGTTTCTTCTTAGTCGTTTCATCAATTTGTTCAAGTGCAGCGTTAATCGCTTGAACAGTCATGTCAGAAAGGGTTTCAAGATCTTCTGGATCTACAACTGCTGGATTAAAGTCAATGCTGACCACTTTCTTATCACCAGTTAGAGTTGCTTGGACAAGGTCTTGAGCTGATTTTCCAACAAATTCCATGGCAGCGAGTTCTGCTTGACTTTGTTCCATTTGTTTTTGAAGTTTTTGTGCTTGGCGCATCATGTTCTGCATGTTCATCATAGCGGTTTATAGTTTCCTTTTTCTATTATTTTCTTTCTTATTTTACCAATTTTAGGAGCAAAAGTCTAACAATAGTTTAAAACATCGTAGAGATTGCTTTCTTAAATTTACAAAAATGGATGCCATAATTTTCCTAGCTTTTTCTTGTATTTCTAAAAATATATTTAAGTTTTCTTTAAGGTTTCTATTATATTCTAAAGAACTATATATTAACCGAATGTTGAATGAGGGGTATAGAGAATAACCTAAATTTATTTCTTAATTTATTATAATTTTTCAGACTTTGTTGAATATTGTTCATTTTTCATCCTAATAATGAGCCGATTCACATGGTGGTTCTTTATCTTTTCTTCATGATAGGCATATATTGTGATATAATAGATAGTAATGAGTTTTTTAGAATAAACTAAAGGAGAATATAAATGATCTATGCAGGAATTCTAGCCGGAGGAACTGGCACACGCATGGGAATCAGTAATTTACCAAAACAATTCTTGGAGTTGGGTGATCGACCTATTTTGATCCACACAATCGAAAAATTTGTTTTGGAACCAAGTATTGAAAAAATTGTAGTTGGAGTTCATGGAGACTGGGTGTCACACGCTGAGGACCTAGTTGACAAGTATCTTTCTCTTCACAAGGATCGCATCATCATTACCAAGGGTGGTGCTGATCGCAATACCAGTATTGAGAAGATTATAGAAGCCATTAATGCCTACCGTCCAATCACTCCAGAAGATATCGTGATTACCCATGACTCTGTTCGTCCTTTTATCACACTTCGCATGATCCAGGACAATATCAAACTCGCCCAAAATCATGATGCGGTTGACACAGTAGTAGAAGCGGTTGATACCATTGTTGAAAGTACCAATGGTCAGTTTATCACGGATATTCCAAATCGTGCTCACCTCTATCAAGGTCAAACACCTCAGACTTTCCGTTGCAAGGATTTCATGGATTTGTATGGTTCCCTATCTGATCAAGAAAAGGAAATCCTAACGGATGCATGTAAGATTTTTGTTATCAAAGGGAAGGATGTTGCCTTAGCCAAAGGTGAGTATTCAAACCTTAAAATCACAACGGTGACAGACTTGAAAATCGCGAAAAGCATGATTGAGAAAGACTAAGGCTATGATTAATCAAATTTATCAACTGACAAAACCAAAGTTTATCAATGTAAAATACCAAGAAGAGGACATTGATCAGGAAAACCATATCCTTATTCGCCCGAATTATATGGCAGTTTGCCATGCAGATCAACGTTACTATCAAGGAAAACGCGATCCAAAGATATTGGCTAAAAAGCTTCCTATGGCTATGATACATGAGTCTTGTGGAACTGTTATTTCAGATCCGACTGGGACTTATGAAGTCGGTCAAAAGGTGGTCATGATTCCAAATCAACCGCCTATGCAGAGTGACAAGGAGTTCTACGAGAACTACATGACAGGAACCTACTTCCTATCTAGTGGCTATGATGGCTTTATGAGAGAGTTTGTTTCTCTTCCGAAAGATCGTGTTGTGTCTTATAATGACATCGAGGACACAGTTGCCGCCATTACCGAGTTTGTGAGTGTCGGTATGCATGCCATGGATCGATTCCTACTTCTTGCTCATAGCAAGCGAGAGCGCATCGCAGTTATCGGAGATGGTAGTTTGGCCTTTGTGGTTGCAAATATTATCAATTATACCTTGCCAGAAGCAGAGATTATCGTCATTGGTCGCCATTGGGAAAAGCTGGAGCTCTTCTCTTTTGCAAAAGAGTGCTACATTACGGATAATATCCCAGAGGATTTGACCTTTGATCATGGATTTGAGTGTTGTGGTGGCGATGGTACAGGTCCAGCTATCAATGACTTGATTCGTTATATTCGTCCACAGGGAACGATTCTCATGATGGGAGTGAGCGAATACAAGGTTAATATCAATACACGAGATGCTTTGGAAAAAGGATTGTTATTAGTGGGATCGTCTCGTTCAGGACGCGTCGATTTTGAAAAGGCCATTCAAATGATGGAAGTTAAAAAGTTTGCGAATCGTCTTAAGAATATCCTTTATGTTGAAGAACCCGTGAGAGAAATCAAGGACATTCACCGTGTCTTTGCTACAGACCTTAATACTGCTTTTAAAACAGTATTCAAGTGGGAAGTGTAGAAGATGGAGGTTAATTGTGGAGAAACTCATCAAAGAAAAAATTTCTTCTTTACTATCTGAAGAAGAGCAAGTACTCAGTGTTGAACAGCTTGGAGGCATGACCAACCAAAACTATTTGGTCAAAACAACCAACAAACAGTATATTGTGAAATTTTTTGGTAAAGGGACTGAAAAACTCATCAATCGTCAAAATGAAAAGTACAATCTTGAACTTTTAGAGGATTTAGATTTAGATGTCAAAAATTACCTCTTTGATATTGAGTCAGGGATTAAAGTAAATGAATACATCGAATCGGCAGTAACTCTTGATTCAATATCTATCAAGTCCAAGTTTGAAAAGATTGCACCAATTTTACAAACCATCCACGCTTCAGGGAAAGAATTAAGAGGAGAGTTTGCTCCTTTTGAGGAAATCAGCAAATATGAATCCTTGATTGAGGGACCTATCCCCTATGAAAACTATGAAGCTGTGAGAAAAGAAGTATTCTTGCTAGAGAAAAGATTGGCTGATTTGGGTGTTGATAGAAAATCCTGTCATATCGATTTGGTTCCAGAAAACTTTATCGAATCACCACAAGGTCGTTTGTATCTGATTGACTGGGAATACTCTTCCATGAATGACCCGATGTGGGATTTGGCAGCACTTTTCTTAGAGTCTGAATTTACAAAGCAAGAGGAAGATGCTTTCCTTTCCTACTATGAAAGTGACAAAACGCCTGTGTCACGTGAGAAGATTCGTATCTATAAAATCTTGCAAGATACTATCTGGAGTTTGTGGACAGTGTACAAAGAAGCTCAAGGAGCTGACTTTGGAGATTATGGTATCAACCGTTACCAAAGAGCTGTCGAAGGTTTGACTTATTATGGAGGTTAGGATGAAGAATAAAAATGGTGTTTCTTTTGGTCTGCTCTCTGGTATCTTCTGGGGATTAGGTCTAACGATTAGTGCTTATATCTTTTCAATTTTTACAAATCTTTCGCCTTTTGTTGTGGCTGCCGCTCATGATTTCTTGAGTATCTTTATCTTGTTAGCTTTTCTTTTGGTAAAAGAAGGAAAAGTTCGCCTCTCTATTTTCTTAAATATTCGAAATGTGAGTGTTATAATCGGTGCTTTGCTAGCTGGACCTATAGGAATGCAAGCTAATCTTTACGCGGTTAAGTATATCGGTAGTTCTCTAGCTTCATCCGTGTCTGCTATTTACCCAGCGGTTTCAGTTTTACTCGCCTTCTTCATTTTGAAACACAAGGTTTCAAAGAATACAGTATTTGGTGTTTTCTTGATTATTGCAGCTATTATTGCTCAAACCTACAAGGTTGAACAAGTAAACTCGTTTTACATTGGGATTCTTTGTGCCCTTGTCTGTGCCATTGCCTGGGGGAGTGAAAGTGTTCTCAGCTCCTATGCTATGGAAAGTGAATTAAGTGAGATTGAAGCCTTGTTAATCCGACAAGTAACTTCATTCTTGTCCTATCTTGTGATTGTACTCTTTTCTCACCATTCATTTGCAGAAGTGGCAGACGGACAATTACTAGGACTCTTGATTGTTTTTGCGGCCTTTAATATGATTTCCTACTTAGCTTATTATATCGCTATTAATCGTTTGCAACCTGCGAAAGCGACAGGTTTGAATGTGAGCTATGTAGTTTGGACTGTCTTATTTGCAGTTGTTTTCTTGGGTGCACCGCTAGATATGCTGACAATCATCACTTCACTTATTGTTATGGCTGGTGTTTATATTATTATTAAAGAATAAAGGAGATTCATGTGAAAGCGATTATTTTAGCAGCGGGATTAGGAACTCGTCTGCGCCCTATGACTGAAAATACCCCAAAAGCTTTGGTTAAGGTTAATCAAAAGCCCTTGGTAGAATACCAAATCGAGTTTTTGAAAGAGAGAGGAATTGATGAGATTATCATCGTTGTCGGTTACCTCAAAGAACAATTTGACTACCTAAAAGAGAAATATGGTGTCCGTTTAGTCTTTAACGACAAGTATGCTGATTACAATAACTTTTACTCTCTTTATCTAGTAAAAGAAGATTTGGCTAATAGCTACGTCATCGATGCAGATAACTATCTTTTCAAAAATATGTTTAGAAACGATCTAAAACGTTCTACCTATTTTAGCGTTTATCGTGAAGACTGTACGAATGAGTGGTTCTTGGTTTATGGTGATGACTATAAGGTTCAAGACATCATTGTTGACAGCAAAGCTGGTCGCATTTTGAGTGGGGTTTCATTCTGGGATGCTCCAACTGCAGAGAAGATTGTTGGCTTTATTGACAAAGCATATGCAAGTGGTGAATTTGTAGATCTCTACTGGGACAACATGGTTAAGGATAATATCAAAGAATTAGATGTGTATGTTGAAGAATTAGAAGACAATAGCATTTATGAAATTGATAGTGTAAAAGATTACCATAAGTTAGAAGAGATTTTATCTACTATTGAGTAAGGAAAGAGAAGAAGGCTTAAGCCTTCTTTTTTTGTAGATTTTAAAATAGAAATGTTTGATATTGATTATATTCTTGAAACAAAACAAAAATTATAAAAAAATGAACAAAATGAAACAAAAAATATTGACAACGATTTCATATAGTGTTATACTTATACCATAAAAGATAATTGAAAGAAGGGAAAAGGTTATGGGGTTAGATCATTTCTTTGACAAAAACCTGGTGTTTTGCTTAGAAGCGGATAATCAAGAACAACTTTTTAATCAGGTGGCAACCTTATTGGAAGAACGAGAAATCGTTACTCCAACTTATCGTGAAGCCTTGATCGCGCGTGAGAAGTCATTTCCAACTGGCTTAGATATGGAATTTTTGGGGAAAGATCTACCAAATGTTGCGATTCCTCATACAGATATTGTTCATAATCTAGCTGAGAAAGTAGTGGTTGTTCGATTAGAAAAACCAGTAACTTTTCACAATATGATTGCTCCTGATAGAGAGGTTGAAGTTTCACTGCTCTTCTTTATCATTAACAATTCAAGTTCAAGTCAAACGAATATTCTGGCTCAGTTGATGGATTTCTTTACAGGGAAGGATCATCTAGAAGATCTATCAAAAATTTCTGAACCAGAAAGACTTTATGCTTATATTGCTGAAGCAACAGCTTAATCTTGTCTATTAAAAAATAAAATCGGAGGAAATCCAAATGATTAAAATTCTTGCTGCCTGCGGTGCAGGTGTTAACTCAAGTCACCAAATTAAAAGTGCTCTAGAAGAAGAACTCTCAAATCGTGGTTATGACGTTCACTGTGATGCAGTCATGGTAAAAGATGTAAACGAAGACCTTATCAAGGGATACGATATCTTCACGCCAATCGCTGCAACTGACCTTGGTTTTGAACCAGGAATTCCAGTAATTGAAGCTGGACCAATCTTGTTCCGTATTCCAGCGATGAGTGCTCCAGTATTTGACAATATTGAAGCAGCTATCAAAGAACATGGACTAAGCTAATTTATCCTTTATCTTGTTAACATTCATATAACTTAGAAAAACGGGAGGAACTATTATGGATGTCATTATCAATCTGGCCAACGATATCTTCAAACCTATCTTGGCTATGGGTGGCCCTATCATCATGCTGATCATTTTGACAGTATTGGCCCTACTTTTTGGAGTGAAATTCTCCAAAGCGCTTGAAGGTGGTATCAAACTTGCCATCGCTCTTACTGGTATCGGTGCTATTATCGGTATGCTCAACGGAGCTTTCTCAGCATCACTTGCGAAATTCGTTGAAAACACTGGTATTCAATTGAACATCACTGACGTTGGTTGGGCACCACTTGCTACCATCACTTGGGGTTCTGCCTGGACACTTTACTTCTTGCTTGTGATGTTGATTGTCAACGTTGTGATGCTTGCAATGAAGAAAACAGACACACTTGACGTTGATATCTTCGATATCTGGCACTTGTCAATCACTGGTCTTTTGATCAAATGGTACGCAGACAACAATGGAGTTAGCCAAGGGGTTTCACTTTTCATCGCAACTGCAGCAGTTGTCCTTGTAGGTATTTTGAAAATCATCAACTCTGACTTGATGAAACCAACATTCGACGACCTTCTTAATGCACCAAGTTCATCACCAATGACTTCAACTCACATGAACTACATGATGAACCCAGTTATCATGGTTTTGGATAAGATTTTTGATAAAGTATTGCCTGGCCTTGATAAATACGACTTTGACGCTGCAAAATTGAACAAAAAAATCGGTTTCTGGGGATCTAAATTCTTCATCGGTTTCATCCTTGGTATTGTTATCGGTTTGATGGGAACTCCACATCCAGTTGCTGGAGTAGAAGAAGCGGCATCTTGGGAACTTGTTATTAAAGGTTGGTTGAGCCTTGGTTTGACTGCCGGTGTCTCCTTGGAGCTCTTCTCACTTATCGGATCTTGGTTCATTGCAGCCGTAGAACCACTTTCACAAGGTATTACAAACGTTGCTACTAAACGTCTTCAAGGACGTAAATTTAACATCGGTCTTGACTGGCCTTTCATCGCTGGTCGTGCTGAAATCTGGGCTTGTGCCAACGTACTTGCTCCAATCATGCTAGTAGAAGCTGTACTTCTTTCTAAAGTCGGAAATGGTATCTTGCCACTTGCAGGTATCATCGCAATGGGTGTAACTCCAGCTCTCTTGGTTGTTACTCGTGGTAAATTGCTCCGTATGATCATCTTCGGAACTCTCTTGTTGCCACTCTTCCTTCTTTCAGGTACACTTATTGCACCATTTGCAACTGAACTTGCTAAAGGTGTGGGTGCCTTCCCAGAAGGTGTGAGTCAAACTCAATTGATTACTCACTCAACTCTTGAAGGACCAATCGAAAAACTTCTTGGTTGGGCAATTGGTAATGCCACAACAGGTGATATTAAAGCAATCCTTGGCGCAGTAGTCTTCCTTGTATTCTATGTAGGTATCTTTGCTTGGTATAGAAAACAAATGATTAAACGTAATGAAGAATACGCAGCAAATGCTAAATAATTTGCTCCTATAAAATGTAAATTGTGAAAACTAGGTTGTCAGTTTCCTAATGGGGAGTGACAGCCTAGTTTTTTATAAACTATCAAGAAATCGGAGAAAATAATGGTAATTGAAATCAAATCAGAGCAATTGACGGTCCAATTTAAAACTTTTGGTGGTGCCTTGTCGTCTATTAAGGATCGGGATGGCGTTGAGTACTTGTGGCAAGGAGATGCCACCTATTGGAGTGGGCAAGCTCCAGTACTTTTTCCAATCTGTGGCTCTTTAAGAGAGGATACAGCCTTCTACAGTCACGGAGATGGAACGGAGACGAAAGGAACTATTCCTCGTCACGGTTTGGTCCGTAAAAAAGAATTTGAACTAGTTGATCAAACAGAAAACAGTGTAACCTTTGCTATCGAAGATGATGAGAATACTTATCAAAACTATCCTTATCATTTTCGACTTGAAATCACTTATAGGGTTACTGGCAAGACCGTTCGTACCCAATACAAAGTCTTTAATAAAGAAACTAGCAAAGTTATGCCATACTTTATCGGAGGCCATCCAGGGTTTAATTGCCCTCTTCTAGATGGCGAAACTTATGAAGACTACTATTTAGAGTTTGAGAAGGAAGAGACTTGCTCTGTTCCGCGTCCATTCCCAGAAACAGGCATGTTGGATTTCCGAGATAGAAGTCCATGGATGAATTCACAAAAGGAAGTGGATCTCAGTTACGATCTGTTTAGTGTTGATGCAGTGACTTTGGATGAGTTGCAATCCAGAACAATCGCCCTTCGTTCTCGAAAGCATGAGAAAGGCTTGAAAGTAAACTTCCAAGAGTTTCCTAATCTCATCATTTGGTCTACCCTAAATAAAGGTCCTTTCATCGCTTTTGAACCCTGGTCAGGCTTATCAACTTCCCTTGAAGAAGGAAATCATTTAGAAGATAAAAAGAATGTTCGTCTCTTAGAACCAGGTCAAGTTGATCAGATTGGTTTTGATATCGAAATCTTATAATTTTAAAATATATAGCACAAAAACAAACATTCACTGTTGACTTTTACGTAAAATAGGAGTATATTATGTTTGTAAAGAACAAATGATGTTTGCGACAAACAAACAATCGCTTGTTATATTTTTCTGATTAAGAAAGTATTATTTCTAGGAAATTGATTTCCTAGACTTGGATAGGGTGTCGAACAGCTTATTCAAATAAATTTGTCAATAAACTGCTAGAAAGCCTTTTGTACTTATAGTACTAACTACAAAGTCTTTACTGGCCTAGAAAAATAAAAAGGAGTATACAATATGTCTATTGTTATCGGTGCAGATGCTGCAGGTTTGAGATTGAAAGAAGTTGTGAAAGACTTCCTAGAAAAAGAAAACTTCCACGTAGTGGATGTTACAGCAGAAGGCCAAGACTTTGTCGATGTGACTCTTGCTGTTGCTGCAGAAGTAAACAAAGAAGAACAAAATCTTGGTATCGTGATTGATGCTTATGGAGCTGGTCCTTTCATGGTAGCAACTAAAATCAAAGGGATGGTTGCTGCTGAAGTTTCTGATGAACGTTCAGCTTATATGACTCGTGGACACAATAACTCACGTATGATCACTATGGGTGCACAACTTGTTGGTGATGAATTGGCTAAAAATATTGCTAAAGGTTTTGTTAACGGTAAATACGACGGGGGTCGTCACCAAATTCGTGTTGATATGTTGAACAAAATGTGCTAATTAGATTACAGTAAGAAAGGTAAGATAAAAATGAGAATTGCAATTGGATGTGACCACATCGTAACAGATGAAAAAATGGCGGTTTCAGAATTTTTGAAATCAAAAGGATATGAAGTCATTGACTTTGGTACATATGACCATACACGTACTCACTACCCAATCTTTGGTAAAAAAGTCGGAGAAGCTGTAACTAGCGGACAAGCTGATCTTGGGGTTTGTATCTGTGGTACAGGTGTTGGTATCAACAACGCTGTTAACAAAGTTCCAGGTGTTCGTTCTGCCTTGGTTCGTGATATGACAACAGCTCTTTATGCAAAAGAACAATTGAACGCCAACGTTATCGGTTTTGGTGGTAAGATCACTGGTGAATTGCTTATGTGCGATATCATTGAGGCTTTCATCAATGCTGAATACAAACCATCAGAAGAAAACAAAAAATTGATTGCGAAAATTGAGCACGTTGAAACTCACAATGCTCATCAAGCGGATGCAAACTTCTTTACAGAATTCCTTGAAAAATGGGATCGCGGTGAATACCACGACTAAGAGGTGACGCATGATTTTAACAGTCACAATGAATCCATCCATTGATATTTCTTATCCTTTGGATGAATTAAAAATTGACACTGTCAACCGTGTGGTGGACGTGACCAAGACAGCTGGTGGTAAAGGGCTCAATGTTACACGAGTTCTTTCAGAATTTGGTGATTCTGTTGTTGCTACTGGTTTGGTCGGTGGTAAACTTGGTGAGTTTTTAGTAGAGCATATCGACGATAAAGTAACGAAACGTTTCTTCTCCATTCAAGGAGAGACTCGTAACTGTATCGCTATTCTACATGGTGACAACCAAACAGAAATTCTTGAGAAAGGGCCTGAAGTTCTGGAACAAGAAGGGCAAGATTTCTTGGCTCATTTCGAGAATCTCCTTGACACTGTGGAAGTAGTCGCTATTTCAGGTAGTCTGCCAGCTGGGCTTCCAGTTGATTATTATGCGAGATTGGTAGAGCTTGCTAATCAAGCAGGGAAACCAGTTGTTCTGGATTGCTCAGGTGCAGCTCTTCAGGCAGTTCTTGAATCACCCCACAAACCAACAGTAATCAAACCCAATAATGAGGAATTGTCTCAGCTTCTTGGGAGAGAAGTTTCTGAGGATTTGGATGAATTAAAAGAAGTTCTTCAAGAGCCTTTATTTGCAGGGATTGAGTGGATAATCGTTTCACTTGGTGCAAATGGTGCTTTTGCAAAACATGGTGATACTTTCTACAAGGTAGATATTCCTAGAATTCAGGTAGTCAATCCTGTCGGGTCTGGAGATTCTACTGTTGCAGGTATTTCATCAGGACTTCTTCATAAGGAATCTGATCAAGGACTCCTCATCAAGGCAAATGTCCTTGGTATGCTCAATGCTCAAGAAAAGATGACAGGTCATGTCAATATGGCTAACTATCAAGCTCTATATGATCAATTAACAGTAAAAGAGGTATAAAATGGCTTTAACAGAACAAAAACGTGCACGCTTAGAAAAACTTTCAGATGAAAATGGAATCATTTCAGCACTTGCCTTTGACCAACGTGGCGCTTTGAAACGCCTCATGGCTCAATACCAAACAGAAGAGCCAACAGTCGCTCAAATGGAAGAACTTAAAGTATTGGTTGCAGATGAATTGACCAAATACGCATCATCTATGCTTCTTGACCCTGAGTATGGTCTTCCAGCTACAAAAGCGCTTGATGCCAACGCCGGCCTTCTCCTTGCTTATGAGAAAACTGGTTACGACACAACAAGCACCAAACGCTTGCCTGACTGCTTGGATGTTTGGTCTGCCAAACGCATCAAGGAACAAGGTGCAGATGCTGTTAAGTTCTTGCTTTACTATGACGTAGACAGCGCTGACGAACTCAACCAACAAAAACAAGCCTACATCGAACGCATTGGTTCTGAATGTGTGGCGGAAGACATTCCATTCTTCCTTGAAATCTTGGCTTACGATGAAAAAATCGCTGACGCAGGTTCTGCAGAATACGCAAAAGTGAAACCACACAAGGTTATCGGTGCCATGAAAGTCTTCTCAGACTCACGCTTTAACATTGATGTCTTGAAAGTGGAAGTTCCAGTCAACGTCAAATACGTTGAAGGCTTTGGCGATGGTGAAATCGTGCATACACGCGAAGCAGCAGCAGCTTTCTTCAAAGCACAAGATGAAGCAACTAACTTGCCATACATCTACTTGAGTGCGGGAGTGTCAGCCAAACTCTTCCAAGAAACACTTGTCTTTGCCCACGAATCAGGCGCAAACTTCAACGGCGTTCTTTGCGGACGTGCAACCTGGGCAGGATCAGTTGAAACCTACATCAAAGACGGTGAAGCAGCAGCTCGTGAATGGTTGCGTACAACAGGTTTTGAAAACATTGACGAACTCAACAAGGTTCTTCAAACAACAGCGACTTCATGGACTGAGCGTGTATAAGTTTTCCCCCTACAAAAAAATTCCCCGCCAAAAGGCAGGGGAATTTTTATGGTTTTGATAAAAGAATGGTTGTTTGTTTCGACAGATCTTCAAATGTTTCCAGACTCAGTTTGGAATCTGAAACAATCGTATCAATCTCTGAGATATTGTAAAAATTGTAAAAATCAAACTTATTAAACTTACTATGGTCTGCCAGTAAGTATTTTTTATTAGCATTATTCAAGGCGATTCGTTGTACTTCGCCCTCTTCCTCGCTGAAGGTGGCAATAGCCTTATCCTTGATACCATTACAGCTTACAAAAGCCTTAGAAAACTGAAGATTGGCTAAATCCTGTAAGGTAAGTGTCCCTACAAAAGCACCAGTGATAGAGCGATAATTTCCGCCAATCAAGATCAAATCTGTTAATTTTCGTTCGTTTAGGATGAGAAAAACAGGAAGACTGTTTGTTACAACACGAATGTTATCGATCGGGAGCTCACGAGCAAAACATTCTAAGGTTGTTCCTGGTCCGATAAAAATGGTTTCACCTTCGTCAATCAAATGACCGGCAAAACGGCTAATTTCTTGTTTTTCAGCAATCTGCAAGCCTTGTTTTTCGACGTTTGAGCGTTCGTTGTTTAATAGAGAACCTGTACGAAGTTTTTCAGCACCACCATGCACACGAACCAGCAAATCCTTATCTGCCAATTCTTGTAAGTAGCGGCGAGCTGTCATATCTGACACATCAAGACTCTCCATAATTTCTTTTACAGTAATAGTGCCTTTTGTGTTTATTGCTTCTAGAATACTATCTAGTTTTTCTTGCTTTAGCATCCTTATCACCTCGATTTCTACTATTATTATCTTACCATAAAACGCTCAATCTATCAAATAGAAAAAAACAAAATAAAACAAAAACAAAAATACCATAGTTGTTTTAAACAAACCATGATATTTTGAATGATTGGTCAAATTAGTCTAAACCATAGTTGTAATCCTCGTCTTGCATGGCTTCAACTTCACCAAGGAGGTAACCATTTCCGACTTGAGAGAAGAAGTCGTGGTTAGAAGTTCCTGTTGAAATACCGTTCATAACGATTGGGTTGACATCATCAGCTGAATCTGGGAAGAGTGGATCTTGTCCTAGGTTCATAAGGGCCTTATTGGCATTGTAGCGAAGGAAGGTTTTAACTTCTTCGGTCCAACCAACACCGTCATAGAGACTTTCAGTATAACCTTCTTCGTTCTCGTAGAGAGTGTAGAGCAGGTCGTACATCCATTCTTTGAGTTTTTCTTGCTCTTCTTCAGGCAATTCATTGAAACCAAGTTGGAATTTGTAACCAATGTAAGTTCCATGAACAGACTCATCACGGATGATCAGTTTGATGATTTCCGCAACGTTGGCCAGTTTGTTGTTACCGAGATAGTAGAGCGGTGTAAAGAAACCAGAGTAGAAGAGGAAGGTTTCAAGGAAAACGCTGGCAACTTTCTTTTCTAGTGGGCTACCATTGAGATAGATTTCATTGATAATTTCAGCTTTTCTTTGTAGGTAGGTATTAGTGTTGGTCCATTCAAAGATTTCTTCAATTTCAGCCTTGGTATTCAAGGTTGAAAAGATAGAAGAGTAAGATTTTGCGTGGACAGATTCCATAAACTGGATGTTGTTGAAAACAGCTTCCTCATGCGGTGTACGGATGTCTGAACGAAGCGCCTGAACTCCTGTTTCAGATTGCATGGTATCCAAAAGTGTCAAACCACCAAAGACTTTTCCTACCAAGTCTTTTTCTTTGTTTGATAATTTTCTCCAGTCGTCTAGGTCATTTGACAAGGGGATACGCGTATCGAGCCAGAATTGCTCCGTCAGCTTTTCCCAAGTTGATTTGTCGATGACATCTTCGATGGCATTCCAGTTAATGGCTTTGTAGTAAGTTTCCATTTGAAATCTCTTTCTGTATGTAATAATGCGATTGTCGAATCATCTCTATTTTATCATAGTCTGAGAAGAGTATCGCACAAAAAGTCGGAAGACCGACTTTTTGGTTTTTCATAGTATTTAAGATACTTATCAAGTTTTGTCTGGCGGGTAATTTAATCAGTAGTCTGAGAAAATGTGGTTGCCTCAGATAAAAATTAAATCACACAACTTTCACATTGGTTAGCGCCGACCTCTCCACCGTCGTCTGTAAAGGTACGGACGTAGTAGATTGACTTGATACCCTTGTTAAAGGCATAGTTACGAAGGATAGATAGGTCACGTGTGGTTTGTTTATTTTCTTTCTTCCATTCGTAAAGACCTTTTGGAATATCGCTACGCATGAAGAGAGTGAGTGAAAGCCCTTGGTCCACGTGCTCAGTCGCAGCAGCGTAAACATCAATCACCTTACGCATATCCATATCGTAAGCAGAAGTGTAGTAAGGGATAGTATCTGTTGACAAACCAGCAGCTGGATAATAGATCTTACCGATTTTCTTCTCTTGGCGTTCTTCAATACGTTGCGTAATCGGGTGGATAGAAGCAGAAACATCGTTGATGTAGCTGATAGAACCATTTGGAGCTACAGCAAGGCGGTTTTGGTGGTAAAGACCATCTGCTTGAACCTTTTCGCGAAGTTCAGCCCAGTCAGCAGCACTTGGGATAAAGACGTTTTTAAAGAGTTCTTTAACACGGTCTGATTTTGGAACAAACTCGCCTGTCACATACTTGTCAAAGTAGCTTCCATTAGCATAGTCTGATTTTTCAAAGTTGTGGAAGGTGATACCACGTTCGCGCGCTATATTGTTTGATTCCACCAAGGTCCAGTAGTTCATAAGCATAAAGTAGATGCTTGTAAATTCAATTGACTCAGGTGATCCGTACTCAATCAGTTGTTGGGCAAGGTAACTATGAAGTCCCATGGCACCAAGACCAAAGGTGTGAGCCAAACTGTTTCCGTGGTCGATAGTAGGGACAGCTACGATGTGTGAACTATCTGTAACGAAAGTCAAAGCACGAACCATCGCACGGATAGAACGACCAAAGTCAGGTGAAGTCATCATGTTGACCACGTTGGTTGATCCAAGGTTACATGAAACGTCTGTTCCCATTTGAAGGAATTCTTGAGCATCGTTGATCAAACTTGGTTCTTGAACTTGAAGAATCTCAGAACACAAGTTGCTCATGATAATCTTTCCATCAACAGGATTCGCACGGTTAGCCGTATCGATGTTGACTACATATGGATAGCCAGATTCTTGTTGCAATTTAGAGATTTCCGTTTCCAAATCACGCGCCTTGATTTTTGTCTTGCGGATATTTGGATTTGCTACTAATTCATCATATTTTTCAGTGATATCGATGTAGTTGAATGGCACACCATACTCTTTTTCGACAGAGTAAGGACTGAAGAGATACATTTCTTCATTTTTGCGGGCCAATTCGTAGAATTTATCGGGTACTACAACACCGAGTGAAAGGGTCTTTACACGTACTTTTTCATCAGCATTTTCTTTCTTAGTTGAAAGGAAGGCGATGATATCTGGGTGAAAGACGTTGAGGTAGACAACCCCAGCACCTTGACGTTGTCCGAGTTGGTTGGAGTAAGAAAAGCTGTCTTCAAAAAGCTTCATAACTGGTACGACACCAGAAGCTGCTCCTTCATAGCCTTTGATAGGAGCTCCAGCTTCACGAAGGTTGCTGAGGGAAATTCCCACACCACCACCGATACGTGAAAGTTGAAGGGCTGAGTTGATAGAACGTCCGATAGAGTTCATATCATCAGTTACTTGAATCAGGAAACAAGATACCAACTCCCCACGACGAGCACGACCTGCGTTCAAAAAGGAAGGAGTAGCTGGTTGGTAGCGTTGGTGGATGATTTCATTGGCAATATCAATTGCAATCGCTTCATCCCCGTCAGCAAAATAAAGTGCATTAAAGAAGACACGGTCTTCCATGCTTTCAAGGTAATATTCACCGTCATTAGTCTTCAAGGCATATTGATTGTAAAACTTATAGGCGGCCATGAAAGACTTGAATTGGAAGTTTTGGTCTTTGATAAATTGATGCAATTCTTCCAAAAACTCTGGACGGTACTTCTTGAGAAATGCAGTTTCAATGTAGTTGTGTTCAATAAGGTAGTTGATTTTATCAGTGATTGAATCAAAAACCATAGTGTTTGGAACTACATTTTCTTTAAAGAAAGCATCCAAGGCTTCCTTATCTTTATGAAGCATGATTTGTCCATTAACAGGACGGTTGATTTCGTTATTGAGACGGAAGTAAGTCACGTCTTCAAGATGTTTTAATCCCATAAAATTTTCCTTATCTAACCTGATTACAAAAGAAAGGCCTCTAAGTTAGCCCTAGAAGCAATTTCTTCTGGATGATGCACTAAAATTATGCTAACTGTTTTAGTTTTCCTGGTTGGAAACCTGAAAAGACTTCAGTTGGTGTTTGGATGACAGGAGCAGCGCTGAAACCGAGCTCTTTAACTTGATCGATATACTCAGGTTGCTCGTCGAGATTGATCTCACGATAAGCGACATTGTTGCTGTCCAAGAAACGCTTGGTCATCTTACATTGGACACAGTTGTTTTTAGAATAAACGGTTACCATTTTCGTAACTCCTCTTTCAAAATAGATTACTTTCTTAGTATATCAGAAAAAAAAACTTTGTCAAACTTTTTAAACTAAATCTTGTGCCAAAAAGTTACGGTTTTGAAATCAAAGCACAAGATATAGTGTTTTCGAAAACATAAATTTTGATTTCCGTTGAACTGTCAAACTTTCTCAAAATAAAAAAACTACATACTGTATATTGGCAATATAAATAGAAGATTTTCAGCAAGTTATCAGAAAGGAAAACGAAGAAAATAGCAAAAATCGTAAGAACAGTAATAAGTATAGCTGAGATAATACTTTAACAAAATAGAAACTGTAATATTTACGAAAAAAGAAATTTTCTACACAAGATGTCCCAATATTTGTATTAGAATATCTAAAATATAACCAAAGTGGAAATGACAGATTATGATGTATTCATAAAAATGGATCATTGGTTAATTTTATATAGGATACTTATGAGTTTCGTATCCTTTCATAAGGAGTATATAAATACAATGTTTGAAAAAGTTCATTTTATGTGATACACTATCTGTGATTATAAGATTAAAAAATGGATATCTGGATACTTTTGTTTGATAGAGAATGTTATCAGATTATAATTAGATTAAATGAATGAAAGAATACAGAATTAGGAGGCGCGTGGTGAAAGAAAATGATGTTATTTTAAAACGGCAATCGACTCAAATATTTTTTAAGAATGGTGATACGGATTTTTTCTTCAATTGGTTGTTAGGAATCGGTGAAATTTTTGGTTTCTCTCATGGAGAGCTTTATTATCTTGCTCAAAGATTGGGGAACTCACCAAAGCCTGATGACTGGAAAAATGTATTTTTATCGCATGTAAATTACCTTGAACAAGAAGCAAGTAATTCAGGGTTGAGTGAACAAACAAAGGCGCAGTATTATCTTGCACAGACCTACTCACTTCGCTCGGCAATCCAATTTACCGATCCATTTTCTGAAGAGTATTTACCGACCGTTCGTCAAATGGAGAAGGTGTTTTCTAGTGCAATTCATTCACTAGGTGCACCGATTGAAAAATTAACTATTACCTATCAGGGTTCTTACTTGCCTGGTTATTATCTTCATAGCGGCGATAATTGCCCAACGCTAATCATGATTGGTGGAGGTGATACTTATCGCGAAGATTTATTTTACTTTGCAGGATATCCTGGATGGATACGAAATTATAATGTTTTAATGGTTGACCTTCTCGGTCAAGGGAGCAATCCTAGTAGAGGGCTGGTCTTTGATGTGGATGCCTCTATTCCAATTTCATTATGCATAGACTGGTTGGAAAATAGAAATCCTAAACTAAATTATTTAGCCATTTATGGTGTCAGCGGAGGGGGATATTTTACCGCACAAGCTGTTGAAAAGGATCCAAGAATTCATGCTTGGATTGCTAGTACCCCTATTTACGACGTTGCAGAACTTTTCAGAAAAGAATTTGGATCAAGTTTGAAAGCACCTAGTTGGTTAATAAATGCCATTTTAAAATTAGCTGGAAATTTGAATGAATCAGCAAATTTGAATCTTAAAAAGTATGCATGGCAGTTTGGTACTTCTGATTTTAAGAGTGCTATTGATGATGTATTTAACCACGCAAAGATTGTAGATTATCAAAAAATTCAATGTCCTTGCCTGTTTATAATGGGAAAGGGAGAAGGTACTGAGCTGCAACGACAAACTAAGGTAATTTATGAAGCGCTTAAATCTAAAAATCCGCAAACTAAACTTCAGGTTTTTGACTCCGAAAGCGGTGCAGATGCTCATTGTCAAGTCAATAATTTAAGACTCGCCCATAATATAGTTTTTGATTGGTTGGACACTTTATTTGAATGGAATAGATTGAATTTTTAGCCACGCTTACACTACTTAGGTATATCTATTTTAATGTGAGACATCAAAAGATTATTTTACGTTAAGTGGCTAACTAGATAATTCTATACTATTAATAATTTGTGCCCAAATTTCCCATAGTACCTGTATGATAGAAAAAGAAGCAAGTTCATTTTCAGTAAAAGTCCATAAAATACTTGAAAAATTATCTAGAAGGTGATATAATACAGTCTTGTAAGGGTTATCACATATAACTCAAAAAAGAAATAACTAAAGGAGAGTCAAACTATGGCTTCTAAAGATTTCCACGTAGTGGCAGAAACAGGTATTCACGCACGTCCAGCAACATTGTTGGTTCAAACAGCTAGCAAATTTGCTTCAGATATCACTCTTGAATACAAAGGTAAATCAGTAAACCTTAAATCTATCATGGGTGTTATGAGTCTTGGTGTTGGCCAAGGTGCTGACGTTACAATTTCAGCTGAAGGTGCAGATGCTGACGACGCAATCGCTGCTATCACTGAAACTATGGAAAAAGAAGGATTGGCATAAGGAAAATGACAGAAATGCTTAAAGGAATCGCAGCATCTGACGGTGTTGCAGTTGCAAAAGCATATCTACTCGTTCAACCGGATTTGTCATTTGAGACTATTACAGTCGAAGATACAAACGCAGAAGAAGCTCGCCTTGATGCCGCTCTAAAAGCATCACAAGACGAGCTTTCTGTTATTCGTGAGAAAGCAGTAGGTACGCTCGGTGAAGAAGCAGCTCAAGTTTTTGACGCTCACTTAATGGTTCTTGCTGACCCAGAAATGATCAGTCAAATCAAGGAAACAATCCGTGCGAAGAAAGTGAATGCAGAAGCAGGCCTGAAAGAAGTGACAGACATGTTTATCACTATCTTTGAAGGCATGGAAGACAACCCATACATGCAAGAACGTGCAGCGGATATCCGCGACGTAACAAAACGTGTATTGGCAAATCTCCTTGGTAAAAAATTGCCAAACCCAGCTTCTATCAATGAAGAAGTGATCGTGATTGCGCATGACTTGACTCCTTCAGATACAGCTCAATTGGACAAAAACTTTGTAAAAGCTTTTGTAACCAACATTGGTGGACGTACAAGCCACTCAGCTATCATGGCGCGTACACTTGAAATCGCGGCAGTATTAGGTACAAACAATATCACTGAAATTGTTAAAGATGGTGATATCCTCGCTGTTAACGGTATCACTGGTGAAGTGATTATCAACCCAACTGATGAGCAAGCGGCAGAATTCAAGGCCGCTGGTGAAGCTTATGCGAAGCAAAAAGCTGAATGGGCACTTTTGAAAGATGCTCAAACAGTGACTGCTGATGGTAAACACTTTGAATTGGCTGCTAATATCGGTACTCCAAAAGACGTTGAAGGTGTCAATGCCAACGGTGCCGAAGCTGTTGGTCTTTACCGTACAGAGTTCTTGTACATGGATTCTCAAGACTTCCCAACAGAAGACGAGCAGTATGAAGCATACAAAGCTGTACTTGAAGGAATGAATGGTAAACCTGTTGTCGTTCGTACAATGGATATCGGTGGAGATAAGGAACTTCCTTACTTCGATATGCCTCATGAAATGAACCCATTCCTTGGATTCCGTGCCCTTCGTATCTCTATCTCTGAAACTGGAGATGCTATGTTCCGCACTCAAATCCGTGCTCTTCTTCGTGCGTCTGTACATGGTCAATTGCGTATCATGTTCCCAATGGTTGCGCTCTTGAAAGAATTCCGTGCAGCCAAAGCAGTCTTTGACGAAGAAAAAGCAAACCTTCTTGCTGAAGGTGTTGCAGTTGCGGATAATATCCAAGTTGGTATTATGATCGAGATTCCTGCAGCGGCTATGCTTGCAGACCAATTTGCAAAAGAAGTTGACTTCTTCTCAATTGGTACAAACGACTTGATCCAATACACAATGGCAGCAGACCGTATGAACGAACAAGTTTCATACCTTTACCAACCATACAACCCATCAATCCTTCGTTTGATCAACAACGTTATTAAAGCAGCTCACGCTGAAGGTAAATGGGCTGGTATGTGTGGTGAGATGGCTGGTGACCAAAAGGCTGTTCCACTTCTTGTCGGAATGGGCTTGGATGAGTTCTCTATGTCAGCAACATCTGTCCTTCGTACACGTAGCTTGATGAAGAAACTCGATACAGCTAAGATGGAAGAGTACGCAAACCGTGCCCTTACAGAATGCTCAACAATGGAAGAAGTTCTTGAACTTCAAAAAGAATACGTTAATTTTGATTAATCGAAAAGTCCTTGCAACTCAGTTGCAGGGATTTTTTTAAAGAATTTTTAAGCCAATCTTTCTTATATAAACCCCAATCTTGAGAAATTTGTTGTCAGAACAAAAAATGCTTAACTGGTTCATAAAATTCTTGACAAGTTGCAAATTTAGGAGTAAACTATTAACCAGTTAAGTAATAGAGAGGAGTTTCTGCAATTTAGAAATGAATTGCAAATAGAAATATTAAAAAAGAAAGTGAGTTTCGATGAAAATTAATAAAAAATATCTAGCTGGTTCTGCGGCAGCCTTGATTTTAAGTGTTTGTTCTTATGAGTTGGGATTGTATCAAGCTAGAACAGTCAAGGAAAATAATCGTGTGTCTTACGTTGATGGTAAACAAGCGACGCAAAAAACGGAGAATTTGACTCCTGATGAGGTTAGCAAGCGTGAAGGAATCAATGCAGAGCAAATCGTCATCAAGATAACAGACCAAGGCTATGTCACTTCACACGGCGACCACTATCATTATTACAATGGCAAGGTTCCTTATGACGCTATCATCAGTGAAGAGTTGCTCATGAAGGATCCAAACTACCAGCTAAAAGACGAGGATATTATCAGTGAAATCAAGGGTGGTTATGTTATCAAGGTAGATGGAAAATACTATGTCTACCTTAAGGATGCAGCCCATGCGGATAATGTCCGTACCAAAGAAGAAATTAATCGACAAAAACAAGAGCATAGTCAGCATCGTGAAGGAGGAACTTCAGCAAACGATGGTGCGGTAGCCTTGGCACGTTCACAAGGACGCTATACCACAGATGATGGCTACATCTTTAATGCTTCTGATATCATTGAAGATACTGGTGATGCTTATATCGTTCCTCACGGCGACCATTACCATTATATTCCTAAGAGTGAGTTATCAGCCAGCGAATTGGCTGCCGCAGAAGCCTTCCTATCTGGTAGAAGTGGTCAATCAAATACGCCTACATATCGCCGTACCAATAACAACAGTGCTAGCAGTGATATAGATAGATGGACCCCATCCTATAATAATCAAGGTAGTGGCTATACGAACACAAACACGGCTAACAACAGTAACAGTAGCGACGATAGTCAAGCGAGTCAAAGTGATGAGGATATTGATGGCCTTCTGAAACAACTTTATGCCTTGCCACTCAGCCAACGACACGTAGAATCTGATGGCCTTGTCTTTGATCCAGCACAAATCACAAGTCGAACAGCTAGAGGTGTTGCAGTACCTCATGGGGACCATTACCATTTTATCCCTTATTCACAGATGTCTGAATTGGAAGAACGAATCGCTCGCATCATCCCGCTTCGCTATCGTTCGAACCATTGGGTGCCGGATTCAAGACCAGAACAATCAAGTCCACAACCGACTCCGGAACCTAGTCCAAGCCCGCAACCTGCACCAAATCCTCAACCAGCTCCAAGCAATCCAATTGACGAAAAATTGGTTAGACAAGCGGTTCGAAAAGTAGCTGATGGCTATGTCTTTGAGGAGAATGGAACCTCACGTTATATTCCTGTCAAGGAACTTTCAGCAGAAACAGCAGCAGCCATTGATAGCAAACTAGCTAAGCAAGAAAGTTTGTCTCATAAGCTAGGAGCTAAGAAAATCAACCTCCCATCTGCTAATCGAGGATTTTACAATAAGGCTTATGATTTACTAGCAAGAGTTCATCAAGACTTACTTGATAATAAAGGGCGCCAAGCTGATTTTGACGCTTTGGATAAGCTCTTGGAACGTCTCAATGATGTCTCAAGCGATAAAGTCAAGTTAGTAGATGATATTCTTACCTTCCTAGCACCGATTCGTCATCCAGAACGTTTAGGAAAACCAAATGCGCAAATTGCCTACACTGATGATGAGATTCAGGTAGCCAAGTTGGCAGGCAAGTATACAACAGAAGATGGCTATATCTTTGATCCTCGTGATATCACCAGTGATGAGGGGGATGCCTATGTAACTCCACATATGACCCATAGTCATTGGATTAAAAAAGATAGTTTGTCTGAAGCCGAAAGAGCGGCAGCTCAGGCTTATGCTAAAGAGAAAGGTTTGACTCCTCCTTCAACAGACCATCAGGATCCAGGAAATACGGAGGCTAAAGGAGCAGAAGCTATCTACAACCGCGTGAAAGCAGCTAAGAAGGTGCCGCTTGATCGTATGCCTTACAATCTCCAACATACCGTGGAAGTTAAAAACGGTAGTTTAATCATTCCTCATTATGATCATTACCATAACATCAAATTTGAGTGGTTTGACGAAAGACTTTATGAGGCTCCTAAGGGCTATACTCTAGAGGATCTCTTTGCGACTGTCAAGTACTATGTCGAACATCCAAACGAACGTCCGCATTCAGATAGTGGTTGGGGCAATGCAAGTGACCATGTTCAAAGAAACCAAAATGGTCAGGCTGATAACAATCATACGGGAAAACCATCAGAGGAGAAACCTCGGCCAGAAAAACCTGAGGAAGAAAAACCTCGCGAAGAGAAGCCGCAAAGCGAGAAACCAGAGTCTCCAAAACCAACTGAGGAGCCAGAAGAAGAATCGCCAGAGGAAGCAGAAGAACCTCAGGTTGAAACTGAAAAGGTTGAAGAAAAACTGAGAGAGGCTGAGGATTTACTTGCAAAAATCCAGAATCCAATTATCAAGTCCAATGCCAAAGAAACTCTCACAGGATTAAAGAATAATTTACTATTTGGCGCCCAGGACAACAATACTATTATGGCAGAAGCTGAAAAATTATTGGCTTTATTAAGGGAGAGTAAGTAGTCCTAGCAACATTTTCTAACTCCTAAAAACAGGATAGGAGAGCTAGAAAAGATAAAATCGAAAAATGAGAGCAGAATGTGAGTTCTAGTTCTCATTTTTTTCATGAAAATGTGCAAAATATCTTGACATATAGTGTAAATAAAGATAAACTATTTACTAGTTAATTAAATGGTTAAATACTAGTTAAGGAGTAATGATGAAAAAAAGAACATTTCTATTATTAATGGCCAGTGTGTTGGCTCTTGTCTTAGGAGCATGTGGTCAAAAAGAAAAACAAGAAGCAAAAGGGATGAAGATTGTAACAAGTTTTTACCCGATCTATGCCATGGTCAAAGAGGTATCGGGTGACTTGAATGATGTTCGGATGATTCAGTCAAGTAACGGGATTCACTCATATGAACCGTCAGCAAATGACATTGCTGCCATCTATGACGCGGATGTCTTTGTCTACCATTCTCATACGCTCGAATCTTGGGCGGGAAGTTTGGATCCTAACTTGAAAAACTCAAAAGTTAAGGTTTTAGAAGCTTCTGAAGGAATGACGTTGGAGCGTGTACCAGGTTTGGAAGATGTTGAAGCTGGTGACGGCATCGATGAAAAAACACTCTATGACCCTCACACTTGGTTAGATCCTGAAAAAGCAGGCGAAGAGGCGCAGATTATTGCGGACAAACTTTCGGAGCTTGATAGTGTCAATAAGGAAACGTATCAAAAGAATGCTAAAAACTTTATCGCTAAAGCCCAAGAATTGACTAAGAAGTACCAGCCTATTTTTGAAAAAGCGAGTCAGAAAACATTTGTAACACAACATACAGCCTTTTCTTATCTCGCTAAACGCTTTGGTCTGAAACAACTTGGTATAGCAGGGATTTCCCCTGAACAAGAGCCAAGTCCGAGACAACTAACAGAAATTCAAGAATTCGTTAAGACCTATAAGGTTAAAACCATCTTTACTGAGAGCAATGCTTCTTCTAAAGTCGCTGAGACCTTGGTCAAATCAACAGGAGTTAGCCTAAAGACACTCAATCCTTTAGAAGCAGATCCTGAAAATGACAAAACTTACTTAGAAAATCTAGAAGAAAACATGAATGTTCTTGCAGAAGAATTAAAATGAGGAGATGATGAAAATGAAGAAGAAATACCTTGCAGCAGGATCGGCTCTTGTCCTTTCCCTAAGCCTTTGCATCTATGCATTGAACCAACACCAGCTAGAAGGAAACAAAGATAATAACCGTGTGTCTTATGTCGATGGGAAGCAAGACACTCAAAAAACAGAGAATCAGACACCAGATCAAGTTAGCAAAAAAGAAGATATTCAGGCAGAACAAATTGTCGTGAAAATTACCGATCAAGGTTATGTGACATCACACGGTGATCATTTCCATTATTACAATGGTAAAGTTCCTTTTGACGCGATTTTCAGCGAAGAGCTTTTGATGAAAGATGCCAATTATCAACTGAAAGACGCTGATATTGTCAACGAAATTAAAGGTGGCTATATTATCAAGGTGGATGGCAAGTATTATGTCTACCTTAAAGATGCAGCTCATGCTGATAATATTCGTACGAAGGACGAAATTGAGCGCCAAAAACAAGGTCATACTCATGATGCACCAACTTCTAACAGTGCAGTGGCGCTTGCTCAATCACAAGGTCGCTATACTACCGATGATGGCTACATCTTTAACCCATCTGATATTATAGAGGATACTGGTGATGCTTATACCGTTCCTCACGGTGGACATTACCACTACATTCCAAAGAGTTCCTTGTCTGCTAGCGAATTAGCAGCTGCTCAAGCTTACCTTTCTGGAACTAGAAAACAACCGACTGTGACTGACTATCGTCCAAGCCAAAATGGAACCAGTCAAACGACCAATCTGAGTCAAGAAGCTGAAACACCAAGCAATCCAGAAGAGAGCTTACAAACTCTATTGCAGCAACTCTATGCTCTTCCAAGTAGTCAACGTTATGCTGAATCAGATGGCTTGATTTTTGACCCTGCTAAGATTTCAAGTAGAACGCCGAGTGGCGTAGCGATTCCACACGGAAATCACTATCATTTCATCCCATATACAAAACTTTCTGCCTTGGAAGAAAAGATTGCACGTATGATTCCTTTATCTAGCGACAGTGGGAAGCCAACACCTTTGGAAAACCCAAGTAAACCAGCAGAACATCCAGCTCAACCAGATCATCCTCATGACCAAGACGGTGACCATGGAAGTCAGAATACCAACCACGAAGATCATGACCATGATGGAGAGGAGCATGACCATCACCACGGTGAAGAACATGATCATGGTTTCGCAGCTGACCGTGTTATTAGTGAAGATGAGCAAGGGTTTGTAGTTTCTCATGGAGATCACGCTCATTATTTCTTTAAGAAGGACTTGACTGCATCCCAAATCAAAGCTGCCCAAGATCACTTGAAAGATAATCATCAGCCTCAGCACGTTCAACCACTTGCAAAGACTGTGGAAAGTTTCTCAAGAGATGCTAGCGATGAAGAAAAAATCAAGTATATCTCACAGACCTACGGGGTTCCGCTCGAAGCGATTCGTATTTCAAATGGATTCTTTGTCTTTGGAAATCCGGATCAAGCCTATGATCCAACCCATATCCATCCCTATGCTGTTCGAAAAGAACATGTTCGTATTCCTCTCCAAACTGGAAATCCAGAACTGGATTTCCTAAATGAACTGTATACAACTGCCCTACGTGATGGGGTATCTCCTTATAGTTTGCAAGTAGAAAATGGTAGTTTTGTGATTCCTCACGGAGACCACAATCACTACATCAATGTTCAAACTAAGGGCTATGAAGTAGCTTTGAAAAATAAGATTCCGGTCCTACAATCGACCTATCAACCTGGAGCATTTGATGAACAAACAGTTCTATCTAAGGTGGATCAACTTTTAGCAGATAGCAGAAGTCTCTACAAAGACCAGCCAATCATGCAGAGACGTGTTGAACTTGCTTTGGGGCAATTCACCGAAAATATGAAAAAACTGGCAGCAAACTCAACTGCTGGATATCTAGCAGCCTTGGATCTCTTTGATAAACAGTATATCCATGTGGATCAAAGTGTGGCACCGGTTGAAACTTCACCTTTAGATAAGAAGTACCAAGCCCTTGTAGATAAGATCAATACACTGGATACAGACACTTATGGCTTGCCTAAGAAGGATCTTTTGATACATTTGCAGGAAGCAAAACTAGCACAGGATGAGACAGAGTTGGCTGCCATTGAAGCAAAACTTCAGGCCTTGCAAGATTTCCGAGATCGGACAGGGGTTACAACAGTAGAGTACATCAAGTATTTCTATGAACATGTATCTGATGGTCGTTTGAGAGAAGAACTTCGGAACCGTGTTGCCAAGTTGACATGGGAACTTTACCAGTCACAATTTTTCCTCAAAGCAACCGACTTGAACAAGCTATTCCCAACTATTTACCAAACTAAGCTAGAAGTAGAAGAAGCTCTCAAAGAAGAACCCGTTTCTACAAAAGCTGGTAAGACTATTCTAGATATGGAAAAAGTAGATAGTCAAACCGCTAAGACAGCCATCTATGAATTCCTAAAAGAACTCTACGGTGATTTTATGCCAGAAGAGCGGGTTAGCCATGTTAAGAAGGAAGAAGTGGATGCTCTCCTAACTAAAGTTGCCCAACTCCTAGCACGTGTTAAAGAGGATGGTGTCAAACAATCCCTAGCTGAAGAAGCTGCTAATATCAAAGCGGCTACTGAAAAGGAAAATGCAGACCTTGACGAAGCTAAAACACAACTTGAGGATCTTTTAAACCGTATTGCAGCGACTATCCAACGAGAGGAAAAAGAAGCAGAAAAAGATCCACAAACTGTGATCATCTACCAAAAACTCTATAATGTCTTGCTCTCTCTTCACAAGTACTTAGAGGATAACAAAGGATCCGATGCTGACTTTGAACGTGTTGATGCCCTATTTGATCAACTTGCAGCAAAAAGCAGTGATAAAGAAGGTCTCCTCACTCTAGCTAAAGAAATCATTAGATTGAACCAGGAACTCCGTTCAAAAGCAAGTGAAACTGATAGCCAATCTAAGTCTGAGAAAGACAGTGAAACAGTTGCTTCTCAACCAACAGAAAAGCAAGCGCAAAGTGAATCTGAGCTAAGTGCTCAATAAAATGAAAAAAAAGAAAGGCGAAGTAGCTGAGCTACCTCGTCTTTTTTAGTCTTTATAAGCTACAATACCAATGATGGTATCCACCGCACGCTCCATAGTCTGAAGGCTGACGTATTCAAAACGTCCATGCATGTTTTCACCACCTGCAAAGATATTTGGAGTTGGGATTCCCATAAAGGAAATCTTAGAGCCATCAGTCCCACCACGAATTGGTTCGATAATAGGCGTAATCCCTAGATCTTCCATAACAGTCTTAGCAATAGTAATAGGTGTCATGTCTTTCTCAATGACTTCCTTCATATTGTAGTACTGGTCTGTCAGAGTCAAGGTCACTCGATTATTCCCAAACTCTTGATTCATCTTGTCAGCAATAGACTGCATAGCTGCTTTACGTGCTTCAAAGACATCCTTTTCAAAATCGCGAATGATGTAGCTTGCACGCGCCTCCTCGACACTACCTGACACATCCATAAGATGATAGAAACCTTGGTAACCATCTGTCAGTTCAGGTCGGTCATTCTCAGGAAGTTGATTATGAAAATCAATCGCCAGCTGAAGGGCATTGACCATCTGTCCTTTGGCAGTACCAGGATGGACATTGCGCCCTTGGAAATGAAGTTCAGCAGCAGCTGCTGAGAAAGTCTCGTACTGCAGTTCCCCTAGAGGTCCACCATCAACAGTGTAGGCAAAGTCAACATCAAAGTCATCTGCATCAAACTTATTAGCACCGACACCGATTTCTTCGTCAGGTCCAAAACCAACACGAATTTCACAGTGTTTGATTTCAGGATGAGCAGTCAAGTACTCGATAGCGGTCATAATCTCAGCAATACCTGATTTGTCATCAGCGCCCAGCAAGGTTGTGCCGTCAGTTGTGATAAGCGTTTGGCCATGATATTTTTCAAGACTCTTGAAGTCAGAAGGATCTAGTTTAAATCCAGAATCACCCAAGTCGATAGCTCCACCATCGTAATTTTCGATGACTTGCGGATTAACGCCCTCAGCATTAAAGTCAGCAGTATCCATGTGGGAGATAAACCCAATCTTGCGTGTCAAGCTCGGATCATTAGCTGGTAAGGTACCAATAGCAAAACCATTTGGTAGGTAGTAAACATTTTGCAGGCCAACACGTTTCATCTCAGGAATAAGAACAGTGGTCGCAAAATCTACCTGGCTTTGCGTACTTGGAGTAGTAGTAGAGTGTTCATCAGAACGCGTATTGACCTTAACGTAGGTCAAGAAACGATCTAAAAGGTTCGGATAAGTCATAAAAACTCCTTTATTATCATTTTTTTTCATTGTATCATAGAATGGAGAGAAAGACAAAGAGAAGTAAATAAAAATAAAATGAATGAAAGCGTTTATTTATGATATATTTCATGATAGAATGGATAGAGAAAATAATATCATAAGGATGATAACATGAAAAAAGCAATATTGATGATGACCTTTGGATCTCCAGAGGAGATTAGTTTTGAAGGAGTAGCAGAATTTTTTACAAACATTCGTCGTGGAGTTAGGCCCCAAGACCACGAAATCCAGACTCTCTATGACAACTATGTTCGTATCGGTGGGACGCCTTTGCAGCGGATTACACGTGAGGAGGTCAATTTAGTCAAAGAACGTTTAGGGGAGGAGTACGGTATCTACTTTGCCAACAAATTTTCTCGTCCCTTTATTCCAGACGTGATCAAGCAGATGGAAACTGATGGTGTTGAAGAATGTATCTGCTTGATTTTGGAACCTCATTATTCTTTTTACTCAGTCATGGGGTATGAAAAGTTTCTGGAAAGCCAGCAGATCCGATTTTTAGTTATTAAGGACTGGTATCAACAACAGCCTTTGCTGGACTTTTGGACAGATGAGATTAGAAAAATTTTACGAAATGAGGTGGGAGAAGAATCCTTCAAGGTAATCTTTTCAGCCCATAGCGTCCCCATTTTTGCCTTGGACTATGGAGATCCTTATATCGATCAGATTTTCGATAATAGCAGGCTCATTGCTGAACAACTCGGCCTAATGAAAGATCAGTATACCAATACTTGGCAGAGCGAAAGCGATATTGGAATCCCTTGGATCAAGCCAGATGTCTTAGAATATTTACGAGAACAAAAGCAACATCCCGAGCATTATATTTTTATTCCTATTAGTTTTATCAGTGAGCACATCGAAGTCTTGTTTGACAACGATGTGGAATGTTATGATTTGTGTCAAGAATTAGGTGTCACCTACCATCGTCCACCTATGCCCAATACGGATAGTCGTTTAATTGACGCTTTAGTTGCTACTGTAAGGGCCAACGAACACAAAGAATTTAAAGCTTTTCTCCCAGAAGAAGAAACCTTTGATGAGTTAGCGCCTTCAGCAACTACTAAGGACATCATGGAGGAGACAGACGACCTTCAGATGCCAGAATTTGTCAAAAAACTCATTGAGAAAAAAGGCCGTGAAAATGTGAAGATGCCTTACCTGATTAAGAAAATGCTCGAAAAGGCTGGTAAGTTACCAAAAGAGTAAAGAAAAAAGGATTTAGCTTTAAGCTAGATCCTTTATCTGTCTTATTTTTTTTCAAGAAGAGCTTTGATTTCTTGAAGAACTTCAAGTTCAGTTGGAGCAGCAGGTGCTTCCTCAACCACTTCCTCTTTCTTACGAAGGTTTTGCGCTTTTTCCATAGCTTTAATAACGAAGAAAAGCACAGTACCTACAACGAGAAAGTTGATAATAGCACTCAAGAATTTACCATATGTAACACCATTCCATGCAAGCTCAGCGATGTTTTGTACTTTCGCAGCTTCCAAGGCTGGATTCAAGATAAGTGGAGTGATGATATCGTTAACGAGTGAAGTTACGATAGCACCAAATGCAGAGGCGATGATTACACCGACAGCAAGGTCAACAACATTACCGCGAAGCAAGAATTCTTTTAGGTCCTTTAACATTTTCATAAATTCCTTTCCTAATTTCTAACTAATTATATCCTAAATTGTGACAAAAAGCAACCTGGATGCTTAAGGAGAACAGTTGCTTTTTTTAAAAATATAGATTTTACTGAAAATATAATTAAGCACAATAATCAAGATTTGTGCTAAGATAGTTTCAACCGTATTAACCCTATCTATATTATATTCGACAAACTGACCAATAAGATCAGGAAAGGTTGTAACGAAGATATAAGTTAAAAGAACGTCAAGTCCAAGTGTAGAGAGACGAGCTAAGAAAAACTTAGCCAGCCGAGTTGACCAATTCCTTCTCTCTTGTTTAAAGACGATTGTATCATTTGTGAGAAAGGCAAAGAGAATCCCGATAAAATTTGCGAGTACGGTTGCCAGGATTTCCTGGTGGCTGATGTGGTAAATAACCAAGCGCGATAAAATAGAAACCAAAGTAGTAGCAGCACCGAAAAATAGATAGGAGAGAATTTCGTTATCGAAGAATGCCTTTATTATTCTTTTCATGGTTTTAGTATAGCATAATGTCATATATTGTGCTATACTAGTAAGGTTGATAATCTCAACCCTTGGTGCTTAACTTCTTTCACCAAGCATATTTTACGCGGGAAACCGCTAAAGGAGAAAACATGAAAAAATTAACTGTTCGTGATATGGCAGATATCGCTATTGTCGCTGCTATTTATGTGGTTTTGACCATTACCCCACCACTGAATGCCATTAGCTACGGCGCCTACCAGTTCCGTATTTCAGAGATGATGAATTTCTTGGCCTTTTACAATCCAAAATATATCATCGGTGTGACGATTGGTTGTATGATTGCAAATTTCTTTAGCTTTGGTCCAATAGATGTCTTTGTCGGAGGGGGCTCTACCCTAGTTTTCCTAAGTCTAGGTGTATGGCTCTTTAGCAAGTACAAGAAAGACTATCTGTTCAATGGTTTGATTCGAAAAGATCATTTCTTCTTTTCAATTCTCTTCTCTATTTCAATGATTACCATTGCAGCAGAACTCTATATTGTTGCAGAAGCTCCATTCTTCTTTACATGGTTCTCTACGGGAATTGGTGAGTTTGCATCACTTATCGTAGGTGCTATTTTAATCGGAAAATTAGGGCGCCGAATCGATCTAACAAGATAAGAAGTTTATAAGCTAGATTCTTGCTAAATCTAGCTTTTTTTATTCCATAAAATTAAAAGAGAGCGCTTGACAAGAACTAGGAACTATAGTATACTTTTTAGGTAAGCTGATTTAGCTCAGTTGGCAGAGCGCATCCATGGTAAGGATGAGGTCGCCGGTTCAATCCCGGCAATTAGCATGATAGAAACAAAATGACCTTGGGAGACCAAGGCTTTTCTTATCTACCTGTATAAATGAAGCAAAGAGTTTTGTCTGTTGACAAAAGTGACTCTATCTAGTAGAATAGTAGTTGCGATGAGTCGATAGGTAGTCTTCGGACTACTATTGAGCATAAGGAGGTCATAACGCAGGAGCGGACCTTGATGAGTTGTGTGAACCTGCTCATCACATGAAGATGCCTCTTAGTCCCTGGTCGAATGGCTAGGGATTTTTAGTTTTCAGAAAATATAGTCTAAAAGTGCTTTTCAATTTCTGGAAAAAGTAGTATAATACATCTATTATAGAAATTTTTAGAAAATTCCGAAAGAGGTTATTTATGGGATATACAGTTGCTGTAGTCGGCGCGACAGGTGCTGTCGGAGCTCAGATGATAAAAATGTTGGAAGAATCAACACTTCCAATCGATAAAATTCGTTACCTTGCTTCTGCACGTTCAGCAGGCAAAACTTTGAAATTTAAAGACCAAGATATTACGATTGAAGAAACAACTGAGACAGCTTTTGAGGATGTTGATATTGCACTCTTTTCAGCAGGTGGTTCGACATCAGCTAAGTATGCACCATACGCAGTTCAAGCTGGAGCGGTAGTAGTGGATAACACATCTTATTTCCGCCAAAATCCAGACGTACCATTGGTTGTCCCAGAGGTCAATGCTCATGCACTTGATGCCCACAACGGGATTATTGCCTGCCCTAACTGTTCAACAATCCAAATGATGGTGGCTCTTGAGCCTGTCCGTCAAAAATGGGGCTTGGACCGTATCATCGTTTCAACTTACCAAGCGGTCTCTGGTGCTGGTATGGGAGCGATTCTTGAAACACAACGTGAACTTCGTGAAGTCTTGAATGATGGTGTGAATCCACGTGATTTGCATGCGGAAATCTTGCCTTCAGGTGGTGACAAGAAACACTACCCTATCGCCTTTAACGCTCTTCCACAAATCGATGTCTTTACTGACAATGATTACACTTACGAAGAGATGAAGATGACTAAGGAAACTAAGAAAATCATGGAAGATGATAGCATCTCAGTATCTGCAACCTGTGTACGTATTCCAGT
The DNA here is from genome assembly GCF_023611505.1 of Streptococcus oralis. Classification (NCBI taxonomy): domain Bacteria; kingdom Bacillati; phylum Bacillota; class Bacilli; order Lactobacillales; family Streptococcaceae; genus Streptococcus; species Streptococcus oralis. The sequence continues at coordinate 1,087,664 of NZ_CP097843.1, read as the reverse complement.
CTTGTCAGCTCACTCTGAGTCAGTTTATATCGAAACAAAAGAAGTGGCACCAATCGAAGAAGTCAAAGCAGCCATCGCAGCCTTTCCAAGTGCTGTTCTTGAGGATGACGTAGCGCACCAAATCTATCCTCAAGCTGTCAATGCAGTGGGTTCGCGTGATACTTTTGTTGGTCGTATCCGTAAAGACCTAGATGCAGAAAAAGGAATCCACATGTGGGTTGTTTCAGACAACCTTCTCAAAGGTGCTGCTTGGAACTCAGTTCAGATTGCAGAAACGCTTCACGAACGTGGATTGGTTCGTCCAACAGCTGAATTGAAATTTGAATTAAAATAGTCATATCGTTTAGGAGTTCAGATGAACTCCTTCTTTGAAATAGAGAGGTATTCTCATGTCTTATCAAGATTTAAAAGAGTGTAAAATCATTACAGCCTTTATTACCCCTTTCCATGAGGATGGTTCCATCAACTTTGATGCCATTCCAGCCTTGATTGAGCATCTGTTGGCGCATCATACAGACGGCATTCTTCTTGCAGGGACGACGGCCGAGAGTCCAACTTTGACTCATGATGAAGAGTTGGAACTCTTTGCGGCTGTACAAAAGATTGTCAATGGACGCGTTCCTTTGATTGCGGGTGTAGGTACCAATGATACGCGTGACTCAATCGAGTTTGTCAAAGAAGTCGCAGAATTTGGTGGTTTTGCAGCTGGACTTGCTATTGTTCCTTACTACAACAAACCTTCTCAAGAAGGGATGTATCAGCACTTTAAGGCAATTGCAGATGCTTCTGACTTACCAATTATTATCTATAACATTCCAGGGCGTGTAGTTGTCGAATTGACTCCAGAAACCATGCTTCGTTTAGCTGACCATCCAAATATCATTGGGGTCAAAGAATGTACTAGTCTGGCTAATATGGCTTACTTGATTGAACACAAGCCAGAAGAGTTCTTGGTCTATACTGGGGAGGACGGAGATGCTTTCCATGCCATGAACCTTGGTGCGGACGGGGTTATTTCTGTTGCATCTCATACAAATGGAGATGAAATGCACGAGATGTTGACTGCTATTGCAGAAAGCGATATGAAAAAAGCGGCAGCTATTCAACGTAAATTCATTCCTAAGGTCAACGCCCTCTTCTCTTATCCAAGTCCTGCTCCAGTTAAGGCAGTCCTTAACTATATGGGATTTGAAGCTGGCCCAACTCGTCTACCTCTAGTTCCAGCACCAGAGGAAGATGCCAAACGCATTATCAAGGTTGTCGTAGATGGCGACTATGAAGCGACTAAGGCAACCGTAACAGGAGTCTTAAGACCAGATTACTAATAAAGACAATAAAATCCATGACCGAATAATCATGGATTTTTCTTATTTTCCTAAACAGAATTGGCTAAAGAGTTGGGTAATGAGTTCATCAGGTGCGGCATCTCCAGTGATTTCTCCGAGAATTTCCCAAGTACGGGTCAAGTCAACTTGCAACAAATCAACTGGCATCCCTAGTTCAAGACCTTCATTAACTGCTTGTAGGCTTTCAACGGCCTTTTCAATCAAGGAAATATGACGGGCATTTGACAAGTAAGTGGCATCTTGCTCAACCAAGCCAGCATTTTCGAAGAAGAGGTCATTAATACGCTCTTCGATCTTATCGATATTTTGATTTTTAAGAACTGAAATACGGATAACATCTTCAGGTAGTTCCGAAGTTTCAATCGCTTCAGGAAGGTCAGTTTTATTAAGTAGAATAATGCGGTTGGTATCCTGACTGATTTCTAAGAGTTGTCTGTCTTGTGCTGTTAGTGGCTCACTAGCATTTAGCACTAGTAGTACCAAGTCAGCTTCCTTGAGGGCTTTTCTCGAACGCTCGACACCGATTTGTTCCACGATATCATCTGTATCCCGGATACCGGCTGTATCAATCAATTTGAGAGGAACACCATTGATATTGACGTATTCTTCTATGACATCTCGAGTAGTACCAGCAATGTCTGTAACGATAGCCTTGTCTTCACGTAGGAGATTGTTTAGGAGGCTCGATTTCCCAACGTTGGGGCGTCCGATGATGGCAGTTGAAATTCCCTCACGAAGGATTTTGCCACGTTGTGCTGTTCTAAGGAGATTGGTCAGCAGTTGCTCAAACTCCATAGTCTTCTCGCGGATGACTGCAGTAGTGGCTTCTTCAACATCATCATACTCAGGATAGTCAATATTGACCTCTACTTGGGCAAGTGTATTGAGGATTTCTTGGCGAGTATTGTTAATGAGGTCAGAAAGAGAACCGTCCAATTGTTTGACTGCAATATTCATAGCCTTGTCTGTCTTGGCACGGATGATGTCCATCACCGCCTCAGCCTGTGTCAAATCCACACGACCGTTTAGAAAGGCGCGCTTGGTAAATTCACCAGGTTCTGCCAACCGAGCTCCTTCACGGATAGCTAGCTGGAGAATCTCATTGGTCACCGCAATCCCACCGTGGGTGTTAATCTCGATAATGTCCTCACGAGTGAAGGTCTTTGGAGATTTCATGGCCCCAACCATAACCTCGTCCATAACCTTACCAGTTTGAGGGTCAACAATGTGACCGTAGTTAAGAGTGTGGCTAGCAACCTTGCTTAAGTCTTTGCCTTTAAAAATCTTTTGCGCAATGGCAAAACTGTCAGTTCCGCTCAAACGGACAATACCAATGGCCCCTTCACCTAGTGGAGTAGAGATAGCAGCGATGGTATCAAATTCACGTGTAATCATACTAATTCCTTTTGTAATTCTTTTCTTAGGATATGTATCTAAGCATCTCTTCAAATTGTAACAAATTTAGGTTATTTCTTCAATGGATGCTACTTGGAGATTGAAAAAGCCTAAGCAATTCTGCTTAAGCTAGCTTATTTGGTGCGCATTTCCCCTTGTGGGAAGTAAGTTCCTTCTGGCATGTCGTTGATGATGACATGGACAGCAGATTGAGGTGCTCCAGTATTACGGACAACAGCTTCCGTAACTTCCTTAGCAAGAGCTTTCTTTTGATCAAGCGTGCGTCCTTCAAATAAATCGATGCGTACAAATGGCATAATAGCTTCCTCCACTAGTTTTTGATTTCTTCTATTTTACCATATTTTGCCATTTAAAGCTTTTGGAAAATATGGTATACTAGAATGTAGCAAAAATTTAGAAATGGACGTGAAATAGAAGCATGGCACAGTTGTATTATCGTTATGGGACTATGAACTCAGGTAAAACGATTGAGATTCTCAAGGTGGCCTATAACTACGAGGAGCAAGGAAAGGGAGTTGTGATTATGACTTCGGCTCTGGATACGCGTGACGGTGTTGGCTATGTGTCGAGTCGAATCGGCATGAAACGCCCAGCCATTGCGATTGAGGAAACGACGGATATCTTTGGTTATATCCGAAACTTACATGAAAAACCTTACTGTGTGTTGGTCGATGAGGCCCAGTTTCTCAAGCGTCACCATGTTTACGACCTAGCTCGTGTTGTTGATGAGTTAGATATACCTGTCATGGCTTTTGGTTTGAAGAATGACTTTCGCAATGACTTGTTCGAAGGTTCAAAATACCTCTTGCTCTTAGCAGACAAGATTGAAGAAATCAAGACCATCTGCCAGTACTGTAAGAAAAAGGCGACTATGGTGTTGCGAACTCAAGATGGTGTGCCAGTCTATGATGGCGAACAAATTCAGATCGGTGGCAATGAAACCTATATCTCAGTCTGCCGTAAACATTATTTTGCGCCAATGATAACATCTAACCAGGAGAACAACTATGACAATTGAACTGAGAGATGTTACAATGGAAAATTATTTTGATGTTTTGAATTTGGATGTCAAGGAATATCAAAAACAATTCATTGCAACCAACGCAATTAGTTTAGCTGAAGCATATGTCTACACTAAAAATGGAGATTTTGTAGCTCCATTGGCAGTTTATGATAATAATGCAATTATAGGTTTTGTGATGATAGCTTATGATAAAAAGATAGGAATTAGTAGTGAAAATTATTTACTATTTCGTTTTATGATTGATAAGAATTTTCAAAATCAAGGATATTTTAAACCAATTATGGATAAAGTGCTGGACTATGTTCGGACAGCGCCAGCAGGTTTAGGCAATAAACTTTGGTTGTCTTATGAACCAGAAAATGAACATGCAAGATCTTGTTACCTCAGTTATGGATTTAAAGAAACTGGGGAAATATTTGAGAACGAAGTAGTAGCAATCTATGATTTAACAATTGAGAACTAAGGAGAAAAAATGAACATCTATGATCAACTACAAGCTGTAGAAGACCGTTATGAAGAATTAGGAGAATTGCTGAGTGACCCTGATGTCGTTTCGGACACCAAGCGTTTCATGGAGCTTTCAAAAGAAGAGGCTTCTACTCGTGATACGGTAACTACCTACCGTGAGTACAAACAAGTCCTTCAAAACATCGTTGATGCAGAAGAGATGATTAAAGAATCTGGCGGGGATGCGGACTTGGAAGAAATGGCTAAGCAAGAGCTGAAAGATGCCAAGGCTGAAAAAGAAGAATACGAAGAAAAACTCAAAATCTTGCTCCTTCCAAAGGATCCAAACGATGATAAGAACATCATCCTTGAAATCCGTGGAGCGGCTGGTGGTGACGAAGCGGCACTTTTCGCCGGAGACCTTCTAACTATGTACCAAAAGTATGCGGAAGCCCAAGGTTGGCGCTTTGAAGTCATGGAAGCTTCTATGAACGGTGTCGGTGGTTTCAAAGAAGTGGTTGCTATGGTTTCTGGTCAGTCTGTATACTCTAAACTCAAGTATGAGTCTGGAGCCCACCGTGTTCAACGTGTCCCTGTGACAGAAAGTCAAGGCCGTGTTCATACCTCGACAGCGACAGTTCTAGTCATGCCTGAAGTGGAAGAAGTAGAGTACGATATTGATCCAAAAGACCTTCGTGTTGACATCTACCACGCATCAGGTGCTGGTGGACAGAACGTCAACAAGGTTGCGACTGCTGTTCGTATCGTTCACTTGCCAACCAATATCAAGGTTGAGATGCAGGAAGAACGTACCCAGCAGAAAAACCGTGAGAAGGCTATGAAGATTATCCGTGCGCGTGTTGCTGATCATTTTGCTCAGATTGCTCAAGATGAACAAGACGCTGAGCGTAAGTCTACTATCGGTACTGGTGACCGTTCAGAGCGCATCCGTACTTATAATTTCCCACAAAACCGTGTTACAGACCACCGTATCGGTTTGACTCTCCAAAAACTAGATACCATTTTGTCTGGTAAATTGGATGAAGTTGTAGATGCCTTGGTTCTTTATGACCAAACACAAAAATTAGAAGAATTAAACAAATAATGAAATTAGCTCAATTATTTTCAGATTTTGAAGAAGAGTTGATAAGACAAGGAGAGGAAGCAGAAAGCCTCTCTTTTGTCTATCGTAGCCTGAAAAATCTATCTTTTACTGAATTCATTTTTGCCCTACAGCAAGAGGTAACAGAGGAAGAAAAACAATTTGTAGAAGAGATTTACCAGCAGTTAGCAACTCATAAACCAGCCCAGTATATCATTGGTCACGTAGATTTCTTTGGAATGCAGTTAAAAGTGGATGAGCGGGTTTTGATTCCTCGTCCAGAAACAGAAGAGTTGGTGGAACTCATCCTCACAGAAAATCCTGAGGAAAATCTTAAGATTCTAGATATTGGGACTGGAAGTGGGGCCATAGCTCTTGGATTAGCTAAAAACAGACCAGGTTGGTCAGTGACGGCAGCGGATATTTCCCAAGAGGCCTTAGAGCTTGCATCAGAGAATGCTAGAAATCAAAATCTTAATATATTTTTTAAAAAATCTGATTGTTTTGCAGAAATTTCTGAAAAATATGATATAATTGTATCCAATCCACCTTATATCTCTCGTGAAGATGAGTCAGAGGTCGGTTTGAATGTTTTACATTCGGAGCCTCATCTAGCTCTCTTTGCAGATGAGGATGGCCTAGCTATTTACCGCAGAATTGCGGAAGATGCAAAAGACTATCTCACAGATGGTGGTAAGATTTACCTTGAAATTGGATACAAGCAAGGTCAAAGTGTTCCTGCGCTTTTTAGGAAGCATCTTCCCCAAAAACGGGTACGAACACTCAAAGACCAATTTGGTCAAGATAGGATGGTTGTAGTTGATGATGGACAGGATTAGACAAGAGTTGGAAAAAGGGGGGGCAGTTGTCTTACCTACTGAGACAGTTTATGGTCTCTTTGCCAAAGCTCTAGATGAAAAAGCAGTGGACCATGTTTACCAACTCAAACGTCGTCCCAGAGATAAGGCTCTTAACCTTAATGTTGCCTCTCTAGAGGATATCTTGCACTTTTCAAAGAATCAGCCAACTTATCTACAAAAACTTGTAGAGACCTTTTTACCGGGTCCCTTGACCATTATCCTCGAAGCCAATGACAGAGTTCCCTTTTGGGTCAATTCTGGTCTTTCAACGGTGGGATTTCGGATGCCGAGTCACCCCATTACACTGGATTTGATTCGAGAGACAGGACCTTTGATTGGGCCGTCTGCCAATATTTCAGGTCAGGCGAGTGGAGTGACCTTTGCTCAAATTCTAGAGGATTTTGACCAAGAGGTTTTGGGTCTGGAGGATGATGCTTTTCTAACTGGACAGGATTCGACGATTTTGGATTTGTCTGGAGACAAGGTGAAAATCCTACGCCAAGGGGCGTTTAAGCGAGAAGATATTCTTGCACAGTTGCCAGAGATTTCTTTTGAGGAGGAATGAGATGCTCAGAGATTTGCAAGAAACAGATGTGAATGCTATATGTGAGATTAACAAAGAGGCTTTGGGCTACTCTTTTAGTCCAGAGGACACAGCTAGTCAACTAGCTAGACTGTCTCAGGATTCCCATCATTTCCTACTTGGTTATGAGGATGCAGCTAGTCATATCTTGCTTGGATATGTCCATGCTGAAGTTTATGAATCCCTCTATTCCAAAGCAGGATTCAATATCTTAGGCTTAGCGGTTTCGCCTCAAGCTCAAGGGCAAGGTATCGGTAAAAGCTTACTGCAAGGGTTGGATCAGGAAGCAAAAAGACGTGGTTATGGGTTTATCCGCCTAAACTCTGCCGATCATCGTCTGGGTGCTCATGCATTTTATGAAAAAGTTGGTTATACTTGTGATAAAGTGCAAAAACGGTTTATTCGCATCTTTTAGTTTGGTTTTTGTAAAATAAACTAAAGGACCAGTCACACTATAAAGGAGAAGACCTATGATTTTTGACAAAGATGATTTTAAAGCATACGATGCTGATCTCTGGAATGCTATTGCCAAAGAAGAAGAACGCCAACAAAACAACATTGAGTTGATTGCTTCGGAAAACGTGGTTTCCAAGGCTGTTATGGCGGCTCAAGGGTCTATCTTGACGAACAAATATGCCGAAGGTTACCCAGGACGCCGTTATTACGGTGGTACAGATGTGGTGGACGTTGTAGAGACTCTGGCTATTGAACGCGCGAAAGAAATTTTCGGTGCAAAATTTGCCAATGTCCAACCCCACTCAGGAAGTCAAGCAAACTGTGCTGCTTACATGGCCTTGATTGAACCAGGTGATACGGTTATGGGGATGGATTTGGCTGCAGGTGGACACTTGACCCACGGAGCTCCTGTCAGCTTCTCTGGTCAAACCTACAACTTTGTTTCTTATAGTGTGGATCCTGAAACAGAACTCTTGGACTTTGATGCTATTTTGAAACAAGCCCAAGAAGTAAAACCAAAACTGATTGTAGCAGGTGCTTCAGCCTATTCACAAATTATCGACTTTTCAAAATTCCGTGAAATTGCAGACGCTGTTGGAGCTAAGCTCATGGTGGACATGGCTCATATCGCTGGTTTGGTTGCAGCTGGTCTTCACCCAAGCCCAGTGCCATATGCTCATATCACGACAACAACGACCCACAAAACCCTTCGTGGACCTCGTGGTGGTTTGATTTTGACAAATGATGAGGACCTAGCTAAGAAAATCAATTCAGCTATTTTCCCTGGTATTCAAGGCGGTCCTTTGGAACATGTTGTGGCGGCTAAGGCGGTTTCTTTCAAAGAAGTTTTAGATCCAGCCTTCAAGGAATATGCTGCTAATGTCATCAAAAACAGCAAGGCTATGGTTGAAGTCTTCTTGCAAGACCCTGATTTCCGTATCATTTCTGGCGGAACTGAAAACCACCTCTTCTTAGTTGATGTTACTAAGGTTGTTGAAAACGGAAAAGTGGCTCAAAACTTGCTGGATGAAGTCAATATTACTCTAAATAAAAACTCAATCCCTTACGAAACTTTGTCACCATTTAAAACAAGTGGGATTCGTATCGGATCTGCAGCCATCACTGCACGTGGATTTGGTGAAGAAGAAAGCCGTAAAGTAGCTGAACTCATCATTAAAACCCTTAAGAATGCAGAAAATGAAGCTGTCTTAGAAGAAGTGAGAAGCGAAGTCAAAGCGTTGACAGATGCCTTCCCATTATACGAGGACTAAAACTTTTATGGACATTTATATTAAGAAAGCCATTATCCATCAGTTCAGCCCAGATGATACCGAGTTGTTCCTAGCGGATAAGTTTCTCAATATCACGCCAAAAATCGAAGAATACCTGCGCAAAAAAATTGAACGTGTGTATTCAGATGAAGCCAAGACAGGGATTTTCGAAGAAGAAAATCCCTTCTTCAATCACATCTCAGACGATTTGTTGGAGACTTCGGTAACACTGGCTAATCTTTGGAAAGAGGAGTTTAGTATTTCAGAAAATCTCAAGACCAATGACTTGGTTTTTGTTCAGTTTTCTAAAGAAGGTGTAGAGCATTTCGCTTTCTTACGAATTGCTCTACGTGAGACTTTGACCCACCTCGGTGGAGAAGTTGATAATCCAATCAAGCTAACTCAGAATAACTTGCCTGGATTTGGAACGGGGGCTGATGAGGCCTTGGTGGTCAATCTTCAAAGTCGCAAGTACCATCTCATCGAAAAACGCATCAAGTATAATGGGACTTTTTTGAACTACTTTTCAGAAAATCTCCTAGCTGTTGCCCCTAAGATTTCGCCAAAAAAATCCATCAAGGAACTGGAAAAAACAGCCCAGAGAATTGCAGAGTCCTTTAACACAGATGATTTTCAGTTTCAATCCAAGGTCAAATCAGCGATTTTCAATAATTTAGAAGAAAGCAATGAATTGTCTCCTGAAAAATTGGCGAATGACCTTTTTGATAACAATCTAACAGCTCGTTTGAGCTTTATCGACCAAGTCAAGGAAGCCGTACCCGAACCAGTCCAGTTTGATGAAATTGATGCCAGTCGTCAGCTCAAGAAATTTGAAAACCAAAAACTTTCCTTGTCAAACGGAATTGAACTCATCGTTCCTAATAATGTATACCAAGACGCAGAATCTGTTGAGTTTATCCAAAATGACAATGGAACCTATTCTATCTTAATCAAAAATATTGAGGATATTCAAAGTAAATAATGTTTAAATTTATAAGAAGAATGCTAGTGCTAGCAGTCCTCCTTTTTGCTGGATACAAAGCCTATCACATTCGTCAGGATGTAAAGCAAGTCATGACCTATCAACCTATGGTTCGGGAAATCCTCAGTGAAAGAGATACTCCAGCCAATGAAGAGTTAGTTCTCGCTATGATTTATACCGAAACGAAAGGAAAAGAGCGGGATGTCATGCAGTCTAGTGAGTCTGCTAGTGGCGCTACCAATACCATCAATGACAACGCCTCTAGTATTCGCCAAGGGATTCAAACTCTAACCGATAACCTCTATTTAGCACAGAGCAAAGGAGTAGATGTCTGGACCGCCGTTCAAGCCTATAATTTTGGACCTGCCTATATAGACTTTATCGCTCAGAATGGTAAGGAAAATACACTAGCTCTAGCCAAGCGTTATTCCCGAGAAACAGTCGCTCCAATCCTTGGGAATACCACGGGGAAGACCTACACCTATATCACCCCTATTTCTATCTTTCATGGAGCCGAACTCTACGAAAATGGAGGAAACTATTACTACTCCAGACAGGTACGTTTTAACCTGTATATCATGAAATTCTTTAATTTCTTCTAAACATCTGGTTTTACCAGGTGTTTTTCACTATAAGCTTTCTTTAAGAATGTTTTATTACCCTAGAAAGGTAAAGGAGGGAATACCCTATGAGAAAGAAACTTTTTCTAACAAGCGCTGCAGTTTTGTGGGCAGCAACAGCTATGACGAGTGTCCACGCAGCAACCGATGTTCAAAAAGTAATCGATGAAACCTATGTACAACCTGAATATGTTCTTGGCTCTTCGCTAACTGAAGACCAAAAAAATCAAACACTTAGCAAACTTGGTTATGACGCATCGAAAGATACCAAAGATATCAAAACCATGACACCTGATATCTATTCGAAAATCATGAATGTGGCTAATGATGCTAGTTTACAGCTCTATTCGTCGGCCAAGATTCAAAAGCTGGGTGACAAATCGCCTCTAGAGGTCAAGATTGAAACGCCTGAAAATATCACCAAGGTGACGCAGGATATGTACCGTAACGCAGCTGTGACTCTTGGAGTGGAGCATGCCAAAATCACAGTTGCAGCTCCTATTCCAGTTACAGGAGAAAGCGCCCTAGCAGGGATTTACTACTCGTTAGAGGCCAATGGTGCTAAAGTACCGCAAGCCAATAAAGACTTGGCCCAAGAAGAACTAAAAGCCTTGTCCGAAATCAATGCTGAAAACAAGGACAAGTCAGGATACGATGCTAATAAGCTCAATGCGGCTATGACAGATATCAAGGCAGGAATCGCAAAGGCAAAAGAAGCAAAAGGAAATCTGACAGAAGAAGATGTCCGCAAAATCGTTGAAGATACGCTAAAAAACTACAAACTTGATCAGGTTATAACAGGAAACCAGGTCAATATCATCATCAATTTTGCCCTAAACCTCTCAAAGAGCGACATTTTGAACAATGCTGATTTCACTAAAACCCTAAATGACCTCAAGGAAAGCATCGTTTCCCAAGCTGGAGATAGTTTTAAAAATATCAACCTCAACTTTGATGCCAATAAAGCGTTAGAAGAGGGGGGCAACTTTTTTAGCTCCCTTTGGCAAGCCATTGTCAACTTCTTCAAGAGTTTTGGTGCTTAGGTCATTTCATGATATAATAGATGGTAGCAGAAATGTTGCCGTCTTTTTTTGTCGGCCGATAGAAAGTGAAGAATATGTTAAAGAAAAATGATATTGTAGAAGTTGAAATTGTTGATTTGACCCATGAAGGGGCAGGGGTCGCCAAGATAGAAGGTTTGGTTTTCTTTGTAGAAAATGCTCTACCAACTGAGAAAATCCTCATGCGTGTCCTTAAAGTCAATAAAAAGATTGGCTACGGGAAAGTTGAAGAATACCTTACACATTCTCCGCATCGTAACCAAGATCTTGACCTAGCTTATCTACGTTCAGGTATCGCTGACTTGGGGCATCTTGCCTATCCAGAGCAGCTCAAGTTCAAAACCAAGCAAGTCAAAGACAATCTCTACAAAATTGCTGGCATTAGAGATGTAGAGGTCGCTGAAACACTAGGTATGGAAAATCCAGTTAAGTATCGAAACAAGGCACAGGTGCCCGTTCGTCGAGTGAATGGTGTCTTGGAAACTGGCTTTTTCCGTAAGAATTCGCATGACCTTATGCCCCTTGAAGATTTCTTTATCCAGGATCCTGTCATTGATCAAGTCGTAGTGGCTCTACGCGATTTGCTCCGTCGTTTTGATTTGAAACCTTATGATGAAAGGGAACAGTCTGGCTTGATTCGGAATCTTGTGGTGCGTCGTGGTCACTATACAGGACAAATCATGGTTATCTTAGTGACTACACGTTCTAAAGTTTTCCGAGTGGAGCAGTTGATTGAACAAGTTATCAAGCAGTTCCCAGAGATTGTGTCTGTCATGCAGAATATCAATGACCAGAATACCAATGCGATTTTTGGTAAGGAATGGAAGACTCTTTATGGTCAAGACTATATTACGGATCAGATGTTGGGAAATGACTTCCAAATCGCTGGCCCAGCCTTTTACCAAGTCAATACTGAAATGGCGGAGAAACTCTATCAAACGGCTATCGACTTTGCAGGATTAAAAGCAGATGATGTGGTGATCGATGCTTATTCGGGTATTGGAACCATTGGTTTATCAGTCGCCAAGCATATCAAGGAAGTCTACGGTGTTGAAGTGATTCCAGAAGCAGTTGAGAATAGCCAGAAGAATGCTACATTAAATAATATCACAAATGCCCACTATGTCTGTGATACTGCTGAAAATGCAATGAAGAATTGGCTCAAGGAAGGTATTCAACCAACCGTTATATTGGTCGACCCACCACGCAAGGGCTTGATCGAGAGCTTTATCAAAGCAAGTGCTCAAACAGGAGCAGACCGCATCGCTTATATTTCATGTAATGTCGCAACCATGGCGCGTGATATCAAACTCTATCAAGAATTGGGATATGAGTTGAGGAAAGTCCAGCCGGTGGATCTGTTTCCACAGACGCATCATGTTGAGGCGGTATCACTGCTTGTACGAGCTGAGGCATCAGCGAAGTAGAAGCAGATGTTCTGCCCATGGGATAGACGTCGTAGAGTAAGGAGTTTACGACTAAACGATACGGTAACAGCGAACCGCTGAGTGCGTGGCTCTGCTCTTCCGATCTGAGACAGTCGAAAAGTAGAAGAGGATGGTATTGGTATCAATCAATGAGTAACAAAGTAACAGCATGATTCGAAACATTTGCTTGTAATTTGCGGAGGAACATCAATATGGATGGAATAACAAAAGATTCTATAAAAACGGCTAAACTAATGAAACAATTATGGCCCCAATTGACCGATAAAGAAGCTATTGATGAAGTAAAAAGATATACGAATGGCAAAAATACTGCAATCTTTACTGAAGTTGAAGGTGACACAATTGTTGGTCTAGCAGTATGTTCACTCAGATTTGATTATGTTGAAAGTTGTAAATATAGTCCTGTTGGATTCTTAGAAGGGATTATTGTCGACGAGGAATATCGTTTAAAGGATATTGCTAAAAATCTCTGTACAAAATGTGAGGAATGGGCGAAAAATAAAGGATGTAAAGAATTTGCAAGTGACTGTACTTTAACGAATACGGATTCTATAAGATTTCATCTCAATATTGGATTTCAGGAGGCAAATAGAATTATTCATTTTAAGAAAAAATTATAATTTAGAAACGTGAATAAACTTGTTTAAACTTTATGTATCTTTAGAAAGTGTGTTAACTTGAAAGAACAAATTTTTTTGATGGGTGGGAATCCCCCAATAACGAAATATACCATTGTTGATAAAATTGTATTATCAAGCAAGATTGAAAGAATTGTTATTTTTACAGTTTTTCGAGATAATTGGCAACCCTATATGAAAAAGTACACGGAAGTTTTCCAAAGTCAATTTACTAATCTAAACACTGATTACTTACTTTTGGACACTGAGCAGATTGATTTTGATAGCTATTTAGATGCTGATCTAATCATCATCGGTGGAGGAAATACGGAAAAATATATAGCTACTTATGTCAATCAGGAGTTCAAAAATTATATCGATCATATGCTTAATAAAGGGGCAAAAGTTATAGGGTTTTCTGCAGGAGCCCTATTATTAGGAGAAAAAGTCTATGTCTCACCTAATGATAATTCAGATCATCAGATAAAGATAAAAGATGGATTAGGACTCTTTAGTCAGTTTTTAATTAGTGTCCATTATGATTCATGGAATGATAAAGCAAATAAGGATAGAGCTGAAGAACTCGTTAACGTTCCCATAATTCCACTAAATGATCATTCCTGTCTTGTCTTGGATAAATTTGGGAACATTATAGAGAAAATTGACTAATTCTAATCATGCGAATTTGAATCTACGAAGCTAAAGTATTGACGAAATGAATAACGAAAAGCCTTGATTGTAAGGCTTTTTTGTGTTTTTATGATAGAATATAGGTAGTTATAATCGAGAGCAACTAAGAAGCAGTAACAAATATTACATATAAAATAATCAAAATAAGGAAGATAAAATGACAGAAATTGACAAAAAGAATTTAATAAATTATCTTTATTGTACATTTGGAATTACTTATATAGCTTGGGGGCTTCTTGCCATCTTTACTCAATCTTATATTTTGGGATTAGAAACATTTATAGGGAGAATGTTACATATAGTAGGTGCACTTGGTCCAGCTATTGCAAGTGGCTTTTATTTGAAAAGGAATAATATAAAATTTAAACATTTTGTATTCACTAAAAGAAAAAGTAGTAGTATTTATTTCATTATTCATTTGTTAGCAATTTTGATACTATTTTCTGTATCTTCCTTAGAATTAAACGGAGTATCCATTTATCTGATGCCACTATTCTTTATTCAATTAATTTTTTTTGGTGGCGGACATGAAGAATTAGGATGGAGAGGTATACTACAACCTTTACTTGATAAAAAATATACTTATTGGCAATCTAATTTGATTGTAGGATCAATTTGGGGAATTTGGCATCTGCCTTTATGGTTTATAGTTGGAGAAAGTCATCAAGGATTTCCTTTTATTTTATTTTTTATATATACATTATTTTTAAGTTTTGTTTTAGGGCTTCTTTACCGTCAAACGAAATCTGTGGGATACTGTATATTATTTCATGCGTTCGCAAATTTGTTAAATCTCTATTTTGTGTTAAAAATTAATCTTATTTTTATTATCATTTTTATTGGTTATTTGATTTATACTATATTGGCGAGTAATAGAATTAGTAAGGAAACAACATTTTAAAATTTAGATCAGGATATCCATTATTGAAAGTAACGTGTGGTCATTCTAGATAATCAATGTTAGAGACTTTTCTATTTGATGAGACATCACTGCTTGTTCAAACTGATTTAACAAGTATTTATCTAGTGAAAGCCCTACAGTAAGGAGTTTAAACATGAAATTCCATGAATTTGGTGATAAGAATTTGCCTCCTATTTTACTGATACATGGTGGTGGCAGTTCTTGGTGGAATTATCTTCGTCAAGCACGAATCTTGTCAAAAGAATACCGTATTATTCTACCAACTTTGAATGGTCATGGCGAGGAATATCAACTTGATTATGTTTCTACTGAAGATTCTGCTTTGGAGATTCTAGACTATATCAAAGCAAACTGTGGTGGGAAATTGTTTGCAATCGGTGGTGTTTCACTTGGTGGTCAAATTGCCATGGAGCTTTTGTCTTTAGACAGTGAAATTGCTGAGAAGGCCATCATAGATGGAAGCCTCTGTATTCCTCAACCAAGTTTAGCTAAAATCAGCATCTTTCTAGTGTCTCTATTTGGTAAACTGATGTTCAATAAATTCTCTTGCAAACTTCAGTTAAGCATGATGAACAAACTCTATCCTAAACTGGCTTATCCAGAGGAAATAAAAGCTTATTATTTAGAGGATTTGCCAAGGACGCCTGTCAAAACATTGGTGACCATTTACAAAACCTATATGGGATGTTACAAGCTGAAAGATATGATTTCTGCTAGCAAGGCTCAGGTTCTGTATATCTATGGTGAAAAAGAATTGAACTGTGTGAAAGAATCAGCGAAATTATTTCATCAGCTACATTCAAATACAATTTTGTATGAAGCAAAGGGCTATAATCACGGCTATTTGTCAGCTTACCTGCCTCAAGAGTGGATTGATTTGGTGGCACCATTTTTAAAGAGTGAACCATTGGAAATGTGTAATGAATCTGATATGTCACAAGGAGGAATACCCTGCTAGGAGCAATTATTGGAGACATTGTAGGTTCAGTTTACGAATGGAACAATATTAAAACGAAGGATTTTCCTTTATTTCGTGAGGATTGTTTTTTCACGGGTGATACGGTAAGTCCGAACCGCTGAGTGTGTGAGTTTGTTAGCGAAACGTAGCTAATCCTCAGAATAAAGAAACTAAAACTCCATTATTTAGAAATGAAAACCTAAACTGTTTTTAAGGAGGTATTATATTGATAGAGAGCAGACCTGAGTTTGATAAAATCGCATCGTTTGATGAGTTTAGCAAATACTATTGGTATCGGGATGAACTTTCACAGATATGCAAGTCATTAGGGCTTGAATATAGAGGTACAAAACAGGAACTCAATGATATTATTAAGCAGTACTTTAAGGGGAAATTGATTAAAAAATCAACAGTAAAAAGGAAAAAGAAACGAGTAGAAGTCGTTACCTTAGATACGCCCTTACTTGAATGTGGATTCTCCTTTAACGCACACTTTAGAGAATATTTCTCAACTTTAACAGATGTTTCGCCCTTTAAATTTACTGCCGATATGGCGACTGCTTGGAGAAAAGTAAAAAGCGACAATGATTTGAGTTTCACAATACAGGATATGCTAAAAGTTTATCATGGAAATTCAGATTATGCCAAGTATGATCATTCGGTTTGTCAATGGAACCAATTTCTAAAGGATTTCTGTGCAGACGAAAATAGTCACAATTACTCGAATAAACTAAAAGTAGCTTCCATCCTTTGGAAAGAAGTTAGAAATTCAAGTAATGAAAAAATTTATTCAAAAAATCTTTTGACTGAATATGCTGATAGAATAAACGAGTATAGGAAGTAGAAAAATCAGTCTAAACCAATAGTTTACAAGGAGGAATCTTATGCTAGGAGCAATAGTTGGAGACATTGTTGGTTCTGTTTACGAATGGGATAATATTAAAACGAAGGATTTTCCCTTGTTTAGGGATGACTGCTTTTTCACAGATGATACGGTGATGACCTGTGCTGTGGCAGAAGCAATCATGAACGGTGGACAGAAGGATGACTTTATTGATTCCATGAAGAAATATGGTAGGATGTATCCTGATGCTGGTTATGGTGCTAGGTTTGATGCATGGATTCATAGTAATGACCGCTCCCCTTATAATAGCTTTGGCAATGGATCTGCTATGCGTGTTTCTCCATGTGCTTGGGTCATGGACTGCGGTTTTTGTGCGAGAACTGGTATGACGCCATCAACTAGAGAGCTTGCACGACTTTCTGCAGAAGTCACCCATAATCATCCTGAAGGTATCAAGGGAGCCATGGCGACAACTGATGCGATCTTTCTGTGTCGTTATTACTTTGGAGGTTATTGTGGGGATTATGAGCAACCAATCAACAGCAATCCTACAGAGTGTAAAAGACGAATAAAGGAATACATCGAGAAAGAGTATGGGTATAACCTTTCTCAATCTCTAGATGACATCCGTCCTACGTACCGTTTCAATGAAACGTGTCAGGATACGGTTCCTCAGGCCATCGTTGCTTTTCTAGAAAGTACAGATTTTGAAGATGCGATTCGAAATGCGATTTCTCTTGGTGGGGACAGCGACACTCTTGCAGCAATCACAGGAAGTATCGCCGAGGCAGCTTATGGAATTCCTGAGTGGATTAAGGATAAGGCCTTAAGCTATCTAGATGAGCCTTTGAAAGAGGTGCTTAGACGGTGGGAGAAAGAAGTTTCAATATCATAACGGATACTAATTAGTCAGTATTAAACTCTGAAAAATAAGATTAAGGAAGTTGAGCAAATACTAGGGTAAAGAGTTATCACCTTTTGAGAAGAAAAGGCAGAAACAAACTTGACGAAGGTATGAGCTTGACTACTGAAAAAAAACAGCAAAGCGACGAGATTATTTGTTATCTCATCGCTTTTTGCTTTTAACTTAATGCGCAATTAATCCATTTTGCTCGATTTAGGTATTTACTCAGATTTTTGTTTATTCATTAGTAAAATGCATGTTATTACTGCTATACAAGTTAGCAGAATCAAATACCATAGATTTGCAAGTCGAAGCCCTTTATCTAACATCAAACGGTATCCCCAATAAGCCGGAAAAACATGGCCTATTACTTGAAGAAAATCAGGGAGCAAACTAATGGGAAACATAATCCCTGAAAGCATAATTGAAGGCAAAAATACAAGTTGAGCTAACATGGTTAGCTTTGCCTGGTTTTTTAAAGTAAGTCCCAGTATACTTCCAATACTCAATGATACAACAATATAGATGGTTAGCGAAAGTAAGAAAAATGGAAGTTGAGTCGGTAGACTTGCTTTAAATAAAATAGGGGCAAGTAGTAGGATCACAATGCTGGTCATTATCAAATGGACAAAAGCCGAGAGAACCATAGTTAGCAATCCTAAATAAATAGGCACTCCATTTGCATTATAAATTTTTTTAATGTCGCTTCCATAAATTTCAACTAATGAAGGGGGCAAGCCAAGAAAGGCCCCCATTGAGACACTCATGACTATCATAGATTGTATGAGCGTACTTCCCATCCCAGGCATAACGGAAGTAAAAATACCACCCATGATAAGAAAGAAAACAAACGGTACAATATAGAAAGTAACCAAGAGAGATTTGCTTCGTATATCTAATTTCCACTGTAATACTAAACTATATAGAAAACAGTTCATTCTGATTCCCTCCTTGCAATTTTGATGAAATGCTGTTCCAAGGTGCCACGATCAACCTTAATATCCAATATCCGGATTTTTTTCTGCTTGCATTCTTGCAATAATGAAATTAAGGTATCCTCAATATTAGTCGTTTCAAAAGACTTCACTCCCTCTTGAGTCTTTAAATGGATATAGTATCTTCTTCCAACCTTGTCTGTCAGTTCTGAAGGAGTGCCACAAAAGACAATCTTTCCATTGTTCAAAATAGCAATGCGGTCACATAAGGTCTCAACCTCAGCCATATCATGACTTGCCAAAATGATTGTTTTCCCTTGTGATTTGAGATTCCGTATTTGTTCGTGGAGGGATAGTCTTGCTTCAACATCAAGTCCCGCTGTCGGTTCATCGAGGAAAATAATATCGGGATTGCCGATAAGTGCAAGAGTGAGATGTAGTCTTCTTTTTTGTCCCGTGGATAATTGCAGGTATTGTAACTTCTCAATTTCTTTTATTTCCAGAGCTTTAAGCATATCATCATCAATTTTTGTATGATTCCATTTTGCAAAGAGCTTTATCGCTTCCATGGGTTTGATATGGGCAGGCAAAGAAGATGACTGCAGTTGAATTCCCATTTTGCCGTTTACAACAATAGTGCCTCCATCATATTTTCTCAGTCCTTCGATACATTCAAGTGTTGTTGTTTTCCCAGCTCCATTCACACCGAGTAAAGCGAAAATTTCTCCTTTTACGATTTGAAAATTAAGACCTTTTAAGATCTTATGACAACCGTAATTTTTATTTAGTTCACGAACTTCTATTGCGTATTTCATGGTTACACCTCCTCAAAGGGATTGGTTCCAAGTCTTGAAAAATAAACTTGCAAGGCTGGCTCTAAATAATCATTAACGATCTTTTGTTTTTCTTCCCAAGCGTTAGTGGCGGTATCAATATTACCGACTTCCATCAACTTCGGAAGCATAGTCATATCTCCATTTGTAAACTCCATAATCAAGCCCCAGTATTCTTGAACAACTTGTTGGCATTGTTCGCTATCAGCTGATACGTTTTTCTCCTGAAGTTGCACAATTTCATCACTTAGGTTATTCAACCTATTCATAAATTCAAAGTCACTTTTTTTGTCAAATCGACTCCGTATATAATCGAGTGTATCATCATCAAAGCGCTTAATTAAAGAGTATGACTCATTCTTCATCTGTAGATTAACAATAATACCAGCATACTTCTTAAAATTAACCGTTTGCATCTGTAAAACTTCTGTTTTTAACTGTTCTATTGCTTCCAAAGAATCCTTAAGTTGTTTAATATTTATACGTATGGCATCCGCCTGCTCGGTAAGAGCATTTGCGACATCATCAGGTGTTTTCAAAGAGATTAACCTTTCCTTTATATCAGTCAAAGAAAAGCCCAATGATTTCATTGATATTATCTGATGGAGCAACACTAAATCTTTATCGTTATAAAGCCTACGCCCTCCATCGCTTTCTGCTGATGGATGAAGTAATCCTTCTCTATCGTAGTATTGAAGAGTACGGACGGTAACTCCCATTTTCTTAGCTGCTTTCCCAACTGTCATATAGCCTTCCGGAATCATGACGTAAGGTCATAAACAAGGATTTTTAATAAAATTTAAACTGAAAAGCTTTTAGCATTAATGAAGAATCTCATAAAAAATATAGACTTGATGAATTGGTGAGCTTGTTTTCTATTTCAAAAGGTTATTTGGTCCGATAATAAATATCTGATATGTGAGTGGAAACGTGTTATAATTGAGGATGAGATAAGAGGAGGTAAGCTGGTGAAATTTTTAGCAATCAATCCTATTTAGTAAAAAAGAATGCTTGAATCTCTATCCTCACGTGTTAAGTATATTAGTTTGCTAAAAAACTATCATCTATCCAAATATTGGAAGGATTAATGATGTATCTATTAGAATTGTACCAAAACAATTATTCAAAGGATTTAGTCTTATTTGAGACTTTAGAAAAAGGACGGGAATTTGTAACTCAAATCCCTGGGTATACATTAGAAAACGAAGATGGTTTTGAAGTGGAATATTTTAATTCAAAAAATCTACCGGATTATATGGAGATTGTCTTTAACGGAAATATTGTCCCTTTATCTAGGTTTTCGTTTAATTCTGAGGAAAATGTGGACATTATTTGGAAAGAGGTTTCGAATCTATCCTTTAAAAACGATAAAGTGATCGAAGGAGCTACAAAAGTAGACGCGTATGTCGTTAACAACGATGAAGTGAAAGCTTATGTCGAAGCCAGAGAAGCAAACTTCCGCAAGGCAAAAGCTTTCTTAGAAAGCAAAGGGTACGAAGTCGACAGAAGCTTTTTCGGAAGTGAAGACGGTGAAGCGATTGTCTACAGAAAACGCGACACCGAAGATTGGCACTTCCTATGTCACTTAGACCCGTTGTTTGTAGAGATTGAAGATGTCGAAGGATATGTGAAAGAAGCGATGGAAGATATTCAATAGTCAACCAAAGTTCTTTGTGAGTGTATGCCACTGCTTTAGTAGACGGATTGAGCAGTAAAGAGAAACATCTAGCACTATCTAGCTTCTTAAGGATAAATATCTATCATGAAAATGGAAATCGGGAAAACCTATCTTGTAAAAAAAGATATTTTTGGTTTAACAAAAGATGAACTTTGGACCTTAGTTGACAAGGGTTATCAGGCTTATTTTGGTGAACATAATTTCGTATTTGTCAATGATGATAAAGTGAAGGTATTTGCAGTTTTGCAAGATGGTTCAGAAGAAGATATGCAAATCTACCATCATCTGGATGACTATTTTGAAGAAGTTAATCGTGAGAATTTCTAAAGAATGTGAGATGAAAGTTGTATCTGTGAGTTTTAAATTTTGCTTAGCCCCAATCTATCACTACCAAGTACAAGGAATTAATTTTGGGATAGACGTCTTTACAGTGGCTATTCCGATTATCAAAAAGATCTAGACTGAGACAAAGGTAAGGGCCCGCTGGTTAGGTCTTTTTTCTGTTTATGTAGTATAATAAAAGGTGTAGGGATTCAATTTTTTAATAGAATTATTCTAAGAACGAAAACATCTAGAAAGAGAAAAAATATGAAGCAATCACTTGAATTTTTAAGAGAAAGAATCACCGATAAGATGCCCTTAGAGGAAATGGTAGCAATCTTTGAAGACTTGTGTCGTGAGCCTATTGAGGATGAGATGATTTTATTTGAAACAGGGACATTTACAGCTATATCTGATAAGCCAATGTTTCAACTATCTTTAGTAAGGCAAGCTCCAAATGAAGATGAAGAGTTTTATCAGGTTCACCTCGATATTTTCTATGAATCATGTCAAGAGAATGAAATATTTCATGAATCAATCTGGGATGAAGATTTAGAGGAAAATATCTTTGATTACATTAGAGCTTCAGAGGTGTTTGCCTATGCTAAAGAGCAGGAATACCAAGCGATCAAAATTTATATGGACCAAACTTGAGATGGTTAGTTAAAGTAAGAAAATCTAATGACAGGAGAACAATAAATGAAAAAAATTATGGTAATCATCAATCCAACATCTGGAGGTGAAAAAGCCTTGGATTATAAGGTGAAACTGGAGAATAAAGCTAGAGACTATTTTGAAGATGTGGAAATTAAAATTACGGAGAAAGCACAAGACGCCACAAACTTTGCAGAAGAAGCTTCTCAGGAGCACTATGATGCTGTTCTTGTTTTTGGTGGAGATGGAACCGTCAATGAAGTAATTTCCGGTATCGCTGAAAAAGACTATATTCCTAAACTGGCGATTATCCCAGGGGGAACTGGAAATCTCATTACGAAACTATTAGAAATCTCTCAGGATATTGATAGTGCTATTGACGAGCTTGATTTCAGTTCTACAAACAAGATTGATATTGGAAAATCAAATGGAAATTATTTTGGTTATATCTTTAGTATTGGCTCTTTGCCAGAAGCTATCCACAACGTTGGGATAGAAGATAAAACAAAGTTTGGTATGCTCGCCTATGCGATTAATACCATGAAGTCTGTGGTTACAGATCAAGCATTTAACATTACAGTTGAGACTGATAATGGTAATTACATTGGCCCAGCCAGTCATGTTTTAGTTCTCCTCACAAATTATTTCGCTGACAAAAAAATCTTTGATGAAGACAAGGATGGTTATGCTAATATTTTGATTCTAAAAGATGCGTCAATTCTTACTAAATTGTCAGTTATCCCTGATTTATTAAAAGGGGATGTTGTCGTAAATGACAATATAGAGTATCTGAAAGCTCGACATATAAAAATCTCTTCAGATAGTGAATTGGAAACGGATGTTGATGGTGACAAATCCGATAATCTACCTGTAGAAATCAAGGTACTAGGTCAGCATATCGAAGTCTATTCTCAACCGAAAGAATAAAACTTTTGAAAAGAATAGTAGATAACAAAGGAGGAGATGATGAGGAAGATTTTAGCAATTAATTCTATTTCGTTTAAAAAAAGAATGATTGAATTACTATTTGATTATCTTTTCATTCTAGCTTATTTAGCACTTCTGTTTTTGGGTTCTATGCTTTTTTACACTATTTTTTTTAATGGTATTCCAGAGTTTACAGAAATTCAGTCGCAGTGTCTTGTATTTTTTACCTCTGTTTTGCCAATCATTCTACTTTTTACATTCTTAGATTATACAAAAAATGGGAGTTTCGGGAAGGCGAAAGCAGGACTTCAATTGGTTTACAAGAAAAAAACAGTGCAAGCTAGCTTGCTTAGAAACACCATTAAATTTTTTCCTTGGCAAATAGGTCATATGGGCACGATACATGGTTTCTATAGTGAGTTTGATTCCTTATCTATTATTCTCTCGTTTTTAGCTACTCTCCTCGCAGTTGCCCTACTTGTAATGATGGTTTTCAGGAAGGATAAGCGACATCTAGGTGACCTTATAGCACATACACAGGTACAGCTAAAAGGTGACTAAAATTAAAGATTTCATAGATATTTCACTTATTAGGGAGCGTGCTGTGTGCCAGCTTCCTTTTTAATGATTTAAAATCTACTTTATTCAGCAAAATGCTTGGACTTAAAATAAATTTGAACTATAATATAAGAGAAGCTAATCGACCTGAAAAATCTTAGTAAATAAGAAAATATTTTATGAAAGTATCTAAAAAAATCAGATTAATGAGCTGCTGTGGTTTAGCTTTCTTTACTTTAGCTGCCTGTGGTACAAACCAAAACCAATCTACGGAAAAACAGAATAGTTCAACTACTAAGGTGGTTAAGGAACCTATAGCAACCTCAATAGCAAGGAAAGTTCAGAAGAAGTTCGAAAAGCCTTGGCTGCACATTTGGATAAAGATAGTGTCGATGCATTTTTCAACCTTGTCAATGATTACAACGCGACTGTCGGTTCAGTAGGCTTAACTGGAGATTTTTCTACATTTACCAAAACAGACTATGATGTTGAAAAGATAAGCAATCTTTGGACGCCTAAAAAGGGTGATTTTGTCGGTATCAACTGTCGTATTAACAGTTATTGTTTATTAAAAAATTCTATCGAAATTCCTAAATTAGAGAAAGATGATTCTCTCTTGTTTGTCGATAATGATGCCATTGACAAAGGTAAGGTCTTTGATGCAGAAGACAAGGATGCTTTTGATATTTTATTCTCAAGAGTCAAGACCGAAGCAACGACAGATGTTAAGGTGCATGCTGCAAAGATGGAACAATTCCTTTCTCAATTCAAGTTTAATGAAAATGCTCGAATGCTGTCTGTTGTAGTTCATGATGACTTGGATGGTCAATCTCTCTTTATCGGTCATGTCGGCATACTTGTGCCAAGCGAGGACGGTTATCTCTTTGTCGAAAAGTTAACCTTTGAGGAGCCTTATCAAGCTATCAAATTTGCAACCAAGGAAGATTGCTACAAATATCTAGATACAAAATACGAAAACTATACAGGTGAAGGTCTAGCGAAGTCTTTTATTATGGATAATGATAAGTGGGTTCAACTCTAAAAATAGTATTTTGGGGATGTTTTGCCTAAAGAGTGGGATAAGAAGTTACCAACCGAATGATAGTTAAATTGATATGATTAGAGGACAGCAAGCATGGATGAATATACATTAAGAGTTGTAAAAATTGATAAGGAAGCTATTTTTGAGTTTATCTACGAAACTTTTATATCGCAAGAGCAAGAACTACTGGATCTGTCGCCGGTGGATGTTATCAATGATTGTGCTATGGATTGGGAAAAGGGAGAGTTTATCTTTGCAGCACATCTTCAGGAAAATAGTCTGGGAGAATTTAATCCTCTTCCCAATGATATTGATATCCAAAATTTGCTGGAAAAACTACCTGTTACAACAGATTCTGTTCTTGGGCAAGAGAGGATTTATAGAGATTTTTCATTCGACCAATTAAAAAAATAATATAATAGAAGTAAATAAAATACTCATAAGGAGACACAATGGATATTAAAGATTTTACAGAAAAAGAACAAGAGATGATTAAAAAGGGACTCACTTTCTCTAAGCTTAACGATAAGGAAACTGCCGATAAGATTATCGCATTAATTCCTCAAGATATGATTAAACGGATTCCATTTTTTGTTAGAAAACATGCCATTACACGTACTGTTAAGAGAATCTCGCTTGAGTATCCAGAGTTGTATGCTGTAGCTGAACAAGAAGGCCAACTTCCTGAAAAGGAAGCTCAAGAATTGCGACAAATTCTTACAGATATTTTCCAAGAGAAAATGAACAAGCATAAGATTAAATAAGTTTTGAGATTTATCAATAAGATGTTGATTGAGCATTAGGAGTTGAGTATGGCTATTGATGGCGTTAAAATCATTGACAGTGATCAAGGTTATGACATTTACAATGAGGTGGTTGGTCGCTATAGAGATGGTGAACATGTAGCAAATATCATCAAGGATATTCTCGATGCGGAAAAAGATTACTGTCAAACAGACTTTTTTACAGAAATTTATTGGACAGCTCTTGCCTACTCACTGTGGAAGATTGGTCACCTGACAGACGACATCAGAGATAAAACATTAGAGCTTATCAAAAAAGGGGCTGATCCATTTTGGTTGGAAATAGATCCAAAGGCTTTGAAGCAAAGGCAGAAGGTCTTGGAAAAACTTGCAGTTCAGTTGCAAACTGAAAATCCTAGACCTCTAAAGGTCCCTAAAACCAAAACTAAACGCAAACCTTATTTTGAAGAAGGGGATATCCTTGCTGTTAAGTTCCAAGATGAGTATGGTCTTGTCTTTGTACCTATGGTTGATCAGAGTCCTAGAAAGCTTGAGTACCATCTGGCTTGCACGCGCCTCTTACAAACAAAACGGCCCACCATCGATGATTTTTTGACCAGTCATATCTCCTGTAAGATGGACAATACAAAGTTTGCTCTCGTTACAGATTGCTGGTTCAATCACAAAGATTTAGGGCAATTATTAGATAATATTGAAAAAATTGGACAGGTGAAACTTAGACCTTTTAGTCTTTGGATGCTAGCACCAGCCCAAAATTTAGAAGATATTTATGAAGAAATCACTAGAGATATGGGCTCTTCTGGCCTTCGCATCGAAACCTATAAACTTGTCGATGATGTTTTTTCAGTTTAATGCTTATGTGATAAAGGGGAAAATGGTCAATCATTCCCACATACTGTGTTGAGCTCTAACACCATAACTATCTATGGAACCATCTGAATTGATCTTGGCTTCAATCCTGTATCTTTTCCAGAGGTCGTAATCTGCCGTTTGAATGGTTAGGATGTAGTTTGAGTCAGTCTCAGCGACATTGTAATCAGCAGGATTGACTTCAAAGATATCGATTAATTTTCTTGTTTGAAAATCTTGGAGCTTGAGATTTGCTAAACTGACATGATTGATAGAAATTCCCTGCAATTGATGGGCATCCTTAGGCGTTCTATAGTAGGTAATGACACAGTTTTTGAGTTGATCAGTATCTTTGCCAGTAGGAGTAAGGATCATAAAACCATAGGACTGATCTTCACGCTTGATTTCGAGAAGCTGGCCGTAGTAGAAATGGTCGTTTTTTGGATTGGTGATAGGACTATTTGCACCTTTATCTTCGAAGGTGAAACCTTGCTCTAAAAGCTCGGAAGCCTTGCTCTCCCCGATAATGACAGTGGTATCTTGAATGGTTACTGGAACAGGTTGAGCTGGAAGACCACTCATCATCATGCAAAACATAAAAACATAACTCGTTAAAAAGGCTGTCCCGACAAAAGCGTTGGTTGATGCATAAGCATGACTGTTATGAAAGTTTTTTCTTATAGCTAGTACAATAAATTTACCAATACTTTTTAAAACCATACTAACAAGTACGATAAAAAATTGTTTTTTCAAACATTCATAAATTGCTTGCGGAAAGCTATTGCCATGATAGTAGAAGCCAGCCAATACCAGTAGATTTACGATTAAATAGATCAGCAAGAACCAATGAATCTCTTTAAGGGCATTAGCATCTGTGATTTCTTCATAGTCAACGTGAATTCTACCTTGAATGGCATGGCCGAGTTTATAGATCCATTTTGGGACATCTTTCCCTTGTCTGACCGCAACTACAAGTCTGATATAGAGATAGATAGTAAAGGACAAGGATAGAAAGAAAAGAGCATAAAAACCCAAAACAATACTAGTGAACATTACTATTTCCCCCTATTTAACATTCAATAAAACAATTTCTTAGCTCCATTATAGCATTTTCTAGGGAAATAGAGCTAGAAAGATCCGTATAATACTAACTGATTCAAAGGAGTAAAATCATGGGAATGATTGCCAATTATCAATATTTACCAGACGATGAATTAGATCAAATAAAAGGTCTTTCCAATCAAGAAGATGACTTGTTAGATTTTGCAGAGGATTCCGCTGATAGTCATGATATCTTACTAGATATTGACAAAATGTGGGATGCCTTGGTCTTTGTCTTGACAGGATTTAGTAGTTCAGAATTTTTGGATGACAATCCCTTGAGAGAAGCGGTTTTAGGAGTGACTCCTTTAGAAGAAGTGTCTGAGTACATAGCCTATACTGAAAAAAATAAGATAGCCGAAATCATAGAAGCTCTAGAAAGTTTTGACATGCACAGAGCCTTGGAAGACTTTAGTATGGAAGCCTGCAAGAAAGCCGACTTGTATCCTGATATTTGGGATTATCTTGAGGAAGAGGAAGAAATCAAGGATGAAATTCGAATCAGTTTTGTAAATATGAAAGAGTTTTACAAAAAGATTCTGGAGCTCAATGGAAATGTCCTGGTCACTATTTGTTAGAAAGTTTATTAAACATTCCTAAAAGAATAAAACTGCTTGAGGTAATAAATGAACAAAGAAGATTTATTGGCATTATGGAAGGGGATAAGCTGGGAAAAACATGATTCGGGGATCTATTTTCTAGGGCGATATCTAAATAAAGACATAAATATTTATTTTACAGGTTACTGTGAACAGGATTTGGTCTTATTATCAGATGATTTGATGACTAGTTTATATAGAAACTTGGAACACCTTGATAAAAAAGCTCAAAAGGTTATCCATGATAATTGGCCTGATAAAGCAGTTACAGAACTGGAATTAAGGGAGTTAATCTTGGATAAAAGTAGTTCTTATGGCGAATTTGCTCTAGGTTATGATGCCGGTGTCTCTCCAGCTGTATTCCTTTATCTTTTAGTGAAATTCGACAAATATTTTCAAGTTGATAGAGAGCTTGTGTATGAAATTTACTAACTGTCTGACAATAAGAGGTTAAGATCAGGTGATGAAATGAAAGATTTATATAAAGCAATGTTAGGCTTAAATGGTATTGTCCTTGTTACCATTTGTTAATCAGAATTTATCCATGTAAGAAAAGGTAGTCAGATGAATCCATATTTACAAGAATATATCACCCGGACAAGGGAATACCATGCTAAAGATGGAAAGCCTTCAAGTGTTGCGGCACTCTATGATTTGGCTGATGAATTAGCTAAGTCTGATGATTTAGAAGCTAAAAAAGTCTTAGTTGACCTCTATGAACAATTGGGTCTCTACACTAGTGCCTATAGCTTATTTACCGAAATCTTAGATAAACCAGATCGAAAACAGAAAAAGAAACTGAGCCGTTTACAAGAAATGAATCAGAGTCATGGTGATCGTTATGCCCTTCCTCGTCCCCTAAGAAAAGAAGATAAAAAGCAGAGTCAGGAGTTATTACAGTCTTTGCCACATTTTCTCTATCATCCAGATCCCTTAGCTACAGGTTCATTTGTTGAAGGAGAAGCCAAGCTTTGTCCATCTTGTGGGAAAGAAAGCAATATTTATTATGACTTGATCCCTTATTGTATTGACAACATAGAGAACCTTTGTCCATTTTGTATTGCAAATGGTCAAGCAGCTAAAAAATTCGATGCAGAATTTATCCAAGATGCCGAGTGGCAGGGTGAATTGGATCCAGAAAAGAATCAGCTGCTTTTTTGTCAGACCCCAGGCTACTCTAGTTGGCAGGGAGAATATTGGCTTTCTTGTTGCCAAGATTATTGTGCTTACTTGGGTACAGTTGGAACTCGAGAATTGAAGGATATGGGAATCGCTGAGCAAGTTTTGGCAGACTATGAAGCGCGTGAAGAATATCAAGAGGTAGAAGACTACTTGGTCAAAGACGGGCCTATCTGTGGTTATTTGTTTAGATGTCTACATTGTCAAAAATACCATATCTGGGTTGATGCAGATTAAATCGAAATGTGATTAGCTATGAAAATTAAAGAGAAGACTATGGAAGAACTAGAATTATTCGAAGCTGCCTCCAAAGATTTATTTGATACTATGCAGGGATTTAAAGACAATCTATCTGTTCAATTTCCCCTATTAGATAGTGATAACTGGCAGTATGATAAGGGATCCATAAAAGTTTGTAAGGCTGATGAGTCAGGATTCAAAAAAAGATGTAGAGTCGGAATCAGCTACAATTTGAAAGTCCCCCTATTAAACGAAGATGCCGAGCAAATCTGGCTACTGTTTAAAGACTGGTTCAATACTAGCAGATTGAGTCAAGTTGAAAGAAATCTTAATAATGAGGATTTGGGAAGATATGTCTTCTCAGCAAGTTCCCCTCTAGGTGATCAGGTAGATTGTTCCATTTATTTGCCTAATGAGTGGAATATCCCTCAGATTAGCTTTTCAGGCTATCTAACAGCTCGTTATAGGGCTTGTGATCTTGATAAATAGCAAAAATAAGATGGAGGTTTTTAGAGATGAAAAAGATTAATTGGGACAAGATAAAGACTCGCTTAGATGCCTTGCTTGTCATTGATGAGTTTCTAACAGATCCGAGTGAGGATTGGCTCAGACTTGTGATTAAGACTGAGGAAGACTATGGACTCCGCTACCTTATTGACAATGGCTCTGGTGATTCTTTAGATGTGATTTTGACTGATAAAATGATCCTTATAAAAGGCTTTGATCATGAAAGCAGTTTAAGCCAGTTTGCTGCTGACGAGTGGAATCAAG
Source organism: Streptococcus oralis (assembly GCF_023611505.1). Taxonomy (NCBI): domain Bacteria; kingdom Bacillati; phylum Bacillota; class Bacilli; order Lactobacillales; family Streptococcaceae; genus Streptococcus; species Streptococcus oralis. Next base: position 1,057,662 of record NZ_CP097843.1, on the reverse strand, counting down.
ATATCATCGATGGTTTTTATAATGGACTGGATGAAAAGTATGTCTCACTTTATTCAGAAGAACAAAAAGATGAAACAACCTTCTTTATCTGGTATGACGGTCACGCGCATCAACACACTTACCAAGATCAGGATGGCGGAGAATGGTTGCTCTCTTACCTTTTTGATAGCTTTGAGAGATTTCATGAGTTTGTGACTGACTATTATGAAATTACCGTAGATAAAGATTTACTTAGGAAACTCTACATGGATGGACAACTTTCAGACATAGAAGTAAAGCAATTAATCCAGGAAAGTTAAGAGAGTAATCATGAGAGTGAACTATAAAAATACCCCTGAAAACTATCGAGCCATGGCGGAAATAATCATCCCACCCTTGCTTAATTTACTCAAAAGTTTAACCTTGTTAGAAGAGGAAATTTTTGAGCGTAACAGAGCACTGGATAAGGAAAAAGAAGCCCTTAGCATCCCAGCCAATCAAGTTCATCCCAAGTGGAATGATCTTATGGATGACTATTTTCATAGACAAATCCAACTTATGACTGGACAAGTGACTCGAAAATGCTTGGAAGGAGGAGTTCGAAATTCTTATGGCTCCCCAAGTGAGTATAACTATGTTCAAACGAATGATTTTTCTGTAGATTTTATCATGACAAAAGCTGAAGAAGCAAGAGTCATCACCCATTATCAAGAAGCTTTAGAAATGAAGCATCAGTTTGTACTTAGATTGGTGGATGGAAATTGGCTACTTGATGAGAAATTCTACGGTTTTGAGGATGAGGAAACTTGGTATGACGACTCACTTTAAGCAAGATAGCTTTGCTTCCCAACTGATATGAGAAAAAGGAGAAGTCCTATGAAATTTTTAAAAAATCTATTTGCTAGGAAGAAAGAAAAGTCAGAGAAGAAAAAACAACTGATCTTGTCCATGCCGCTCTTCAAAGGCAAGCAGGCCTATTCTTTAGACCAGGTCGTTCAGGAATTGAAATCTCACTGGGCGCTTGAAATTTCTGAAGTTTCTGGGGATGATTCTAGTGCAACCTTTGTGATTGATGGTGCTCTCGTTGCGCTGGCTTTAATGGATTTGCCTATCCCAAGTCAAGAATTTGAAGAATTGTATGCCTATTCTTACCTCTGGCAGGATGTTGAGAAGGAAACACAAGAGCACACACAACACGCCATTGTTTCTATCCTGTCTGACAATCTTTCGCCAGTAGAAACTTATTCCCTATTAACTAAAGTCAATGCCTCTATCTTAAAAACTAGTCAATCAGCTATTGGTATTTATCAGGGTTCTACCACCTTGCTCTTACCCAAAGATCTTTATCTAGACCTGACTGACCTTTTGAAAGAAGAAATGCTTCCACTTCAACTCTGGATTTATATAGGAATTATCAACCAGGGAGATAAAACTAGTATTTACACTTATGGTTTGAAAGAGTTTGGAAGAACTGAGATTGAAATTATCGAGTCTCCTATGAATAGCGATGATTTATATTATTTCCTCCTGTCTATTCTTCAGTATGTTTTAGGCAGTGACGTCACCTTAAAGGACGGTGAAACCATTGGCTTTTCAGAAGATCAAAAAATCAAAATCACTGAGTCAAAAGCCGTCTATTTGGAAGGAAATTCCTTGAAATTAGATGTTTAAACCATGATTTATAATTGAGTGTCTTTCCTAGATTGGGGGTTTTATGAAGCGTGATATAAAAAAATATTATCTCTACCGATTTCTGGACCATAGATTTGAAAAACTCTCTTGTAAGAATCCAAGTCTCAAGGAAATAAAACCAGAGAAGAGAGAAAAAATCGTTCTAGAGGCTACTCGAACTAGTCAAAAGATTATTCTAGTCCTTGGAATTCTTTATGTTTTGCTATATTCTGCTATGTTCATTTACCTAAGGCTCAATAATTTTCAAAATCCCTTATTGACTTGGTTTACTGACTACATCGACTATTTAGGGGCACTGATAAACGGAGAATGGGGCAGTAGTTGGCGTCAAAAGAAAGCTAGTTTTTTGATGATTGCTCTAGTGGCTTTACCCATTGTGCTGATAGAAGGCGGCCCCTTCTTCTTGCTGGTTTTATTGATTGGGAATTGGGTACTAAAGAGTAAGATAAGATTTGAGAGAGAACATAAAGGAGTAGAGAGCCATGGGTAGAACAGTGATTATAGGTACTTTAATTGCTTTTGCAATCTTTAATCTGCTGCTAGGTCTGGGCTTTTATCTCTTTCTAAAAAAGAGGAAAGAGAATGGACAGTCATTGTACGAAACTCCTGTAAATCAACAAACTCGAACAGAAAAACTGGGTCTAGGCGAGATTTTGGTCTACCTGACACTGATTGCCATCGCAGGGATCTTTGCCTTTCAGACCTTAAATAGAGGCGGTGTTGGGAATTCTATTTTAGCCAAAATGATCCTCCTACCTGCTCTAATGGCCCTTTTCAATGCAAGAAAACGAACTGGGAAGTCTATGCTCGCCCTCCTTATAACCTTCCTTGTCTTTCTATTAGGAGTCATGTTTAATCTCACGATTGGTTTGCCACCTCAAGCACCGATTTTACAAATTAATGAAAGTAAAATCATTTTAGCTGAAACTAAATCCAGTGAGCTGATGGACGCTGGATTTGACATCTATGTAAGACAGGGCGATGGTGGTAGCGACTATGAAGACCTCCTGACAAGTAACAGTTTCCAAAAGTATCCTGGAGATAAAACAGTTACCATCGAAAAAGGTTTCAGGCTTGATAGCAATGCTGTTCCTTACGCTCCCTATCTCCTAGCAAAAGATGGCATAGTACTGGGCAGTATTTCCTTTTACGGTGCTGAGGACCATGATGTGGCTATAGAAGATTCTAAGGTTATTCAGGTTCGATTTAACAAGGACAGTATTGAGGCAGCAAAAAAACATTCTATTACTTTCAAATTAAATGAACTTGACTTGACTACTAGACTAGATGTTCCACTTGTTCAAGAAACTTTCAAGAAGCATCTATGGTCAATTCCACCATCAAATACAAGTGATGTCACTCAACTATGGTATGGATTAAAGTGGTCCAGCAACAGTGATTCGCTATTTTGGAATGAGTACTATGGTCTCATCCGCCTAGATGAAAATTATATGATGACTGATTTTGAACTAGCTGTTCAAGTAGCACGAGATAAGTAGATAAGATTTTGAATAACTGACTATACTTACGATTCAACAAAGGAACTAATCGATTTAGTTCCTGTTTTTGTATTTTGATTTCAATTTAAAACGATTCCTTTTTATCGTTAAATACCATTTTGCGAACAAAAAAAGAAATTGTTTAAAAAAGTTTCTCAAAATCCTTTACAAGCTCTTATAAACATGATATAGTTATAAGGCTTAGAAAATGAGATGATGTTTTCTAGCAAATATAAACCCGAGTAAAAAATGCCTACGGACAGGCAGGGTTGAATGCCGAAGCGTGGTTGAAAAGCCACATTATTGATAGGGTTAAAAGCCTACTTTTATAAGTTGATGTTAGGACACTTGTCCTAATTCATAAATTTTAGTGTGGTGAAAGCACACGTCATCTTGTGAAACGATCAATAAAGTACGTAATATTTGCTACTAGAGAGTTAGGAAACATCAGGAACAGACATACTCAACAGAAACCAAAATACAAACGTCAGAAGATTGCAGAGCAGGTGAAAACCTGCTCTTTTTTCATAAGTCAACCTTTAGTCGCCTTTATCTTCTTGAGGTGCTAAAATACGGTAAAGGAGTATGTCTTGAAGAAGTTAGATCAAAACCAAGCCCCAATTTACGAGGCCTTGGTCAAGCTACGCAAGAAAAGGATTGTTCCCTTTGATGTACCAGGTCACAAACGCGGACGAGGAAATCCAGAACTTGTCGAACTATTAGGAGAAAAATGTGTTGGCATTGATGTCAATTCGATGAAACCCTTGGATAATCTAGGTCATCCCATTTCGATTATTCGGGATGCAGAGGAGCTGGCTGCGGATGCTTTTGGAGCAGCGCATGCCTTTCTCATGATTGGTGGAACAACATCATCTGTTCAAACCATGATTCTTTCCACCTGCAAGGCGGGAGATAAGATTATTCTGCCACGGAACGTTCACAAATCTGCTATCAATGCGCTGGTTCTATGTGGTGCCATTCCCATCTATATCGAGATGAGTGTAGATCCTAAAATCGGCATCGCTTTAGGTCTTGAAAATGACCGTGTTGCCCAGGCCATTAAGGAACATCCAGATGCCAAGGCCATTTTGATTAACAATCCTACTTACTATGGAATTTGTTCAGACCTCAAGGGTTTAACGGAAATGGGTCATGAAGCGGGCATGCTGGTTTTAGTGGATGAAGCCCATGGAGCGCATTTGCATTTTACAGACAAATTGCCACTGTCTGCTATGGATGCTGGCGCTGATATGGCGGCGGTTTCTATGCATAAGTCTGGTGGGAGTTTGACCCAGAGCTCCATCCTTCTTATCGGGGAGCAGATGAATCCTGAGTACGTTCGTCAGATTATCAACCTGACCCAGTCTACATCTGCATCTTACTTACTTATGGCTAGTTTGGATATTTCTCGACGAAACTTGGCTCTTCGTGGAAAAGAGTCTTTTGAGAAAGTTATTGAGCTATCCGAGTATGCTCGTCGTGAAATAAATGCCATAGGTGGCTACTATGCCTACTCAAAAGAGTTGATAGACGGTGTGTCTGTTTGTGATTTTGATGTAACCAAGCTGTCCGTTTACACTCAGGGTATTGGCTTAACAGGGATCGAGGTTTATGATCTCCTACGAGACGAATACGATATTCAGATTGAATTTGGGGATATTGGCAATATATTGGCCTACATTTCAATCGGTGACCGCATCCAAGACATTGAACGTTTAGTTGGTGCTTTAGCTGATATCAAGAGACTCTACTCAAGGGATGGAAAAGATTTGATTGCTGGAGAATATATCCAGCCTGAGTTGGTACTGTCTCCTCAAGAAGCCTTCTATTCAGAGAGAAGAAGTTTGACCCTGGACCAGTCTGTTGGACAAGTCTGTGGGGAATTTGTCATGTGTTACCCTCCAGGCATTCCTATCTTGGCTCCTGGTGAACGCATTACACGTGAAATTGTAGACTATATCCAATTTGCCAAGGAACGTGGTTGCTCTCTCCAAGGGACGGAAGATCCAGAGGTCAATCGCATTAATGTTATTGAGAGAAAGGAGAACTAGATGGATTTATGGTTTTCTGAAGTTCATACTCCAGATGTGAAATTGTCCCTGAGAACCGCCAAGCAACTCTACGCTGGTAAAAGTGAATGGCAGGATATCGAAGTTTTGGATACACCAGCTTTTGGAAAGATATTGATCTTAAATGGGCATGTCTTGTTTTCAGATGCAGATGATTTTGTTTACAATGAAATGACCGTCCACGTACCCATGGCTGTCCATCCTAATCCTAAGAAAGTATTGGTTATTGGGGGTGGTGACGGTGGTGTTGCCCAAGTATTAACCCTCTATCCTGAACTGGAACAAATCGATATTGTGGAACCAGATGAGATGCTAGTTGAGGTTTGTCGTGAGTATTTCCCAGATTTTGCCGCAGGGCTAGACGATCCTCGTGTTACCATTTACTACCAAAATGGGCTACGCTTTTTGCGAAACTGCGAGGATGATTACGATATTATCATCAACGATGCGACAGATCCATTTGGACATACGGAAGGGCTCTTTACCAAGGAATTTTACGGAAACAGTTTCAGGGCCTTGAAAGAAGACGGAATCATGATCTATCAGCATGGTAGTCCTTTCTTTGACGAAGATGAGTCAGCTTGCCGAAGCATGCACCGCAAGGTCAATCAAGCATTTCCAATCAGTCGGGTTTATCAGGCCCATATCCCAACCAGTCCAGCGGGCTATTGGTTGTTTGGATTTGCATCGAAAAAATACCACCCTGTCAAAGATTTTGACAAGGAAGGCTGGAAAAAACGCCAGCTTTTCACAGAATACTACACTGCAAACTTACATGTGGGAGCCTTTATGTTGCCCAAGTATGTAGAGGACATTTTAGAAGAAGAGGAAGGAAAAAAATGAGTCGTTTATTAGTTATCGGATGTGGGGGCGTTGCCCAAGTTGCTATTTCAAAGATTTGCCAAGATAGCGAAACCTTTACAGAGATTATGATTGCTAGCCGTACCAAGTCAAAATGTGATGACTTGAAGGCTAAACTGGAAGGCAAAACAAGTACAAAGATTGAGACAGCTGCCCTTGACGCTGACAAGGTTGAAGAAGTGATTGCCTTGATTGAAAGCTACAAGCCAGAAGCCGTTTTGAACGTAGCTTTACCATACCAAGACTTGACCATTATGGACGCTTGTTTAGCGACTGGAGTTCACTATATCGACACAGCTAACTACGAGGCAGAGGATACAGAAGATCCTGAGTGGCGTGCCATCTACGAAAAACGCTGCAAGGAACTTGGTTTTACAGCCTACTTTGATTATTCATGGCAGTGGGCTTATCAGGAGAAATTCAAAGAAGCAGGCTTGACAGCTCTGCTTGGATCTGGTTTTGACCCAGGTGTGACTAGTGTCTTTTCAGCCTATGCTCTCAAACATTACTTTGATAAAATCCACTATATCGACATTTTAGACTGTAATGGTGGTGACCACGGTTATCCATTTGCGACAAACTTTAACCCAGAAATCAATCTCCGCGAGGTTTCTGCACCAGGTTCTTACTGGGAAGATGGAAAATGGGTCGAAGTCGAAGCTATGTCTATCAAGCGTGAGTATGATTTCCCTCAAGTTGGACAAAAAGATATGTATCTCCTTCACCATGAAGAAATCGAATCACTTGCCAAAAACATTCCTGGAGTCAAACGGATACGTTTCTTTATGACCTTTGGTCAATCTTATCTCACGCACATGAAATGCTTGGCAAACGTTGGTCTCCTTCGCACGGATACCATTAACTTTAATGGACAAGACATCGTTCCGATTCAATTCTTAAAAGCTTTGCTTCCAGATCCTGCAAGCCTTGGTCCACGCACGGTTGGTAAAACCAATATCGGTTGTATCTTTACAGGTGTCAAAGATGGCGTTGAAAAGACTATCTATATCTACAATGTTTGCGACCATCAGAAATGTTACGCAGAAGTTGGTTCACAAGCAATTTCTTACACTACAGGCGTTCCAGCTATGATTGGGACAAAATTAGTTATAAACGGTACTTGGAAACAACCTGGAGTTTACAACCTTGAAGAATTGGATCCAGATCCATTCATGGAAGCTTTGAATGAGTATGGCTTACCTTGGGTTGTGGTTGAAAATCCACAAATGGTGGACTAATGAAGCTAGAACATGTACCAACACCAGCTTACGTCATTGACTTAGCAAAGTTAGAGGCCAACTGTCGCATTTTACAATATGTACAAGAAGAAGCCGGTTGCAAGGTTTTACTAGCCCAGAAGGCATATTCTCTCTACAAAACCTATCCATTGATTAGCCAGTACCTATCTGGTACAACTGCAAGTGGTCTCTATGAGGCCAAGCTAGCTAGAGAAGAATTCCCGGGGGAAGTCCATGTCTTTGCTCCAGCTTTCAAGGATGCGGACTTGGAGGAATTACTTGAAATTACAGACCATATTGTCTTTAATTCGGAGAGACAGTTGCGTAAACATGGTCCTCGTTATCGAGCGGCTGGTATCAGTGTCGGTTTGCGTCTCAATCCTCAATGTTCAACGCAGGGTGACCACGCGCTTTATGACCCTTGTGCTCCTGGCTCTCGTTTTGGTGTGACACTTGATAAAATCCCTAGTGATTTGTTGGATTTAGTGGATGGTCTTCATTTTCATACCCTTTGCGAGCAAGGTTCAGAGGATTTAGAGACAACTTTGAAAGCAGTAGAAGCGCAGTTTGGTCCTTATTTACATGAGGTAAAATGGCTCAATATGGGTGGCGGACACCACATCACAAGAGAAGATTATGATGTAGATTTGCTGATTTCTGAAATCAAGCGTATCCGAGAAACTTACAACCTTGAAGTCTATATCGAGCCGGGTGAAGCCATTGCGCTCAATGCGGGTTATCTAGCAACTGAAGTATTGGATATTGTCGAAAACGGTATGGAGATCTTGATTTTAGACGCCTCTGCGACCTGCCATATGCCTGATGTACTTGAGATGCCCTATCGTCCACCTTTGAGAAATGGATTTGAGGCGCAGAAAAAAGCCCATACTTATAGACTTTCTTCCAATACCTGCCTGACGGGAGATGTGATTGGCGATTATAGCTTTGAAAGTCCAGTTCAAATAGGAGACAGACTTTATTTTGAAGATATGGCCATTTATTCTTTTGTTAAAAATAATACCTTTAACGGTATTGGCTTGCCAAGTCTCTATCTTATGAACGAGCAGGGGGACTGCAGCTTAGTCAAAGCCTTCGGCTATCAAGACTTTAAAGGGAGATTATCATGATAGACAGTCCAAAAAAATTAGGCTTTCGTATGCCAGCAGAATATGAACCCCATCATGGTACCCTCATGATCTGGCCGACTCGACCAGGTTCATGGCCCTTTCAAGGAAAAGCTGCCAAAAGAGCATTTACTCAGATTATCAATACTATAGCAGAAGGAGAAAGGGTTTATCTTTTGGTGGAGCAGGACTATCTATCTGAAGCCCAGTCCTATCTAGGAGACAAGGTCGTTTATTTAGATATTCCTACCAATGATGCCTGGGCGCGTGATACTGGGCCGACTATTCTCGTCAATGATAAAAGAGAAAAGTTGGCAGTCGATTGGTCTTTCAATGCCTGGGGTGGTGCAGTCGATGGTCTTTATCAAGACTATGAAGCAGATGACCAAGTAGCTAGTCGTTTTGCTGAGGCCTTGGAAATGCCTGTTTATGATGCTAAACCTTTTGTACTAGAAGGCGGAGCCATACACAGCGATGGTCAAGGAACCATTCTTGTGACTGAAAGTTGCCTACTCAGTCCTGGACGCAATCCTCATCTCAGTAAAGAGGAAATCGAAAACACCTTATTAGAAAGCCTTGGCGCTGAAAAAGTTATCTGGCTTCCCTATGGTATTTATCAGGACGAAACCAATGAACACGTTGACAATGTTGCTGCTTTTGTTGGCCCTGCAGAACTTGTTCTAGCTTGGACAGACGACGAAAGTGATCCTCAGTATGCCATGTCTGTAGCTGACCTTGCTCTTTTAGAAATGGAAACAGATGCAAAAGGTCGTCCCTTCACTATTCATAAATTGCCAATCCCAGCGCTTCATCAACTTGTAACCGAAGAGGATTTGCCAGGCTACATCTATGAAGAGGGGGAAGAAGAGCGCTATGCGGGTGAACGTCTTGCGGCTTCCTATGCCAATTTCTATATTGCCAACAAGTCTGTCTTGGTTCCCCAGTTTGAGGATGTAAACGACCAAGTGGCTTTAGATATTCTCAGTAAGTGTTTCCCAGACCGTAAAGTTGTCGGAATACCAGCCAGAGATATTCTCTTAGGTGGTGGCAATATCCACTGTATCACCCAACAAATCCCAGAATAGGAGAAAAAGATGAGAAATGTAAGAGTTGCAGCGATCCAGATGCAATGTGCTAAGGATGTAGCAACAAATATCCAAACAGCTGAACGTTTAGTTCGCCAAGCTGCAGAGAAAGGCGCACAAATCGTTCTCTTGCCTGAGTTGTTTGAACGTCCTTATTTCTGTCAGGAACGCCAGTATGACTACTATCAGTTTGCCCAGTCCGTGACAGAAAATACAGGCATTCAGCATTTTAAAGGAATTGCCAAGGAGCTAAAGGTCGTTTTACCGATCAGTTTCTATGAAAAAGATGGCAATGTCTTGTATAACTCTATCGCCGTCATTGATGCAAATGGGGAAGTGCTGGGCGTTTATCGAAAGACCCACATACCAGATGATCATTATTATCAAGAAAAGTTTTACTTTACGCCTGGTAACACAGGTTTCAAGGTCTGGGACACTCGCTATGCTAAGATTGGGATCGGCATCTGTTGGGATCAATGGTTTCCTGAAACAGCGCGCTGTCTTGCATTGAATGGTGCTGAATTACTCTTTTATCCAACCGCCATCGGTTCAGAGCCAATTTTGGATACGGATAGTTGTGGTCACTGGCAACGTACTATGCAGGGGCACGCAGCAGCAAATATTGTTCCAGTCATTGCAGCCAATCGTTACGGTTTGGAAGAAGTCACTCCAAGTGAGAAAAATGGCGGACAAAGCTCTAGTCTTAACTTCTACGGTTCATCATTTATGACGGATGAAACAGGAGCTATTCTAGAGCGAGCTGAAAGACAAGGAGAAGCAATTCTGTTAGCGACCTATGACCTTGATAAGGGAGCAAGCGAACGCCTCAACTGGGGACTGTTTCGAGATAGAAGACCAGAAATGTACCAACGAATTACGGACTAGAAGGTAACTTTCATAATAAACTTTTGATATTCACGCCTGTCTTACAAAAATGTAAGATAGGCTTTTTAAATGTAAGATGGGTGTACGATTATGCGTAGAAATGTATGCTATACTCTATATAGATCAAAAAGAAAGAGGTTTATTATGAAAAAATGGAATGCGACGCAGTTGAAGTATCTGATGGCTGCAATAATGGTTTTAGACCATATTCCTCATATCACCGGAATTATTTCTCCTATGTGGGAAGGTATTTTCCACGCTATGACCCGTTGTGTAGGAGTTTGGTTTGCCTATATGGCTATGGAAGGTTTTATCCATACTCAAAATTTGAAAAACTACCTCATCCGTCTCTGGAGTTGGGCGCTTATCATGTTTGTTGGAAATAGCCTACTCAATGCCCTGTTTTCCTCTAAGGGAGTAATGGTTAATAACAACATTTTCTTGACTTTGGCTATCGGTGTCACCATGCTTTGGCTTGGTTTTCCCAGAAAAGAGCTGGATAAAAAAGAGAAATTATGGCGTCGGATTGGAGTTGCTGGGCTCTTGATTTTCGGTTGTCTTTTTACTGAGGGTGGCATCACCATGTTGCCATTTCTCTTGATTAGTTACTCTTGTCGAAATCGCAAGGGATTGCGAAATCTCCTATATGCCTTTCTGTGGGCCTTCTTGTTAGTGACTTCCATCCAAATTTACGACACTTGGCACCAAACACTAGAAATGATGCTTTACAATTCTGACTGGCTCTTTATCACCGTATTTCCTTTTATAGCCTTGTATAATGGACAGCGAGGACAAGAAACCAGCTGGAGTAAATATTTCTTTTATATTTTCTACCCGACTCATCTATGGATCATAACTTTGATTGCTTATTTGGTTAAATAGATTCAATTTCCATTAGCTCCATCTTACTTAAAATGTGAGAGGAGCTTTTCTGTATCTGGAATTCCTAACAAAACATGTTATAATAGTTTTAGAAAGGACGAGGTTTATGGCGAGCATACTTGTAATTGAAGATAATAATGAAATCCAGGAAATTTTAAGAACCCTTCTTACAGAGGAACACGAGGTGATCCAAGCATTTTCTGGCACAGAAGGTATCATGCAATTTGACAAAGGTGGCATTGATCTCGTTTTACTAGATATCATGCTCCCTGGGAAAAATGGTGACCAAGTCTTGCAAGCTATTCGACAAACGAATCAGACTCCGGTCATCATGCTTACTGCTTTAGGTGATAAAAAGCTCATCAGCCAATATCTACTAGACGGTGCCAATGATTATGTAGTAAAACCTTTTGATTTGGACGAAGTCTTTGCCAGAGTCACTGTGCAATTACGCCAAAGTGGTGAACATCAGTCAGGAGATCGAAGAGAAATTGATAACCTCGTGCAAAACTTTAAAAATATCCAATTCGATGCGGATAGTTTTGAAATAAGTAGCACAACTGAAACCATTCGCCTTGCAAAGAAAGAGTGCCAGATTCTTCAAATGTTGCTCCATCATCCTAAAAAAATCTTCACCAAGGAAGAACTCTATGAATTGATTTGGGAAGAAAGTTACCTGCCTGGAGACAATACGCTCAACACCCATCTAAGCAATCTCCGTAAAAAACTGTATCAACTGGATCCAAATCATGAGTACATTGAAACCATTTGGGGAGTTGGTGTTCGATTAAAAGGAGACAAATAATGAATTACATTTTGATATCAATATTACTCCTTACTAACATTATTTTGGCGATTTCTTTGATTCGCTATCATATAGCAATTAGAGATTTAAGCAGACAAATCGAAGAAAAGATTCGCTCTGGTAGCATGAAGAGGATCGGGGTAAATTTCTTTTCAAAGACCATTTTGCGTCTACATAACCAAATTGAGAATCTATTTCAAGAAGTGGAGCAAAATCAGCTAATCATGAAGCGTGAAAAACGCACCCTAGATATGGCAATCAGTAACATCGCTCATGATATTCGGACACCTTTGACAATCGCTTCAGGATATACTCAGCAACTAATAAAACACCCCGATAATAGTCAGGAAACTTTAAGCAAAATAGCCCATCATCAGGATTTGGTTTCCAAACGTTTGGAAGCTCTTCTTGAATATCGTCATTTGATGGAAGGAGCAGTCAAACCGAAACTGGAAGAGCTTGATTTATCAACTTTTATAACGAAAAAGACTTTAGCCTATTACGACGTTTTTCAATCTTCACGTATTGTTCTTGATTTTAACGTCGAACCAGGATTGAAAACGACGACTGATGAGGACTTGCTTGATCGAATTATACAAAACCTCCTTGGAAATGTTCTCAAGCACGGCAAGGAGAAGGCTCGACTTTCTTTGAAAAAGGAAGAAAAAGGACTTGTTTTGGAAATAGATAATCTAGTCAAAAAACCTATCAAGAATATAGACAATCTCAGCAATCGTTTTTATTCTGAAAATATGTCGGATACAGAAGAATCCTCTGGTTTAGGTCTTTATATTACTGAGGAATTAGTTCATCTTCTTGGAGCGGATATGAAGCTAGCCACTGATGGAGAATGGTTTTCAGTCTTTATTTATTTTTAACAGAAGAAACCTCCTCTATAAGTTTAGAGGAGGTCCTTTTTATAAGCTTTTCTTCTTGAAAACAGTCAGTCCACTGAAAGAGAAGAAAAGTATGACCGTTACGCAAATCGTGATGGTATAGAGAATAGCTTGACTATTAGTAGTCATAGCATAGGCAAAATCTAGAATTAAATATCGTAGAATTTCAATGTCTGGGAAAACAAGCATTGGCATAGAAAGGACGATAGAGCTAATCAGATAACCAATAAATACGGCAAGATAAGAATGAGTTAGGTAGAGAATAAAGGAAACAATCGAAAGCCAAGCGAGAAGGCAGAGAAATTGAAGGGAAATCGTCAAGAGGAGATTAGTAACAAAACCATCAGGCATTGTACCAAGTCCGTTTAGTAGGGTTGAGGGAACAAAAGCAATCACAAGGCTGGCGATGAGTTGCAAGAGAGCGATGCTTGCTAGTACAAAGGATTTAGCAAGGAAAAACTCTGTACGAGAAACACCAACAGTCAAACTATTTTTATAAAGCTTGCCGATTAGATCAACTCCAAGAACGAGACATGCTAGAACAATGCAGAGAAAAACGAGGTTTGAACCATTGCTAGACGCGTTGATAAGAGCTTGGATGCCGTCCCAACCTTTGGTCGGAAATTCTGTTTCAGGTGTGGTATTTACTGACATCAGATGTCCTGTAGCTCCGATAGTAGCACCCATTAACATGAGAGCAAAGAGAATGAATTCTGTAATCCAGAATCCTTTGGAGCGAAAGAGACGGTAAAAATCTGCTTGAATGGTATGTATCATGATTTTTCTCCTATTCTACCAATTGTGTGAAGTATTCTTCTAGGTTTTGACGGGCATAGTAAATCTCGTCAATAGCAACATCTGCCAAAGTTAATTTCTTAAGAATCTGTTTGACATCTTGTTCATTCCCAAAGATATGGATTTCATTTTCTGGATTAACAACCTTGAACTGGAGTTGGATTTGTTCTTTCAATACTTGACATGCTCTTTCTTTATCGCTTGTTCTGAGCACAATATAATCCTCACTTAGCGTTTCAAATTCAGCTTTGCTGATTTCACGGATAATCTTACCTTGATCCAAAATTCCAAAGCGATTAGCTAAGAGATAGAGTTCTGACAAGATATGGCTAGAAATGAGAATGGTTATTCCTTTTTCTTGATTGAGTCGTTGAATCATCAGACGAAATTCTTTGATTCCAATCGGATCGAGACCGTTAATGGGTTCATCAAGAATAAGGAAGTCGGGTTTAGATAGAAGAGCAATGGCAATGCCAAGTCTTTGTTTCATTCCTAGCGAGAAATCACGAAAGACTTTCTTACCTGTATCAGACAAACCTACATAATCCAGTGTTTCTCGAATGACTTTATCAGCATTTGGAATATGGCGAATCATACAATAATATTTCAGATTTTGATAGGCTGTTAAGTGATTATGAGCTACAGGTGATTCGATAACCGAACCTACTCGAGATAAAGCCTTGGTCCATTCATTTTCCGATTGACTAGAAAAGAGGGAAACAGTTCCTGTATCCGAAAACAGTAGTTGTGTAATGATTTTAATAAGAGTAGTTTTACCTGCTCCGTTTTTTCCAATTAAACCATAAATATCTCCCTCTTTTATCGTTAGACTAAGATCTTGAAGAATAGCTTGTTTACCAAATTCTTTGGTCAGTCCATGAATTTCGAGTACTGTTTTCATGATTTTCTCCTTTTGATTTATTTTTCTAACTTTAGTATAAGCTATAGAAATCAAAGAAAGCTCAAGTATTTCTAAAGAGTTTCTAAAGTTTTCTGATTTTTAAAATGTCAAAAACCCAGTTAAGGATTTAACTGGGAATTTTCTCTATAAAATATATTTCTCAATGGCACGCGCGACGCCATCTTCATCGTTGCTTGCTGTAACGGCATCAGCAAGAGATTTGACATGGTCACTAGCATTTCCCATAGCAATGCCAAGTCCTGCAAACTGGAGCATTTCGATATCGTTATTAGCATCGCCCATGGCCATGATTTCTGAGGAATCAATCTTCA
Organism: Streptococcus oralis; assembly: GCF_023611505.1. Classification (NCBI taxonomy): domain Bacteria; kingdom Bacillati; phylum Bacillota; class Bacilli; order Lactobacillales; family Streptococcaceae; genus Streptococcus; species Streptococcus oralis. Next base: position 1,042,619 of record NZ_CP097843.1, on the reverse strand, counting down.
AAATCTCAGCTAGTCGTGAAAGAGCAGTAGCCTTGGTCGTTCCAAGGGGCATTGCTTCATAAATGACAGGCTGCGAACGAACTCCACTGAATCGTTGGCAGAGTTCCTTCGCAAAACGCTGCTCAAAATCGTCTGTTTGCTCTTCGTTGCCCAAAAACATACCTTGGAACATCCGATATTTGCCACTAGTGGCTTCCTCAAGGGAAATTTCAGTCAAGTCTGAAAAGACTAGCTTGGCATCATTTTGAACAATTTCATTTGGCTTACCACCGAGGACAAAATAATGTTCTTCATCAAAAAGAGTCAACTGGACGTCGCTTTTTTCAGACAGGTCATAGAGGTATTCAATGTCAGCTGGACTGAGTTCTTGCCAGTCAACTAGACTCCAGTCACTAGTCTGGTGAGTTGAGCAACCGTTATTGACAATGACATACTCATTCTGGAGATCAAGACCCAGTTTTTTGTAATAAGGAAGAACACCGAAAAGCGGTCGACCCGTACAGAGAACCAATTTGACGCCTTTTTCAATAGCCTGGTGAATGGCAGTAATGTGGGCTTGTGGGATTTCCTTGGCTTCATTAAGGAGGGTTCCGTCCATATCCAAGGCTAGTAGTTTAATCATAAGACTTCCTTTTCTATGTGTTTTGCTTTTATTATAGCATATTTTGGTGATAAGGAGGCAGAATCTTCGGCTAAATCATGGTATAATATAGGATAATGACAGAAAGTGTAACGAGGCTGAGATGAAATTACTGTATACTGATATTCGGACTTCTTTGACAGAAATCTTGACCAGAGAGGCGGAAGAGCTGGTTGTTGCTGGTAAGCGGGTTTTCTACATTGCTCCCAACTCTCTTTCTTTTGAAAAGGAACGTGCCGTGCTGGAATGCTTGTCCCAGCAGGCTTCTTTTGCGATTACCGTCACGCGCTTTGCTCAGATGGCTCGTTACCTGGTTTTAAATGACTTGCCTACAAAGACCAGTCTTGATGATATCGGTCTTGGGATGGCCTTTTATAAATGTCTTGCGGAACTGGACTCCAAAGAGTTACGAGTTTATGGTGCGATTAAACAGGACCCTCAATTTATCCAGCAGCTGATTGAACTTTATCACGAGATGACAACTGCTCAGATGAGCTTTTTGGACTTGGAAAGTTTGACCGATGAGGACAAGAGAGCAGATTTACTCTTGATTTTCGAGAAAGTAACAGCCTATCTCAATCAAAGTCAGTTGGCTCAGGGAAATCAGTTGTCCCATTTGATTGAGGCTATTGAGAATGATAAGGTAAGTAGTGATTTCAGTCAGATTGCCTTAGTCATCGACGGATTTACCCGTTTTTCTGCTGAAGAAGAGCGTGTAGTGGATCTGCTCCATCGCAAAGGAGTCGAGATTGTCATTGGCGCTTATGCAAGCAAGAAGGCCTATACCAGTCCGTTCACTGAAGGAAATCTCTACCAAGCCAGTGTGGAATTCCTCCATCATTTGGGGGCAAAATACCAAACACCTGCTCAGGATCGTTCTCAGACTCATGAGAAAATAGATAGTTTTGACAAGGCCTCTCGTTTGCTGGAGTCTTCTTATGACTTTTCAGAACTCGCTTTAGATGTCGATGAGAAGGACCGTGAAAATTTGCAAATCTGGTCTTGTTTGACACAAAAAGAGGAGTTGGAACTAGTAGCCCGTAGCATTCGTCAGAAATTACATGACCATCCAGACCTGAGTTACAAGAATTTTCGTATTCTCTTGGGAGATGTAGCTTCTTATCAGTTATCACTGAAAACTATTTTTGACCAGTACCAGATTCCGTTCTATCTTGGTAGAAGTGAATCCATGGCCCATCATCCCTTAACCCAGTATGTGGAGTCTATTTTACGTTTGAAACGCTACCGTTTCCGTCAGGAGGATTTGATTAATCTCCTCAGAACTGGTCTGTATACTGACCTTAGCCAAGCTGATATTGATGCTTTTGAGCAATATCTCCGCTATCTTGGCATCAATGGCTTGCCAGCTTTTCAGCAGCCCTTCACAAAATCCCACCACGGAAAATTTGATTTGGCACGTTTGAACGCCATTCGTCTGCGAGTTTTGGCTCCACTTGAAACCTTATTTGCCAGTCGGAAGCAAAAGACCGAAAATCTCTTGCAAAAGTGGAATACTTTTCTAACAAACGCTGCTTTAAGCAAGCAGATGCAAGACTTGACAGCTACTATGGAAGCTCTAGAACAGAAAAGACAAGCCGAAGTTTGGAAAGCTTTTAGTCATGTTTTAGAACAATTTGCGACAGTTTTTGATGGTTCACAAGTTAGTCTGGAGGACTTCCTAGCCTTGCTCCATTCAGGGATGAGTTTATCTCAGTATCGCACTATTCCAGCGACAGTGGACACTGTTCTGGTGCAGAGTTACGATTTGATTGCACCACTGACAGCTGACTTTGTCTATGCCATTGGGCTGACTCAGGACAATTTACCAAAAATCGCGCAAAATACCAGTCTTTTGACAGATGAAGAAAGACAGAGACTAAACCAAGCGACAGAAGAAGGCGTTCAATTGCTGATTGCCAGCAGTGAAAATCTCAAGAAAAATCGCTATACTATGCTTTCCTTGGTTAATTCTGCTCGCAAACAGTTGGTGTTGTCAGCACCAAGTCTCCTCAATGAAAATGAGAGTAAAGAATCGGCCTATCTTCAGGAATTGGTGAGTTTTGGATTTAATCGGACAGAGAAGAAGATTCATCACAAAGGTCTGTCTAAGGAAGATATGGGTTCTTATCACAGTCTCTTGTCTAGCTTAGTTGCCTATCACCAGCAGGGCGAGACGAGTGATAGAGAGCAAGATTTGACCTTTGTCAAGGTTTTGGCTCGTGTGATGGGGAAAAAACTAGATCAAAAAGGCCTTACAAATCCAGCTATCCCAACTAGTCCAAGTAGCAAACCATTAGAGAAAGAGACCTTGCAGGCTCTCTATCCAGCTGACAAAGAGTTTTACCTGTCTACCTCTGGTTTGACGGAGTTTTACCGCAATGAATACAGTTATTTCCTCCGTTATGTCCTTGGTTTGCAGGAAGAATTACGCCTGCGCCCAGATGCTCGCAGTCACGGGAATTTTTTGCATCGTATTTTTGAACGGGCTTTGAAACTGCCTACTGAAAATCCGTTTGATCAGCGTTTGGAACAAGCTATTCAAGAAACCAGCCAAGAACGCGAATTTGAAGCTATTTATCAGGAAAGTTTGGAAGCTCAGTTTACCAAGGAAGTTCTGCTTGATGTCGCTCGGACCACTGGCCACATCCTACGTCATAATCCAGCAATTGAAACCATCCAAGAAGAGGCAACATTTGGCGGCAAAGACCAGGCATTTATTCAATTGGATAATGGGCGAAGTGTTCATGTGCGAGGCAAGGTTGACCGTATTGACCGTTTGAAAGCTGATGGAGCGTTAGGAGTGGTAGACTACAAGTCTAGTTTGACCCAGTTCCAGTTTCCGAATTTCTTTAATGGGCTCAATTCCCAACTACCAACCTATCTTGCTGCTCTTAAGGGAGAAGGAGAGCAGAACTTTTTCGGCGCTATGTACTTGGAAATGGCTGAACCTGTCCAATCTTTATTAGCTGTTAAGAGTTTGGCTGGAGCAGTAGCAGAAGCCAGCAAGTCTATGAAATACCAGGGACTCTTTTTAGAAAAAGAAAGCAGTCATTTGGGCGAATTTTATAACAAAAACAAGGCCAATCAGCTGACAGACGAGGAATTCCAACTCTTACTGGACTATAATGCCCACCTGTACAAGAAAGCAGCTGAGAAGATTTTAGAAGGCCAGTTCGCTATCAATCCATACACAGAAAACGGCAGAAGCATTGCCCCGTACGTTCAGCAACACCAAGCCATTACAGGTTTTGAAGCCAATTACCACTTGGGTCAAGCCCGTTTCCTAGAAAAATTGGACTCGGCTGACGGTAAGCGTCTGGTCGGAGAAAAACTCAAGCAAGCTTGGTTTGAGAAAATGAGAGAGGAGTTGAATCGATGAAGCCCATTTCCTTTTTAACTGAGGAAGAGATTCAAAAATTGCAAGAAGCAGAAGCGAATTCGAGCAAGGAACAGAAGAAAACAGCCGAGCAAATCGAAGCCATCTACACTTCTGGTCAAAATATCCTCGTTTCAGCGTCTGCTGGTTCTGGGAAAACCTTTGTCATGGCAGAGCGCATTCTGGACCAATTAGCCCGTGGTGTCGAAATTTCTCAACTCTTTATCTCGACCTTTACCGTCAAGGCTGCCACTGAACTAAAAGAACGCTTGGAGAAAAAAATCAGCCAGCAAATCCAAAAAACCGATGATGTTGATCTCAAACAACACTTGGGAAGACAGTTGGCAGAACTACCAAACGCGGCCATCGGAACCATGGACTCCTTCACACAAAAGTTCCTCGGCAAACATGGCTATCTGATTGATATCGCACCGAACTTCCGTATTCTACAAAATGAAAGTGAACAGTTACTCTTAAAAAATGAGGTTTTTCATCAGGTTTTTGAAGATCATTACCAAGGTGAAAATAAAGAGAGCTTTAGTCGATTGGTCAAGAACTTTGCTGGACGTGGCAAGGATGAACGAGGTCTGCGCCAGCAAGTCTACAAAATCTATGATTTCCTCCAATCCACCAGTAGCCCCAAAAAATGGTTGAGTAACTCTTTCCTCAAAGGGTTTGAAGAAGCTGACTTTGTAATTGAAAAAGACAAATTAACTGAGCAAATCAAACAGGCGCTATGGGATTTGGAAAGTTTCCTCCGTTATCATCTGGATAACGATGCCAAGGAGTTTCCAAAAGCTACCTATTTAGAAAATGTGCTGTTGGTTCTGGATGAAATTGGTTCCTTAAATCAAGAGTCCGATAGCCAGGCTTATCAAGCAGTGCTTACGCGTGTTGTCGCCATCTCGAAAGAAAAAAATGGTAGAGCTCTAGCTAATTCTAGTCGTAAGGCCGATTTGAAACCACTGGCTGATGCCTACAACGAAGAAAGAAAGGCCCAGTTTGCTAAACTTGGACAACTAGCAGACCAGATAACAATTCTCGACTATCAAGAACGTTATCATGGAGACACCTGGGAGTTATCTAAAACTTTCCAAACATTTATGAGTGATTTTGTGGAGGCTTATCGTGAACGTAAACGCCAGGAAAATGCCTTTGAGTTTGCTGATATCAGCCATTACACCATTGAAATTTTAGAGAATTTCCCACAAGTCCGCAAGGCTTATCAGGAACGATTCCACGAAGTCATGGTCGATGAGTATCAGGATACCAACCACATTCAAGAACGGATGCTGGAATTGTTGTCTAATGGCCACAATCGCTTTATGGTGGGGGATATCAAGCAGTCCATCTACCGTTTCCGTCAGGCAGACCCGCAGATTTTCAATGAAAAATTTCAACGCTATGCACAAAATCCTAAAGAAGGCAAGTTGATTCTCCTCAAGGAGAATTTCCGTAGCAGTTTAGAAGTGTTGTCAGCAACCAATGATGTTTTTGGACGCCTTATGGACCAAGAGGTCGGCGAAATCAACTATGATAGCATGCACCAGCTTGTTTTTGCCAATACCAAACTAACTCCCAATCCAGACAACAAGGCAGAATTTCTCCTCTACGATAAGGACGACAGCGGACAAGAGGAGGAAGAGAGCCAAACAGAAACAAAACTCACAGGAGAAATGCGCCTAGTTATCAAGGAAATCTTGAAGCTCCATCGAGAGAAAGGTGTAGTCTTTAAGGAAATTGCCCTTTTGACCTCTAGCCGCAGTCGAAATGACCAGATTCTCCTCGCCCTGTCTGAGTACGGGATTCCTGTTAAAACCGACGGCGAACAAAACAACTACCTTCAATCCCTAGAAGTGCAAGTCATGTTAGACACCCTTCGTGTCATCCACAATCCCCTGCAAGACTATGCCTTGGTTGCCCTTATGAAGTCCCCAATGTTTAGCTTTGATGAGGACGAGTTGGCACGCTTGTCTCTTCAGAAAGTAGAAGATAAAGTCCAAGAAAATCTATATGAGAAACTGCTTCATGCTCAAAAACAGGAAACTGAACTGAAGGACTTAATTCACACAGCTTTAGCGGAAAAATTAAATCAGTTCATGGATATTTTGGATTCTTGGCGCTTGTATGCCAAAACTCACTCCCTTTATGATTTGATTTGGAAGATTTATAACGACCGTTTTTATTATGATTATGTTGGAGCCTTGCCTAACGGTCCTGCTAGACAAGCCAATCTCTATGCTTTAGCTTTGAGAGCAGACCAGTTTGAAAAGAGTAATTTCAAGGGCTTGTCGCGTTTTATACGTATGATTGACCAAGTCCTAGAAGCCCAGCATGACCTTGCAAGCGTGGCTGTCGCACCGCCAAAAGATGCCGTGGAACTCATGACTATTCACAAGAGCAAAGGGCTGGAATTTCCTTATGTCTTTATCCTCAACATGGATCAGGACTTCAACAAGCAAGACTCGATGTCAGACGTCATTCTCAGCCGTCAAAATGGGCTTGGTGTCAAATACATTTCTAAGGTGGAAACAGGAGCAGTGGAAGCACACTATCCTAAAACCATCAAACTCTCCATTCCTAGTCTAACTTATATCCAGAATGAGAAAGAACTGCAATTGGCTAGTTATTCAGAGCAGATGCGTCTGCTGTATGTTGCCATGACGAGAGCTGAGAGAAAGCTTTATCTTGTCGGTAAGGGTTCTCGTGAAAAGCTGGAAGCCAAGGAATACCCAGCAGCAAATAACGGAAAATTAGATAGCAATACCAGACTGCAAGCAAGAAATTTCCAAGATTGGATCTGGGCTATTACTAAAGTATTTGCCAAGGACAATCTCAACTTTAGCTATCGTTTTGTTGGTGAAGATCAGCTGACCAGAGAAGCTATCGGAGAGTTGGAAAACAAGAGTCCTCTACAAGATAGCTCTCAAGCTGACAACCGCCAGTCTGAAACGATTAAAGAAGCCCTTGAAATGCTGAAAGAGGTGGAAGTTTATAATACTCTTCACCGCGCAGCCATTGAATTACCAAGTGTTCAAACTCCAAGTCAAATCAAGAAATTCTACGAACCCGTTATGGATATGGAGGGTGTTCAAATTGCTAACCAAACTCAATCAACTGAGAAGAAAATCAGCTTTGATTTGCCAGATTTTTCAACTAAAGAAAAAGTCACTGGATCTGAGATTGGTAGTGCCACCCATGAACTGATGCAGAGAATTGACCTCAGTCAGCAACCAACACTTGCCACTCTGGAAGAAACTCTGCAACAAGTTCAAACTAGTCAAGCTGTCAGAAACAAGATTAATCTTTCTAAAATCCTAGCTTTCTTTGATACAGCACTTGGTCAGGAAATTCTCGCTAATACTGACTATATCTATCGTGAGCAACCTTTTTCCATGCTCAAACGAGATGAAAAGAGCCAAGAGAACTTTGTGGTTCGTGGAATTCTAGATGGGTATTTACTCTATCAAGACCGAATTGTCCTCTTTGACTATAAGACAGACCGTTACGATGAACCAAGTCAACTCATAGACCGCTATCGTAGTCAGTTAGCTCTATATGGAGAAGCCTTATCACGAGCCTATTCGATTCAAAACATAGAAAAATACTTGATTTTACTCGGTAAAGACGAGGTTCAAGTTGTAAAAGTATAATCTAGAAAGGAGACCTCATGCCACTTCCAGTTAGAAAATCCCTGCATGATGCAGTGTTACAGGCTTCAAAAGCTGATACTTGGGATCAAGCTACCAAGGAATGGAATGAAGTTTCCTTGATTTTTAATGGTATTGGGCGCAGTAATTGTATCTGCGGAAATACTATTAAATACGCTTACGAACTCTTTAACAATGTCACAGGACAACGTCTCTTTCCTATCGGCAGTGACTGTGTTCGGCATTTTCATCGTATTAGCCTCGACCAGAAACTAGAAGAGGAAGAAAAACTTCTCAGAAAGCTTGAAAATCTGACTGGAAAAGTCAAGAAAAAGGAAAAAATCAAGGTTAATAAAAGCGACTTTGACGAACGACTTCTAAAATGGTTTTGGGAGAAAGGTGTTTTCAAAGCCAATCGTGGCAATCAATTCTCGCCTGAGAAAGATTATCGGCTCTTCCTAGAAGTCTTTCAAGGAGGAAGTTGGACCAAGGCAGAGCCAAAGAAGAAGGCCCGTATGGAAGAAGTGCTGGAAAAGTGTATCAAACCTTTTCTACTTGGTAAGTCCGATGACCAACTCTACCTTGTCAAATTAGGCAAGGAGAAAATCGACTACGAGCAGCATTTACGGATTCAAGCAGAGAAAGAACGCAAGAAAAGAGATAAAATCGCCAAGCAATACGCTGACAACCTCATTCTTGCCATGGGACCTGCAGAACGCGCTTATCAAGATTACTTTGGCTTTACAGAAACCTTGACCCAAGAAGAACGAAAATGGGAGAAAATCCTCTTTGGTAAAAATAGAGACGAACGGGCTATCAAGGCTAAACAAAACCAAAAGGAGCTGGAAAAGGATCAGCGTATTGCAAATCAAGATCCTATTGAACGAAAGCAGAAACAGACTTGGCTTCTTAATTCCTATTTTCGTGATTTGCCTGATGAAAAAGCCAGATTTTCTCGACTCTTACTAGAGTATCGAAAAAGTGGAGAAGTACCCTTTTCAGATGGTTACTTATCTGAGCATCTCATTGACTTTTTCTACAAGATGAAGGCCTTTGAGTTTGAGATTGCTCCAGAACAAGTCCGCGATTTTCTAAAAGAATGCCTTCAAGCAGAGGATCTATCATCAGCACAAGAAAGCTGGATTAGAGGGATTTTGACAAATTGCCTTCACCTGTTTTTAGATAGATTGCTCATATAGAAAAAATCCTACCTTGTCTATGCATGGTAGGATTTAAGTATCTCCGAAGATGTACTGGTAAAGTTGGACGACTTTTTGAAAACATTGTGTGTCCATTCTTGTTATTTTTTGAGCATTACGCATCCGAAAATCAAAGGTATAAAGTTGAAATGGATTGACAGCGCCATCTACCTTATCCGACGAGACAGGAACGAGCAAGCCTTTTTCTGCCAATCGTTGTTGACCGTGAGTGATAGGACAGACAGCCACAAAACCAGTTTGCAAGGCATATTCTCTCCTAGAAACGACCAAGGCAGGTCGCCGTTTCTGGATTTCTCGACCGACTGATGGATCAAAGTCCAGCCAAATGATATCCTGCTTTTCAGGAATATACTCAGATTTCGCTATCAAGTGACCTTACCTCTTCAAAATCGTTTGTCATTCTCAAATCAGTAATTCCATCAAAAGGATCTTTTAGTTTTGGAGCTAAGACAATGACTCCATCTATCCCCTTGTAGACGACCATTTCTTGTCCTTCTGTCATCCCCAAATTTTTAGGAATGGTCACAGTGAGAGAATTCCCCACCTTCCGAGTCTTTACTGTATTCATCGCTCTACCTCCATGAATTTGTATACACTAAGTATATACTCTCCAGTAAAAAAAGTCAAGTCAATTGTTGCTGGTATCAAGGATATTTCGGACGATTACTATTTATCATTTGTTGTGGTCAAAGCCTGTGCAAAAGTTCCTAATTTATGATAGAATAGATGGTAAGAGAGAAAACGTTTTTACTACGTTTTTTTAGTCGGAAAGGGAAATTTATGGCTACAATTCAATGGTTCCCGGGCCACATGTCTAAGGCTCGGCGACAAGTTCAGGAGAATCTAAAATTTGTTGATTTTGTGACGATTTTGGTGGATGCTCGGCTACCTTCATCTAGTCAAAATCCTATGTTAAACAAGATTGTGGGTGATAAACCGAAGCTCTTGATTTTAAATAAAGCGGACTTAGCAGATCCAGCAATGACCAAAGAATGGCGTCAGTATTTTGAATCACAAGGAATTCAAACTCTGGCTATCAACTCCAAAGAGCAAGTTACTGTAAAAGTTGTGACCGATGCTGCTAAAAAGCTCATGGCTGATAAGATTGCACGCCAGAAAGAACGCGGTATCAAAATCGAAACCTTGCGTACCATGATTATTGGAATTCCAAATGCTGGTAAGTCAACTCTCATGAACCGTTTGGCTGGGAAAAAGATTGCAGTGGTCGGCAATAAACCAGGTGTTACCAAGGGGCAACAATGGCTCAAAACCAATAAAGACCTTGAAATCTTAGACACACCAGGGATTCTTTGGCCTAAGTTTGAAGATGATACCGTCGCACTGAAACTAGCCCTAACAGGAGCAATTAAAGACCAGTTGCTTCCTATGGATGAAGTGACCATTTTTGGTCTCAATTATTTCAAAAAACATTATCCAGATAAGCTAGCTGAACGTTTCAAACAAATGAAAATTGAAGAAGAAGCACCTGTTATCATCATGGATATGACCCGTGCCCTCGGTTTCCGTGACGACTACGACCGTTTTTACAGTCTTTTCGTGAAGGAAGTTCGTGATGGAAAACTCGGTAACTATACCTTAGATACATTGGAAGACCTAGATGGCGACGATTAAAGAAATCAAAGAACTCCTTGCAACAGTCAAGGACTTAGATAGCCCTATTTTTTTAAAACTTGAAAAGGACAATCGCTCTGGAGTTCAAAAGGAAATCAGCAAGCGTAAAAAAGCCATTCAAGCTGAATTGGATGAGGAGCTTCGTTTGGAATCCATGCTTTCCTACGAAAAAGAACTTTACAAGCAAGGATTGACCTTGATAGCAGGTGTTGACGAGGTTGGCCGTGGCCCTCTGGCTGGTCCTGTAGTCGCTGCAGCCGTTATTTTACCTAAAAATTGCAAGATTAAAGGTCTCAACGACAGCAAAAAAATTCCTAAAAAGAAACATCTGGAGATTTTCCAAGTCGTTCAGAACCAAGCTTTGTCAATCGGCATTGGTATCATGGATAATCAAGTCATCGACCAAGTCAATATCTACGAAGCAACCAAACTAGCCATGAAGGAAGCAATCTCCCAGCTCCGTCCGCAACCTGAGCATCTCTTGATAGATGCCATGAAACTGGATTTACCCATTTCACAAACATC